>JBOGKJ010000112.1:0-4012 GCA_050745565.1 Terriglobales bacterium | reverse complement strand
GGGCGGCCGGCTATACGCCGGTCAACATCACCTTCGATCTGCTGCCGCCGCTGGCGGCGCCTGAGCGCGACCGCGGCCGCCGGCGCCAGGCGCAGTGTGCGGCCGCCCTGGCCGCCTGTGCGCGCTGGCTCCGGGCTCAGGAGCGCGCCGCATGACCGTGGCTGCGATCGCCGGCGAGTTCCTGGGCCGCTATCTGCGCGGCGAGCGCAACGCCAGCCCCCACACGCTGCGCAACTACGGTGTGGACCTGCGCCAGTTCGTCGCCTTCTGCGGCCCGGAGCTGGCGCTCGAGGCGATTGACGCCGAGCGCATCCGCGGCTTCCTGGCCTCTCTTTATGCCCGCGGATGCGGCAAAGCCACCGCTGCTCGCCATCTCGCCGCCATCCGCTCCCTGCTCGGCTATGCCACCCGCGCCGGCTACCTCGAGGCCAACCCCGCGCGCATCCTGCGCTCCCCGCGCCGCGGTCGGCCGCTGCCCGCCATCCCCTCCACCGCCCAGATCAATCAACTTCTCGACGCCCCTCGCGACCGCTCCAGCTTTCCCGAGCGCGACCGGCTGATGCTGGAACTGCTCTATGGCAGCGGCCTGCGGGTGAGCGAGCTGGTGGGGCTCGAGCTGGCCGACCTTGACACCGGCCAGGGCCTGCTGCGCGTCACCGGCAAGGGCCGCAAGCAGCGCCTGGTGCCGTTTGGCCGCGCCGCCACCGCCGCCCTCGCCGCCTACCTGCCGCTCCGCGCCGCCCTGGCGCAAGCCACCGCCGTGCTCGCCGCGCCCGGCCGCGGCCGCAAAGCCGCGCCCGCCGCCCGCAAGCTCCTGCTCAACCGCCGCGGCGGCCCGCTCACCACCCGCTCCGTCGCCCGCATCGTCAAACAGCAGGCCCGCGCCTTCGGCCTCCCGCTCGATCTGCACCCGCACGCCCTGCGCCACGCCTTCGCCTCCCACCTGCTGGGCGAGGGCGCCGATTTGCGCGCCATCCAGGAGATGCTCGGCCACGCCTCGCTCGCCACCACGCAGCGCTATACCCACACCGACATCCGGCAGCTCACCGAAGTCTACGACCGCGCCCATCCGCTCGAACGCGGCCACGATTTGGCGGGCGCGGGCGCCAGCGCGACTTCGCCGGCCCGGCACCCGTTTTCTGGTGCACCGGGCCGCGGGTCCCATGTGCCCCAGCCCGGCTTGCGCGCCGCTGGGGCCGCCCCAGCATCATCCGCCGGAGGCAGGCCGCCCTTCGAAGATTCGGGACTTCTCACGCCTGCATTGCCAACTGCGCGCAAGGTGCGACCGTTGCGAGCCGGCAAGTCTGGGATAGAATCCAAGATATGAGCGGATCGATCCTGGCGGTGGAGTGCCCGGAGTGCCAGCGGGTGTACAACATCTACCCGGGGCCGGAGGACTACATGCGCTGCCTGATCACGCGCAAGTACGAAATGGAGTGCGACCACTGCGAAAAGGAACTGGTTTTCAAGGTGGTGAGTGGCGCCAAGGCGCCGTTCACCACCGGCGGGACTTAAACCCACCGGCCTGCTGCCCTAAGTCAGGTCGCCCGGCTTTACAGGGTTGGCCGCCACGCCCGTTGCGTCGGCGCCCAAGGCCGCCAGCACCTGCTCGACGATTTCTTCTGGCGGCGGGGTGATGTCCACCGCGATGGCATCGCGCGGCGGTTCAAGATCAGCCAGTTGGCTGGCGAGCATGTTGACATGCATGTAGTGGCCGTGGCGCGCTTCGAGGCGCGAGCGCAGCAGCTCGGGTGAGCCATACAGGTAGACCCAGCGCACGGCGCCGGTTGCCGCCAGGAAATCCCGGTAGCGCTGCTTGAGCGCCGAGCAGGCCACCACCAGGCCCGTGCGCGCCTGCCGCGCCGTCTCGAGATGCTGCCGGATGGCGGCCAGCCATGGGGCGCGGTCGGTGTCGTCGAGCGGGATGCCGTTGGACATCTTGGTGATATTGGCCGCCGGATGCAGCGTGTCGCCTTCCAGGAACGCGCAGCCCAGGCGGTTGGCGAGCAGGCGGCCGACGGTGGTCTTGCCGCTCCCGGAGACGCCCATCACGAGGATGATCTGCGGCGCCGCGCTCATGCCGCTCACAACCCCAGTTCGCGCCGCAGGCGCGCGGCGTCAAACGGGCTGCAGTGAAAGAAGCGCCCGTCGAGGTCGAAGGTTGGGACTTTTTGCAACCCCTGGTTGTTGGCAGTTACCAGTTCGGCCGCGCCCGGGGCTTGCTCGATGTTGATTTCCTCGTAAGCGACTCCGTGTTCGGCGAGGAAACGCTTGGCGCGCCGACAGTCCGGGCACCAGGTGGTGGAGTACATGATCAGTGGCATGGGGGAGGGGCCGGTCAGTAGCCGGGGAACTCTTCCGAGCGGATGTCGTCCTCGTTCACGCCGCTCGCGGTCAGGGTGGTTTTCAGCGCCGCCACCATGGCCGGAGGCCCGGCGATGTAATACAACGGATCGGCTGCGCCCTCCAGATACTTCGACAGCAACTCGGCGGTGATCAGGCCGCGCGGGCCGTCCCAGGGCCGCGGCGATTTCTCCATCTCCGACATCACCGCCACCAGCGTGAAGCGCGGGTTGCGGGCCGGCAGCGCCATCAGCTCATCCAGGAACGCGGCATCCTCGGGACGGCGATTGCCATAGAAGAGGAAGATGCGGTGCGCCAGTTTCTCCCGCGCCGCAGCGAGCACCATGGCGTGAAACGGGGTGATGCCGATGCCGCCCGCCAGCAACACGACCGGGCGCGAGGAGCGGCTGGGGAGGATCAGGTCGCCGAACGGACCCTCGAGCTGGATGGGGGCGTCGAGCGGCATGGTGCGCAGCACGCGCTTGAAGGCGGTGTCGCGCATGCGGGTGGCAATCATCAGGCTGGCCTCAGCCGGGTCGCTGGCCAGCGAAAAGGTGCGGGTGTTGCCCTCGGCGTCGGTTTCGGGCGGGTTCGGAAGGGTCAAGTCCACGGTCTGGCCGGCCTTGTAACTGAAGCCTTCCGGTTTGGCCAGCCGGAACGCCATGGTGCCCTCAGCCACCGGCTGCCGCTCCAGCAGATGGGTCGTGCTCATGCGACCCTCCTGGCGGCGGGGCGCCGCAGCCGCGAATCGAGATAATGCTTGAGGACCACGGCGCCGTTGTGTTCCTGGTCGTGGGCCGCGTACACCAGCGTGAGCGCCCCGCGCCGGGCGGCCTCGAGCAGCGGCGCCGCCGCCGCCGGATGGGCCCGCAACTCGACCAGATAGCGGCGCTGAAACTCAGGCCACTTGGCCACCTCATGCCCATACCATTGCCGCAGCTCCGCTGAGGGCGCCACGTCCTTGAGCCAGCCCTGCAGAGGCAGGTCAGTCTTTTTGACCCCGCGCGGCCACAGCCGCTCAACCAAATAGCGCTGGCCATCGCTTGGGGCCGCCGCCTCGTAAGCGCGTTTGAGTTGAATATCCATCACCATTCCAGTTTACCGCCGCGGCCAGGAAGTTGAGAACTGGAACCGCCGCCGCTCTTGCTCACGGCGCGCGGCTCCCAGCCAGCGGTGGCTCGATCCAGCCCAGACTGGCACCGCGGCGCCCCCCACTTCCCACTTCTCACTTCCCACTTCTAGCCGGCGCGACAGCGGCGCGCAATCACTCAGTTCTCGGCCAACAGCAGCGTCCGGGTTAGGTACGGTCACGAACTCGCGGAGCCGCCCCGCAGCGCGCAGAGGCGTTCCATACGGGGCAACTTGGACGCGCCCTGAGCAGAGCGGGCGCGCGTTGCCGTCAAGCGAATTTCGGCCGCAGCCCGACCAGTGGGAGGGCGTCCAGAAAAGGGCGGCCGCACCGCATCGGAGCCAATCCCCCGCCAGCGGGAATGCGGCGCATCCTGGCGTGAGCGCGCTCGGCCGTCGCGTCGCCGGAGGTCCTCAATAGCTGTGCTCGTCCAATCGCACCGGGCCGGCAAAGCGGCGGTGGATGTAAATGCTGTAGGTCACGACGGCGACGAGCGCGACGGCGTTGGCGATCCAGGCCGCGCGTTGCGCCAGCGGCGAG
>JBOGKJ010000111.1:0-6687 GCA_050745565.1 Terriglobales bacterium | reverse complement strand
GGCTTGCGGCGCGCGGGTGGCGCGCCACCAGCGCGCGGGCGGCGAGTTCGCCGCCGATCTCGCCCTGCCCGACGCCCCGGTGGCGCTGATCGAGCGGGTGCTCGAGCGCTGCGGCCGCCTGGACTATCTGGTCAACAACGCCGCCTTCACGCCGCCGCAACCGCCGCGCAGTCCGGCCGCGCCCTCCACCGACTCGTTCCATCACGCCGCCGCCGAAGCCGGCTTCGACCCGGCGCTGTTTGACCGCGCCGTGGCCGTCAACCTGCGCGCGCCGTTGGCGCTGGCGCTCGCCGCCGCCGAGCGCGCCTCCACGTTCGAGGCGGTGGTCACCATCGGCAGCGCCGGTACTCCGCGTGGCAACGGCAGCTCGGCCTACTTCGTCGCCAGCAAGGGCGCACTCCCGACCCTCACCCGCTACCTCGCTCACCGCCTTGCCCCGCGGGTGCGCGTCAACGCCTTGCTGCTCGGTCTGTTTGACACCGAAGAGATCGCCGCGCGCGGCCCCGGCTTCGCCCCGCTGCGGGACGCCGTTGTGGCCCGCACCCCCATGCAGCGCCTGGGCCAGCCCGCCGAGGCCGCCGAGGTCATCGTCTACCTGCTGGCCGGCAATAGCTTCCTGACCGGTTCGGTACTGACCCTGGACGGGGGCTGGCAGTTGTAGGGCCCCGTCGGCATGCCATTCTGGCTTGGCAAAATGGCATTACGATAACGCCATGGACGTGCATTTGGATCGAGCGGGTCGGATCGTCCTACCCAAACAGGTGCGGCAAAGGCTGCACCTGCGCGCCGGAGACCGGCTGCGCCTGGTGGCCGACGATGCTGGCCTGCGGCTCAGCCGGGAGCCAGCGCAACGCCGCGTCACGCTGGACGCTGGCCTCTGGGTTTTGCACACCGGCCAGCCGATGGCGGAAGGCTCCCTGGCGGAGGAGGTGAAGGTGCTGCGCGCCGAACGCGATCTCCACAATCTTGCGCTGGGGCCGGGGTGAGTCCGCCGTTGCCGTTTTTCGACACTTCGGTGCTGGTGGCCGCCGATTACAGTGATCATCCGCATCATGCCGCCAGCCACCCACTGCTGCGGACGCTCGGGGCTGGTGTAGTGCGTCACGCGGAGTGACGCTTATTCCTCAGCGGATGTGCGACTTTTCTTGTGGAAAAGTCGCATAAGTAACGACACCAAACGAGTCGTCGTATGTGACGCACTACACTGGCGCCGGCGCCTGTGCGGCGCATTCCCTGGCGGAAGTCTACGCCAGCATGACGCGCATGCCGGCGCCGCACCGCGCTAGCACAGTCAGGTCACGAAGCTCGCCTTGTATGACGCCTTGATCGCCAACTGCGCCCTTAAGGCCGGCGCCCGACTCATCTACACCTGGAACCGGAGCGACTTCCAGCGACTTGGACCCGAGGTCGCCAGCCGCCTGCGCACACCGGGCGAATAATTCCGGCCGGCCGGCACCGGTTCGACGTTAGTGCGCCACATCCGGACCCCGCCGCCCGAGTGCCGGGATGCGCTCCGGCATTTTGCATCAAGGCCCGAAGCCTAGTATGCTGGCCCAAGTTCCGGAGCCCATCCATGCCCAGACTCTCCTGCCCGTATCTCTTGCCGGGATGTATCGCCGTCCTCGGCCTCGGCCTCGCCGCCCAACAGCCCGCCTCCGTCCCGCGCCCCGCGGCCAATGGGCCCTCGATCGTACTGGCCCAGGTCAGCAAGCCCGTGCCCGCCGATGCCCCGGACCTGACCAAGACGCCGACGCTGTTTGTGGTGGGCTACGCCCATCTCGACACCGAGTGGCGCTGGGACTACCCCCAAGTCATAGACGAGTATCTGAAGAACACGCTCGACAAAAACTTCGAGCTGATTCAAAAGTACCCGCACTACATTTTCAACTTCACCGGGTCCAACCGCTACGGCATGTTCAAGGAGTATTTCCCCCAGCGTTATGCCGAGCTGAAGAAGGAAATTGCCGCCGGGCGCTGGTTCCCGGGCGGCAGCTCGGTGGAGGAAAACGACGTCAACAGCCCCAACGCAGAAAGCATCATCCGCCAGGTGCTGTACGGCAACGAATTCTTCCGCACCGAGTTCGGCAAGACGGCGGTGGACTACATGCTGCCGGACTGCTTCGGGTTCCCGGCCTCGCTGCCCAGCATTCTCAGCCACGCCGGCCTGCTCGGGTTCTCGACCCAGAAGTTGAGCGCCGGCTGGCAGCCGGCGGCGCGGGTGGGCGGCCCCGACTCGCCGGAGAAGACGCCCGAGGGCATTCCCTTCAACGTCGGCATCTGGACGGGTCCGGATGGGCACAGCATCATGGCGGCCACCAACCCCGGCAGCTACAGCGGCGGGGTGACCACGGATTTGACCAAGAACGGGCTCAGCTACCTGGTGCCCTATGCGAACGGTCTGGATCCGGTGACGGTGGACGGCCAGCTCACCGGCATTTACGACGACTATCACTACGTCGGCACCGGCGACATTGGCGGCGCCCCGGACGAGGAGTCGGTGAAGCTCATGGAGGCGACGCTTGACCACGGCACCATCGCGCTGCCGCCGCCCCGCCGCCGCCGCGGCCAGCCGCCGGCGGCCGCCACTCCGCCGGTGGCGGTGGGTGACGGCCCCATTCACGTCGAGTGGTCCGACACCGACACCATGTTCCTGGACATGATGCACGACGACCTCTCCCGGCTGCCGCGCTACACCGGCGACCTCGAACTCATCAACCACTCCGCCGGCTCGCTGACGTCGGAGGCGGCCCACAAGCGCTGGAACCGCAAAAACGAGATCCTCGCCCATGCCGCCGAGGAGGCCTCGGTGGGCGCCATGCTGCTCGGACGCCGCTATCCGCAGCCGCGCCTCACCCACGCCTGGCGGCTGCTGCTCGGCGGCCAGTTCCACGACCTCATGGCGGGCACGGCCGAGGCCTCGGCCTACACCTATTCCTGGAACGACGACACCATTGCCGCCAACCAGTTTGCCGGCGTGCTCACCTCGGCCAGCGATGCCGTCGCCCAGCATCTCGACACCGGAGTCGCCGGCATCCCGGTGGTGGTGTTTAATCCGCTGAACATTGCGCGCCAGGACCCGGTGCAGATTCGGGTGCGGTTTCCGCAAGGCGAGCCCGCGGCCGTGCGCGTCACCGGACCGGACGGCCGCCCCGCCCCCGCCCAGCTCGATGCGGACGGCACGGTGGTGTTTGTCGCCTCGGTTCCGGCCACCGGCTATGCCGTCTACAGCATCGCTCCAGCGGCGCGCCCGGCGGCCTCGACACTCAAAGTCACGCGCGAGGGCCTGGAAAACGCCCGCTACCGCATCCAGTTGAACGCCGCCGGCGACGTCGCCAGCATTTTCGACAAACAGTTGAAGCGCGAACTGCTGAGCGCGCCCATGCGGCTCTCGTTCCAGACCGAGGCGCCCTCGGTGTGGCCGGCCTGGAACATGGACTGGAACGATCAGAACAAGCCGCCGCGCGCCTACGTGGACGGGCCCGCCGAGGTCAGCATCGTCGAGAACGGACCAGCGCGGGTCAAACTGCAGATCACCCGCGACGCCGAGGGCTCGCACTTCGTGCAGACCATCAGCCTCGCCGCCGGCGATGCCGGCAACCGCGCCGTGTTCGGCGCCAACGTGGACTGGAAGACCGGCCACAGCGCGCTCATGGCCGACTTTCCGCTCACCGCCTCCGATCCGGTCGCCACCTACAACTGGGACATCGGCACCATCCAGCGCGGCAACGACAACCCGCGCCAGTTCGAGGTGGCCTCGCATCAGTGGGTGGACCTCACCGACGCGAGCGACGCCTATGGCGCCACGCTGCTCACCGACGTCAAAACCGGCAGCGACAAACCCAACGACCACACCCTGCGCCTGACGCTGCTTTACACCCCGGGGCTGCACAACCGCAACTACAGCGACCAGGCCACGCAGGACTGGGGCCACCACGAGACGCAGTTTGGGCTGGTGGGCCACGCCGGCGACTGGCGGCAACAGGCGACCGAGTGGCAGGCCTACCGGCTGAACGTGCCGCTGGTGGCGTTCCGCTCGCCCAAACACGCCGGCGCACTCGGCCGCCAACTCTCGCTGCTGCGGGTCAGCAACCCGCGCGTGCGCGTGCTGGCGCTCAAGAAGGCGGAGCAGGGCAACGCGGTGGTGGTTCGTCTGGTGGAGTTGAACGGGCAGGAGGAATCCGGCGTGCGCCTGCACTTTGCCGCTCCCGCCCAATCCGTGGAGGAAGTCAACGGCCAGGAGCAGCCCATCAAGCCGGGCTTCGTGAACGGCCAATACCGCTCCGGCGCCGCCCGCATCGCCGGCGGCGACGTGGTGCTCTCGTTTACGCCCTATGAGCCGCGCTCGCTCGAGGTGCGCCTGGGGCGGCTGGGCGCCGCTCCGGCGCCGCGCCAGGCCGCCGTCGCGCTCAGCTACGACGCCGCCGTCGCCACTCTCGACCATACCCCCTCGACCACAGGGTTTGACGGCAAAGGCGACAACTATCCCGCCGAGATGCTGCCGCAGACGCTCGACTATGCCGGCGTCGCTTTTCACCTGGCCGACCCCAACGGCCCGGACGTGGTCACCGCCCACGGCCAGACCATCAACCTGCCCGCCGGCCATTTCACCCGGCTCTACCTGCTCGCGGCCGCGAACGGCGACCAGACCGCCGCCTTCGGCGTGGGCTCGGCTTCGACGCCGCTCGACGTCCAGAACTGGACCGGCTACATCGGCCAGTGGGATTACCGCGACTGGAGCCACCATGAGGCCAGCCGGCAGGGCCGCGGCGGCCGCACCTTCACCTACCAGTACCAGCTCTATGCCGGCCTGCACCCGGGCTACATCAAGCGCGCGCCGCTCGCCTGGTTCGCCAGCCATCACCATCTTGCTGACGGGTCGAACGACGCCTACAGCTACTCGTATCTGTTCGCCTACGAGCTGCCGATTGCGGCCGGCGCGCACACGCTGACGCTGCCCGACAACCCGGCGATCCGCATTTTCGCCGCCACCGTGGAAGCCGGTGATGCCGCCCTCGCCGCCGCGCAGCCGCTCTACGATGTCTTGCCGTACCCGGACATGACGCCGGCGGAAAAGGCCGCCCTCTACACCCCGGGCAGCGGGCCGGATGCGCCCTTCTACGTCAATCCTGCCGGGCGTGGCGGGCGGGGCAACCGGCGGCGTTAAACTGGATGGCATGCCCACCACCTGGAACATTGACCCCGTACACACCTCGATCCAGTTCGTTGTCCGCCACATGATGGTGTCCAACGTCCGCGGCGTGTTTTCGAAAAGCAAGGGGACGGTGACCGTCCCCGATAGCGATCTCACCCGCGGCCAGGTCGAAGTTGAAGTGGACGTCACTTCACTCGACACCCGCGAGCCGCAGCGCGACACCCACCTCCGCAGCCCGGACTTTCTCGATGCGGAAAAACACCCGGCCATCCGTTTTCGCTCGACCGCCATTACCCGCGCCGGCGCGGGCTACAGCATGACCGGCGACCTCACCGTCCACGGCGTCACGCGTCCGATCACGCTCGAGGTCGAGCCTCCGGCCGCGCCCGCCAAGGATCCGTGGGGCGGCACGCGCTGGGGCTTTGAGGCGCACGGCGAGATCAATCGCAAGGACTACGGGCTGGTCTGGAACCAGGCGCTCGAGACCGGCGGCGTGCTGGTCGGCGAGAAAATCAAAATCAACCTGGAAGTCGAACTGATCCAGGGCTGAGGCGCCGGGCCGGCCCGCGGCGATAGCTCCTAGGTGTGATACAGTTGCCCATGGCTGACGATGAGCGCATGCGGTTGGACCGCACGGCGTTTGCGGTGACGTCCTGGCGCGAGGCCGAGGCCAGCGACCGCGCCCATTGGCGGGCGCAGACGCCCGAGCGGCGGATGGAGGCGCTCGAGACCCTGCGGCAAATCGTGTACGGCTATGATCCTGCTACCGCCCGACTTCAAAGAGTTTTTGAGGTCGCTGAACTCGGCTGAAGCCGAAATCTTGGTGTCGGGCGGCTACACGGTGAGCGATTACGGCTACGCCCCCGCCACCGCCGACCGGGATATCGGGATTGAGGCCAGCGCGCGCAACGCCGGGCGAGTGGCGCGCGTGCTGACGGAGTTCGGATTTCCAGATCCCGGTGGCGGGGTCCTGACGGCGCCTGGGCAGGTGCTCCGGATGGGCGTGCCGCCGGTGCGACTGGAACTGCTCACGTCAATCTCCGGCTGCGAGTTCGCCGACTGCGACGCGCGCCGCGAAGCCACGGTGTGGGACGGCATCCCGGTGGCGCTGCTGGCGCTCGACGAATTGACGGGCGCTGGCCCCTGCCCCTGCTCGCTGAGACGCTCGCAGCGCCGCGCCCGCACTCGAAGGGCGGCGCCGGCCTGGGCCCGGCGAGCCCAAGGGGGCGCGAGCAGCCTTTCGCCAGACGTCGGGCCGCGCTGAAGACCAACCTGACGATTGCCGTGGATCGGGACCTGCTGCCCCGCGCCAGGGCGGGAATGCGCCGCCGGGGCACCTCGATCCCGGCGCTGGTGGGGCCTTCGCTGCGTGAGGCCAGCCAGGGGACGGCGGCCAGTTTTGCCGAGCTCTGGCGCGGGGCCTTTGAACCCGCCTGTCGCCCGGACGTGAAGTATCGCCGACTGGCACACAAGCATCGGTGAAACTGCTGGTGGACACCGACGTCCTGGTCGACGTCGCGCTGACTCGCGCACCG
>JBOGKJ010000110.1:0-4097 GCA_050745565.1 Terriglobales bacterium | reverse complement strand
CGATCGAGCGCCTGCGCTGGTACGCCACTCCGCGCGACGGCCGACGTGTGCGCGAACGGGCCGTGGGTTACCGCTGGTCGAGCGCCGCCGGCCGGCGGCCGGCGGGCGGGTCGGCGACCCGCCCCACCACACGCGGCAGCGGCCGAGTCGCTTTTCAACAAGCGAAATCGCAGGCCGAGGGCCGTCAGCGCGTCACCGGCGCGCTGACCCCTCCAGGTCTCCCCTCGCGGCCGGCTGGCCTCACCTCGCGCTCGAAGCGCCCGCGCGTGCGATCGCCCGCCGGCCGGCAATCGTCCGTTTGGGGTCGTGCATAAGGGAATCGTGTTCAGCCACCGATGGCCGGTCAAGCACCCGTGGTCGCACGCGGGAGTTGCGCCGTTTGCACTGCGGGCAAAATCGGCGCGAAGAGCCGCGGAATTCCAACGGGGTGAAAGCGCCAGTGGCGCTTTCACCGCTCCCGGAATCAACGTAGGTGTGGCAAAACCAGCAGCCTTCCGGTCGGCGCCACCTCCCGTGGGGCGGGTCGCCGACTCGCGCGCCGGCCGCCGGCCGGCGCCACGCGGCAGTTCGGGTGACCACAGCAACCGTGATTCTGCCATAGCGAAAGGCTGCTCGTGCCCCCTTGGGCTTACCGGGCCCCGGGCCGGTGCTCCACTGCCCTTCGAGTGCGGGCACGGCGCTGCGAGCGTCCGAGCGAGCAGGGGCAGGGGCCCGCGCCCCTCAATGCCAGCCCTCGCAGCCGCACAGGGCCGGCGCCAACGATTGCCGCCCGAATTGTCCAGGCGCGTGACGCGAGCGTTCAATCCGGGCGATAATTTGAGGGGAGAGACCGATGAGCGAGATGGATGCCCTGCTTCGTTCGCGCTGGATCAGTGAACGCGCCGCCCGCCAGCAGCAGGCGGGCTCGGACGCGATGACGCAAATGCATTTCGCCCGCCGCGGCGAGATCACGCCGGAAATGGAGTTCGTCGGCCGCCGGGAGGGGCTGGAGCCGGAGCTCATCCGCGCCGAGCTCGCCGCCGGGCGCCTCATCATTCCCGCCAACATCCGCCACCCCGAGCTCGAACCCATGGCCATCGGCGTCGCCTCGCGCTGCAAGATCAACGCCAACATCGGCAACTCCTCGCTCGCCAGCGACCGCGAGGCCGAACTCGAAAAGCTCCATGTCGCGGTGCATTACGGCGCCGACACGGTGATGGATCTTTCCACCGGCGGCGACATCCCCGCCATCCGCGAAGCCATCCTGCGGCGTTCGCCGGTGCCGATCGGCACCGTGCCCATTTACGAGGCGCTGACGAAGGTCAAGCGCATCCGCGACCTGACGCGCGCGGTGCTGCTCGAAACCATCGAAGAGCAGGCCGAGCAGGGTGTGGATTACATGACGATCCACGCCGGCATTCTGCGCGAGTACCTGCCGCTGACCCGCGACCGCATCACCGGCATCGTCAGCCGCGGCGGGGCGATTTTGGCGGAGTGGATGGTCGAGAACAGCGCCGAGAATCCGCTCTACGAATGCTTCGACGATATCTGCAAGATTTTCCGCCGCTACGACGTCAGCTTCTCGCTGGGCGACAGCCTGCGCCCGGGTTCGCTCCATGACGCCAGCGACGCCGCCCAGTTCGCCGAACTGAAGACGCTGGGCGAGCTCACCCGCAGCGCCTGGGAGCACGAGGTGCAGGTGATGATCGAAGGCCCCGGGCACATCCCCATGGACCAGATTCAGATGCAGGTGGAAAAGGAAGTCGAGCTCTGCCACGCCGCCCCCTTCTACACCTTGGGCCCGCTGGTGACCGATTTCGCCCCCGGCTATGACCACATCACCAGCGCCATCGGCGCGGCGATGATCGGCTGGCACGGCGCCGCCATGCTCTGCTACGTTACCCCCAAGGAGCACCTGGGCCTGCCCAACGCCGCCGACGTCAAGCAGGGCTTGATCGCCTACCGCATCGCCGCCCACGCCGCCGACATCGCCCGCCATCGCCCCGGCGCCCGCGACCGCGATGACGCCCTCTCGCGCGCCCGCAAAAGCTTCAACTGGCGCGAGCAGTTCGCCCTCGCGCTCGACCCCGAGACCGCCCGCGCGCTGCACGACGAGTCGCTGCCGCAGGAGGGCTACAAGGACGCGCGCTTCTGCGCCATGTGCGGCCCCAACCATTGCTCGATGAACCACACCGCCGTGGACGATTTCGTCGCCGCCTCCCGCGCATGAACGCCGCGGCGCCAACCGACCCAGCCCCGGACGCCACTGCCGCCGCCGCGCTCGAACGTCTGCGGCTCGAATTCAACGGCTGGCAGGAGCGCGGCAAGGGCGAATCCATGGCGCGGCATCACCGCGCCATCACCGCCCATGCGCTCGAACGCATGCAACTGCGGCCCGGCGACCGGGCGCTCGATTTGGGGTGCGGCTCGGGTTGGGCCACGCGCCTGCTCGCCGACCGCGTTGGCCCCACCGGTACGGCCGTGGGCGTGGATGTTTCCGACGCCATGATCGCCGAGGCTCAGGCGCCAGCGCCGCCGCCCCACGTCCGGTTCCTGTGCGCCCCGGCCGAACACGTTCCCATGCCCGATGCCTCGTTCACGCACGTGCTGAGCGTGGAGAACTTTTATTACTACCCCGATCAGCTCACGGTGCTGCACGAGCTGCGCCGGCTGCTTGCCCCCGGCGGCCGCATTTTCCTGTTGATGTGCCTGTTCACCGGCAACCCCAATGCCAAGACTTGGGCAGCCGGCCTCCGAGTACCGGTGCACCTGCTGAGCGCTGCCGACTACCGCGAGATGTTGACCGGGGACGGCTGGACCGACGTCCGCGTCGAGGTCTCCAAACCCTCCATCTTCGCCCGCAACCCCGATGACCACTCCTACGCTTGCCTTGCCGTGGGCCAAAAGGCCTGAACCCCGCCCTCGCCTCCGCGTCAGCTTGGCTCTGGCATTAGGCCTGGGGGCTGCAGTCGCCGCCGCCGGCTGCGCCCACCGCGCCGCGCCCACGCCGCCGACCCCGCCGCCGGCAGCCGCAGCACCGCCGCCGGCGGCCTCCGGTGCTCAGCCCGCCCCCGATCCCGACGCCGCTAAAATGCCCGACGGTGCCGGCAAGGCCGAAGTCGTCAGCCTCTGCACCGGCTGCCACACCCTCGCCCGCGTCGTCCGCCAGCACCAGACCCAGGCCCAGTGGCAGGACACACTGCACTCCATGCAGGACAATGGCCTCGAAGCCTCGCCGGCCCAGTTAAATGCGATGGTGGGATATCTGAGCAAAAACTACGGCCCCAAGGCGCCGTAATTCAAGGTCGCTCTCCGTTACGCCGGCGGCGCGCCGCCCGGCTGGCGCCCGCCGTTGCGCCGCGCCAGCCCGTCCACGACCGTGATCAGTGCATTCAGGCGCTCGTCCATGGCGCGCGCCCGCTCATCGGCCGCGCGCTGACGCTCGTCCCCCGCGCTCTGGCGCTCATCCCCCGCGCACTGCCGCGCTTCGGCGTCGCGTGCCCAGCCGCGTGAGGTCTCCCGATCCGCGGCCTGAGCTCCGTGCAGCGAGCGCACATCGGCAGCCAGCAGTAGCTCGGTCTCCGCCAGCCGGTTCAGCAGGTCCGCAACCCGCCGAATGGCGGCTTCGTGTTCCTTCACCGCCGCGTCATGCTCCTTTAGCCATGCTGCGTGAGCCTTGAGCGATTCGGCATGCTGCTCGTGCGCGGCGGCTGTTTTCGCCTGCATCTGCAGGATGAACTCCATGGTCCGCTCTACGTCCATACGCCGAGTATAGCGCCGGCCACCCGTCGCCGAGGTCCGGTGACGGGAGTCGCGCCGTTTGCACTGCGGACAAAATCGGCGCGAAGGGCTGCGGAATTCCAACGGGGTGAAAGCGCCAGTGGCGCTATCACCGCTCCCGGTAAACGAAGCGGTGCAGCCCGAACTCTAGCGAAAGGCCGCTCGCGCCGGCTTGGGCTCACCGAGCTCCGGGCCGGTGCTCCACAGCCCTTCGAGTGCGGGCGTGGCGCTGCGAGCGTCTCAGCGAGCAGGGGCCGGGCCCGCGCCCGTCAATTGTCGGCGTCGAGATTTGCTAACCGGCAGCGGGCCAGGACCTGGAGGGGTCAGCGCACCGGTGG
>JBOGKJ010000109.1:0-48883 GCA_050745565.1 Terriglobales bacterium | reverse complement strand
GGCATCGCCTCCAGCGATGCCCGCGGCCCCGGCCAGATCATTCACACCCGCCGCGCCATGGGTCAGGTGGCCGACATCTTCACCCCCAAGGCCCTTCACCGCCTCCCCGGCCGCGTCGCCATCGGTCACACCCGCTACTCCACCTGCGGCGACAGTGGCATCAACAACGCCCAGCCGCTGATTGTGGAATGTAATAAGGGCCAGCTCGCCATTGCCCACAACGGCAACCTGGTGAACGCTGGCGAAATCCGTGCTCGCCTCGAAGCCCAGGGCTCCATCTTTCAGACCACCAGCGACACCGAAGTCATCCTGCATCTGCTCGCTCAGTCCCGAGCCTCCAGTTTTGACGTCGCCCTGGCCGAAGCCCTCGCCCAAGTGGAAGGCGCCTACTCGCTGGCGCTGCTCGCGCCCGGCGCGCTCTACGCCATTCGTGATCCCTGGGGCTTCCGTCCCCTGGCCCTGGGCCGCCTGGGTAATGGGGGCGTCTTTTTCGCCAGCGAGACCTGCGCCTTCGACCTCATCAGCGCCCGCTTCGAGCACGACGTGGCGCCCGGGGAGTGGGTGAAAATCTCCGGCGAGTCGGAAAACCCCACCATCGAGGTCCACCATTTTGGCGCTCAGCGCCCCCGCCGCCAATGCATCTTTGAGCACGTCTACTTCGCCCGGCCCGACAGTTTGGTGTTCGAGCGGAGCGTCCAGCAGAGCCGCGAGGCCATGGGCCGCATCCTCGCCCAGGAGGCGCCCGCCGCGGCCGATATCGTCGTCCCCGTGCCCGATTCTGGCGTGGCCGCGGCGCTGGGCTATGCCGACGTCAGCGGCCTGCCCTGCCGCTTCGGCCTCATCCGCAGCCATTACGTCGGCCGCACCTTCATTGAACCCTCGCAGCAGATTCGCGACTTCGGCGTCAAGCTCAAACTCAACCCCGTCCGCCGTCTGCTCGAGGGCAAACGCATCGTGCTGGTGGATGACTCCATTGTCCGCGGCACCACCAGCCGCAAAATCGTCCACATGATCCGCGACGCCGGCGCCACCGAAGTCCACATGCGTATCTCCTGCCCGCCCACGATCGCGCCCTGCTACTACGGCGTCGACACCCCCTCAAAAGCGGAGCTGATTGCCGCCAACCAAAGCATCGCCCAGATTCGCGACTCCATTGGCGCCGACTCCCTCGCCTACCTCTCTCTCGCTGGCCTTGACCGCGCCGTCGGCAACACCCACGACTCGTTCTGCAAAGCCTGCTACACCGACGACTACCCCACGAAAATCTAAACGCCTGCCCACGGCGCGTCGTTCAACTAGCCACTGGCCACTAGCCACTAGCCACTAGCCACTAGCCGCCATTTCGCTAGACTGATAGGGCAGCCAGGAGTTGCCAGCCGCTGCCGGGCGCATGCCGAATCAACCCGCCACTCTGAACTGCCTGCCCCAGTACATCCGCAGCCTCGCCGAGCTGGGCCGGACTACCGCTCTGGTGGAGCAGCATCTGTATCGCAGCGTGCGCTACAGCTACGCCGAGCTGCTGGGCAAGGCGTTCGCCTTCCAGCGCGAACTCGCGCGCCGCGGCGTGCGCGCCGGCGACCGGGTGATGGTCTGGGGAACGTCCGGGGCGGCGTGGGCCATCAGCTACTACGGTTGCGTGCTGGCCGGAGCGGTGCTGGTGCCACTGGACGCGGCCTTCTCGGCCGAATTGGGCGAGCGTGTCCGCCAGCAAACCGAAGCCGTTCTGCTCTGCAGCGACCGCGAAGCCACCCTCGGCGACACGCCGCTGCTGCACTTCGACCAGATCGTGGCGCTCCCTCCGGCCACGCCGCTCGAGCTCGCTCTCGAACCACCGCCAGAAACTCTGCTCGAGATCGTCTACACCTCCGGCGCCACCGCCGAGCCCAAGGGCGTCATGATCACCCATGGCAACGTGCTGGCCAACCTGCGCCCGATCGGCGCCGAGGTGAACAAGCATATCCGGCGGGCGCGGGTGTTGCTGCCGTTGCGCTTTTTGCATCTCATCCCCCTCAGCCACCTGTTCGGCCAGGTGATGGGCCTGCTGATTCCGGCGCTGATCCGCAGCACCGTGGTCTATCCCCAGTCGCAGGCGCCGTCGCAGTGGGCGGCGATGATCAAGCGCTACCGGGCCTCGGTCATGGTGGCGGTGCCGCAACAGCTCAGCCTGCTCAGCCAATGGGCCGCGGCCGAAGCCGGCGTCAGCTATGACCAGGCTTGGCAGATTGGCGATGGCCACAGCGTGCTGTGGCGCTGGTGGCGATGGCGCGGGCTGCACCGCAAGCTGGGCTGGAAGTTCTGGGCGTTCGTCGTGGGCGGCGCATCGCTGCCGCTGGCCCTCGAGCAGTTCTGGAACGGCTTGGGCTACGCCGTGGTCCAGGGCTACGGCCTGACCGAAACCGCGCCCGCCATTGCCATCACCAACCCCTTCAAGGCCCAGCGCGGGGCCGTGGGGCGCACGCTCGCCGGGGTGGAAATGCAAATTGCGTCCGATGGGGAAATTCTCGTGCGCGGCGGTAACGTGTCGCCTGGCTATTACCAGAATCCCGGGGCCACGGCGCAGGCCTTTGATGACCAGGGCTGGCTGCACACCGGCGACCTGGGGCGCCTCGACGCCGAGGGCAATCTCCATTTTCTCGGGCGCAAGAAGGAGGTGATCGTCACCGCCGCCGGGCTCAACGTCTATCCCGATGATGTCGAGCGGGTGCTGGCGCGGCAGTCGGGCATCGAGGAGTGCGCCGCGGTGGAGGATCAGCGCGGGGGGCGGGCACAGGTCCACGCCGTGGTGGTGCTGCGCCCGGAAACCGGCCCCAGCGCGCTCGACGCCGCCGTGGCCGCCGCCAACGCCGGGTTGGAGCCGCACCAGCGCATCAGCGCCGCCTCCGTCTGGCCGCAGCCTCATCTGCCCCGCACCACCTCCACCCATAAGTTGCAACGCACCGCGATCGCGCGCTGGGTCAATCAGGGCGAGCCCGCCCGGCCCGAGACCCCGGGCGATGGCGGCGCCAACGGCTGGCGCGCCTTTCTGCAGCAGCGCTGGGGCATCGCGCCCAGCCGCCTGGGCCCGCAGGCGCGGCTCGACAGCGATCTGGGCCTATCCTCGCTCGACCGGGTTGAGTTGTGGAGCTGGCTGGAGGCGCACAGCGCCGCCGGCCTGGACGAGAGCTCGCTGCTCACCCTCCAGACCGTGGGCGAACTCGAGGCGCTGCTCGGCGCCCCCGGCAATGAGGGGCGCGCGCCCGCCGGCCACGGACGCGCCCAGCCCCCCGTCGGCGCCGCCCCGCCGCCTCCGCCCCGGCTCCCCGCCGAGGAAAAAATCTGGCCCCTGCGCCCGTTGGCCCGCCGCTTCCGCGCGCTGGGCTACAGCGGGTTGGTGTTTCCGGTTCTGCACACCGTCGTCACCCGCATCACGATCGAGGGCGCGGAGCAGTTTGCCCACCTCCGGCGGCCAGTTTTTTTCGTCGCCAACCACCAGAGCTTGCTCGATGTGCCGCTGATCCTGCGCGGCTTGCCCCGCCCCTGGCGCCGCTGGGTGCTGCCGGCCATGGGTATTGAGCCCTATGTCGCCGCCTTTGATCCGCGCGCCCGCCCCTGGCGCCGCTTCCGCGACCGCTGGCGCCTGCGGGGCGCGCGCTTGTTCTTTGGTGGTTACCTGCTCACCCCGATGGGTGCCATCGCCAGTTCGCTCCGCCATACCGGCCGCCTCGCCGACCAGGGTTACTGCCCCTTGATCTTCCCCGAGGGCGCGCGCACGCCCGACGGCAAACTCCACTCGTTTCGCCCCGGCATCGGCGTGTTTGCCGCCGCGCTGCGGTTGCCGATTGTGCCCATTCAACTAGCTGGCCTGTACGAAATCCTCCCCGACCAAGCCCGCCGCGCCCGCCCAGGCCCGGCCCGCGTGACCTTCGGGCCGGTGATGAATTTTCCCACCGAATCTCCCGAAGAAATCACCTCGCGGCTGGAGTCATGGTTTAAAATCAAGCTCTAGAACCTTGTTGCTCGGTGTTCCCCGGCGCCGGCAGATTCCGCCAACGATGACCGTCTGCCCGCACTGCCAAGCCACCGCCTTGCGCCGCACCCGGCGAACCACACGCGAACGCCTCCTGGGCCGCGCCGCCGCCGCTTATCGCTGCGAGCAGTGCGCGAGCCGGCATGTCGAGATGGTGGTAAAGCACTGCTGGCGCTGCGGGACCGACCTCGACCGCCGCCGGCGCGAGACCGCCACCGACTACGTCGCCGCCGGCTTGGCGCTGTGGCCCTACTCCTGCCGCCGCTGCGGCACCCGCCGCTACCGCTGGGGCCGGAACTGACCCGCGTCTCGAGGCAACTCGACGGGTGAAGGCGCCGGTGGCGCGTTCGCCGAGCAGAGCTGGCGCGCGTTGCCGCCAAGCGAATTCCGGTCGCAGCCCGACCCTCGGGGCCCCCAGGGCGCTTGCGCCTTGGGGTGGGAGCAGCGGGAGGGCGTCCAGAAAGGGCGGCCGCGCCGCTTGCACCGTTGGCAAAGCAGGCGCCACAGGCCGCGGCCTTCAGGGCATCGCGGTTGTGGCCGTGTCCGGTAGCGGCACACAGCAGTGCGCGCAGCGCCGTGCCGCCACCGGAATGTCGGTGGCGCACTCCGGGCATTTCTTCGTGACCGGAGGTGAGGCGGCCTGCGGGCCGTGCAGCCGCCGCAGTACCGCATTCATGGGCGCCACCACGAAAAAGTACACCGCCGCCGCGATCAGCACGAACGCGATCAGCGCGTTGAGGAACATCCCGTACTGGACCTTGCTGCCGTTGATGGTGGCCACGTAGCCGCTGAAGTCCGGCTTCCCAACCAGTGCGGCAATCAGCGGGTTCAGCAAGTTCGTCGTCAACGATGTCACCACCGCGCCGAAGGCCGCGCCGATAACCACCGCCACCGACAAGTCCACTACGTTGCCTTTGAAGATGAATGCCTGAAATTCTTTCAACATGCCGCGATTATAGTGCCCCGCCGCCTCCCAGAAGCGGCTCGCGCCGGCAAGGGCTGACCCGACGAGGCAACTTGGACGGGTGAAGGCGCCGGTGGCGCGTTCACCGAGCAGAGCGGGTGCGGTTTGCCGCCAAGCGCATTCCGGCCGCAGCCCGACCCGGGGCCCCCAAAGGCGCTTGCGCCTTGGGGTGGGAGCATCGGGAGGGCGTCCTGAGAAGGGCGGCCGTGCCGCGCCCGGTGCCGGCACGAGCCCAAGCGTAATGGCGGACGCAGCCCGCCCAGGGGCCGCGCCAATTAAAGCCGCGTCACGATGCACTGGCCGTTGATCAGCGCAAACGGCGCCTCCGCGCGGCCCCGAAAAAACTGGTCTACCGCCGCTCGCGCTCCCGGGCAGGAGGCCAGGCCGTAATCGTCGAACACCATCACGCCGCCGGGCGCCATGCGCGGGTAAATGAACTCGCAACTGTCGAGCACCGACTGGTGCAAATCCACGTCAATATGCGCCAGACGTATGGCGGACGACTCCAGCCCGGCGAACGTGGCCGGTATCCAACCTTTGCGGAAATCAATCCACGGCTCCGCCCCGACTGCGGCCTTGACCTCCTCCAGTCCGGTGTCCCCAAAATCCCCCCGGCCGTGCAGGTCCAGCGGCTTGTCGGTCGCCGGCATGCCCTCGAAGCTGTCAAACAACCGCAGCCAAACCGGTGCCTGCCCGCTTTCCCGGGCGGCTTCCTGGATTAGCAACTTCAGCAGCATGGCCGAGCCGCCCTGGTAGGTGCCCGTTTCCCAGATTTCGCCCGCCAGCGTTTGGGTCTGCTTGAACGCGCTGATCAGCGTCCACGCCCGGTCGCCGTCCACCAGCATCGTCTTGCCCAGACCGCGGAGCTGCTCGCGTACGGCGGTGATGCGGCGCTCGCCCGCCCACGGTGCATATGTCGCCCAGCCCCTCGTGTAGGGCCGGTACATTTCGTGGTCCGGCAGGCGGCGATCCGGCCACTGCACCTGCACCGCCAGAATACCCATCGCGCCCAGCTCCCGCATGATGGGCGTCAACGTCTCGTTGGTGACTAGTCGGGGCATGGGACCTCCGTTAACGCTGCCCGCGCCGCGCCGGCAAGGCCGTCGTTGCCTCGAGCGGCGGCAGGTTCGCCGCCTTGAGTTGCGTGTTCAGCGCGGCAAGGTCCCGCGTCGTGAACTCGTTCCACTGCGCCATCTCCTGGTTTACCAGCACCTGGGCGCGCTGCCAGCCGGCCAGCACCGTGGCATCGGGAGCGCCCGGCCCGCGCTGGGCGGCGCCGGCGAGGCCGCCGAGAATCGCGTTCAGCCCCGTCAGACTGGTCGGCGCCACCACCGCATCGCCCTCGTTCGAGGCGTCCGGATTCGGCGGTTCGGGGACGAACCCCTCGAGCGCCTTCGCCTTCGCCTCTGCCGCCTGAATCGCCGCCAGCAGGCTGGCGTTGCTGGTCGCTTGCGAGGCCAGGTTCTGCAGTTGCGTATGCAGCCGCGCCGCCTGCCGCCGCGTCGCGCTTACGCGCCCCTGCTGCGCCGTGATCTGGTCCGTCAGTCGCGCTTGCGCCGCCACCGTCGCCGGCGAATACGTCGCCCCCGGCGCCAGCACCACGCGTATCGGCTGGGTGGTGCTCTGTCCGCCCGCGGTCAGCCGCACCGTGTACGTGCCCGGCGCCGCTGCCTGTCCCGCCGCGCCGCCCCGGCCGCCGAACCCGCCCCGGTCCCCTGCCGGCGCCGCCGCCCCGGCGCTCACCGCGCGCACATCCCAGCTCCAGCGGTGCATGCCCGCCGCCTGGCTCAGCACCGGCGCCACCCGCGCCCATACCGCCGGCGTATCCATCGCGTCCGGGTTCTGCCGTCGCGGACGCTCTGTGCTGCTGTAGTGGCGCACCACCTTGCCGTTGGCATCCAGGATGTCGAGCGTCACCGGGCCCGAGTCGGACTTCAGATAATAGTCAATCTCGGCGCCGCCCATCGGCGGCGCCCCCGAGTAGGTCTCAATCGGATCCATGTCGGTGGCCGCCGCCAGGCTGGGGTTGCGCCCGAAACCGCGCCCCCCCGCCGTGCCGCTCTCCGCCGTCGCCGGCTGGTAGAGCACCACCGCGGCGCTGTCCATGGCCGCCTTCACCTGCCGCAGCGGCGAGATGTCATCCAGCGCCCAGAATGCCCGGCCGAACGTCGCGATCACCATGGTGTCGCCCTTGATCACGAAGTCGCGGATCTCCACCGGCGGCATGTTCAGCCGCAGCGATTGCCAGTGGCTGCCGTTGTCGAACGACACGTACACCCCGAGGCTGGTGCCGGCGAACAGCAGGCCCTTGCGCACCGGGTCTTCCGTGATGGATTCGAGGTACTCATCCGCCGGCAGCCCGGCCACGATCTCCTGCCACGTCTTGCCGCCGTCGGTGGTGCGGTAGATGTGCGGCGCGTCGTCATCCAGCCGGTGCCGGTCCACCGCCGCGAAGGCGGTTTCCGGATCGAAGTGCGAAGCCGCCATCATCACCACCTTGCTCCAGGCGGTGAGCGCCGGCGGGGTGACGTTGTTCCAGCTTTTGCCGCCGTCGCGCGTCATCTGGATCAGGCCATCGTCGGTGCCCACCCAGATTTCGTTCGCCAGGATGGGCGAGGGCGCAATTGTGTAAATGACGCCCCAGCGCGTGCCGTAGCTGCGCTCGGAATAGTTGGTGTCTTTCGCGGTGGCGGGGTCGAGGTTGGGCGGCGCGCCCGGGTTCTTGCGCGTGAGGTCGGGGCTGATCTTGTCCCAACTCGCGCCGCCGTCGCTCGTGCGGAACAGAAACTGGTTGGCGAAATACAGATCGTGCTTGTTGGCCATCGAGAACGCCACCGGCAGCGTCCAGGTGTGGCGGAAGTCCTGGCCCGGATAGGCCAGCATCGGCGCGATGTTCCGGCTTGCGCCCGTGAGCTGGTTGCAGCGGCTGATGGCTCCCCCGTAGAGCGTGGCCTCGCTCAGTGGGTCGGCCGCGATGTCACCGCTTTCGCCGCCCGTGCAGGCGCTTGTCCAGTCGGCGTAGGTGATGCGCCCGCCCCGCGGGGTGGCCGTGGCCACCGCCCGCGCGCCGCTGTCCTGCTCGGCGCCGTAGACCCAGAACGGCGTGCGGTTGTCGGCGGTCACGTGATAATACTGGCCGGTGGGCTGGTTGTTCCACGAGCTCCAGCTCTTCGCCCCGTCCACGGTGACGATCACGCCCTGATCGCTGCTCAGGATCATGTGGGTGTGGTTGCCGGGATTGATCCAAAGTTGGTGGTAGTCGTCCCCGCCCGGCGCCCCCTTGATGGCCACGAAATGCGCGCCGCCGTCGGTCGAGCGGTAGGTCGAGGTGTCCATCGTGTACAGCGTGTTTTCGTCCACCGGATCCACCGTCACGGCTTCGAAGTACCAGCCCCGGTGCCAGATGCGCCCGTCGTTGTCCATCTGCCGCCACGTCGCCCCGCCGTCGTCGGAACGGTACAGTCCGCCTGCTTTTTCGCTCGCATCCACGATCGCATACACCCGGCTGGGGTCGCTCGGCGCCACCGCCACGCCGATCTTGCCCACGCCCGCCGCCGGCAGCCCGCTGCTCAACTGGTGCCAGGTCGAGCCGCCATCGGTGGATTTGTACAGCCCGCTGCCGGGCTCGACCGAAGACGGATACACCACCCATGGCGGCCGCCGCGTCGCCCACAGCGTGGCGTAAATGGTTTGTGGGTTGCTGGGGTCGAGCGCCAGATCCTCGGCGCCGGCATTGTCGTTGGTGAACAGCACCTTCTGCCAGTTGACGCCGCCGTCGGTCGAGCGGTACACGCCGCGCGCGGAGGAGGCGGCGTAGGTGTCGCCCAGCGCTGCCACGTACACCCGGTTCGGGTCGTGCGGGTCCACGATGATGCGGCCGATCTGCCGGGTCTTTTCCAGCCCAATGCGCGTCCAGGTCTGGCCCGCGTCGGTGGACTTGAACATGCCGTCGCCTACCGACGATTGCGAGCGTGGGTCGGCCTCCCCCGTGCCGACGTAAATCACCTCGGGGTCCGACGGCGCCACCGCAATCGCGCCAATCGAGGCTACCGGCTCCTTGTCAAAAATCGGCGTCCAGGTGGTGCCGTCATTGATGGTCTTCCACACCCCGCCATCCACCGCGCCAAAGTAAAACGTGTCGGGCTCGCTCGCGGCGCCGGCCACCGCCACCCCGCGTCCGGCGCGGAACGGCCCAATCATCCGCCAACTCAGGCCGCCATACAGGTCGGGGCTGATCTGCTGGGCGGAAAGGGCAAGCGGAGCCGCCAGCGCGCACACGGCAGCGGCCAATAGGACGCGTCTGAACATATGGCCTCCTGGAAACCCGGAACAGCCGAGCATACAACACCCACCCGCCCCGGGGCCAGCCACTCCCGCCGCCCGCCCTGGCGCTTATTCTGGAATCGTGACCCAACCCCTCGACCGCCAATATCCCATCGGCCGCTTCCAGCGCCCTGCCGCCTTTTCCCCGGAAAGCCGCCGCGCCGCCATTCAGGTGCTCGCCGCCCTGCCGGCCGAGCTGCAGAGCCTGGTGGGCGCCGCCAGCCCCTCACAATTGGAACAGCGCTATCGCCAGGGCGGCTGGACCATCCGCGAGCTCGCCCACCACGTCGCCGATAGCCACCTCAACGCCTACATCCGCATGAAAATGGCGCTGACGGAAACCAACCCCGCGATCTTTGTCTATAACGAGGCCCTGTGGGCGAAGCTGCCCGACGTCACCGCCGCGCCTCCCAGCGTCTCCCTGCACCTGCTCGACGCCCTTCACCAGCGCTGGATCGCGCTGCTGCGTCAGCTCTCCGAGGCCGACTTCCAGCGCTGCTACCAGCACCCCGAACAGGGTCTGGTCCCGCTCGACGCCTGCCTCGCCCTCTATGCCTGGCACAGCCGCCACCACGCCGCCCACATCCGCCTCGCTCTCACCAGCCCCGCCTGACGCGGGACGCGCGCGGCATGCCGCGTCGGGGCCGCGCCAGGAATCTAATTCCGCGCGGCTGGCTCGGCCTCCGCCGCCAGTTGGAATGCGGTGTGGGTGGTGGCGTCCTCAAACGAGGAGATCGTCACCCGCCGCCCCAAGGGCACTACGGTGGTCAGTACGACTCGCGCCGAATCAAGCTTCGCCCCCGCGGCCGTCCCCTTGCCGGGCGCGCCGGTAACGTTCACCCGCACCATCAGCGTGACCTCGCCCGCCGGATCGTGCTCCCCCACCAGGCTGCACATGACATCCGTTTCCACCAATTGGTTGCGTTGGCCGCCCTCGATGGGTACGGGCACGTTGGCTTTGGTCTCGATCGTATTGGACGACTTCCGCCCCGCCAGTAGCTGGTACTGCTGCGTGGAAGCGGCCTCGCCCTGAGGCGTGGTCGTCAAAAACAACCTCACCCGGTAGGAGGTCACGGCGGCGGTGTCGGTCGGTCCGGCCTGCTGCCCCAGGGCGAACGCCCCCACGGCGAGCAGCAGCAGCGAAAGGGTAAGGGCGATGCGCTTCATGCCCGTAAAGACCGCCGCCCCATCTCCCCGTTCGTAATAATCGCTCCAGCGGCCGAGCCTCCTCGACTCCTCAGCCGTCGCGTGGGCATTTTCTCCGGCCCCAGGCTGATTTTCCGCCCCCAGCCGGCGCGGGCGTTGCGCCGTCGGGTACTGCCCACCTCGCGCCCGGTCGCGCCGGGTTGGGGCACATGGGGCCTGACCGTTCGAGTCTCAGTGGGTCTCGAACCACCAGCGCAGACGAGGCAACCTGGACGGGTGAAGGCGCCGGTGGCGCGTTCACCGAGCCGAACGGGCGCGCGTTGCCGCCAAGCGAATTCCGGCCGCAGCCCGCCCAACGCGGCTCCCAAGGCGCTCGCGCCCTGGGGGGGAGCAACGGAAGGGCGTGCTGAGAACGGCGGCCGTGCCGACGCGCCCTCAGCCGCGCCGCAGCCCCCCCGGCCGCAGCCGCAGCCCCGCTGCCCGCGCCAGCGCCCGCTGCCGCGTGTCGAACGAATAAAACGCCGCCGCCTCCAGCGTCAGCGCCGCCGCCACATGCAGCACGTCCAGCGTCCGCACCCCCAGCCGCGCCACGAACCGCGCCGACAACTGTTCCGATAACTCCCACGCCTCCGCCGGCCACGCCAGTTGGCGGTACACGCCTCGGGCCTGATGCTCCCGGAACAACCGCGCCGCCGCTGCCACCTCGGCTGGGGTCATTTCACGCCGGAACAGCCGCAAGGCCAGTGCGTTGGCAAATTCGGACCGGTGCAGCGGCAGCAGCGCCAACCCTGCGTTGCCCGCCAGCAGCGGCACCACCTCCGGCGCCAGTGCGTCGCGAACATACAGCGACACCAGGCAGCCGCTGTCGGCGTATTCGCTCATGCCCCGCGGTCCCGGTCCTGGCGCAGCAGGGCTACCGCGCTCACGGCCTGAACCTTATTGCCTTGCACCTCGCGCTGCACCGCCTCGAAGTCTGGCCACTCCGTCCGCGCCCCCGCCGGCACCAGTCGCCCCAGCACCTCCTTGCGCTTGCGGATTTCGATCGTCTCGCCGCGCCGAAGCCGCTTCTCAATTTCCGGGAACTTGTAGCGCAAATCCCGCACCGTCACCGAAGTCATAATGTGACCATCTTAGCATCACAACGAGGCAGCTGGGATGTGCCCAGAGAAGAACGGGCGCGCGTTGCCGCCAAGCGAAACCCGGCCGCGGCCCGACCCCCGGGAGGGCGCCCCGAGAAGGGCGCCCGTGCCGCATGATTTGGCGCCGGGTCTGACGCGGCTGCCACGGTGTGCTCTTCTCCCCGCGCGTCGGCCGCAGCCTGCCCGACCTGACCTTCAACCCTCAACCTTCCTCATTCAACTTCTTTGCCACACCGCCCGGCCCACAAAAAACGGTCCCATCTGCTGAATGTGGAGCGCCGTCTGCCGCGTCTTCCGCATCGCCTGCACGCAGGCCGAGAGCGGGTGCAGTTCGGCGCCCACCAGCCCGATCACGAAATCATTGTCGTTGCGGTCGAGGCCGGCGCAGGCGAGCCGTATGTCCTGGGCGTAGCCGGCCGCGCCGAAGGCGTGTCCGATGGTGCTGTGCTCGCGCAGAATCGCGGTCTGCTCGGCGGCGGGAAGTGTCTGGAAGCTGCCGGCCCGGCGCAGCGGGTACCACACCGCCCAGGGCCAGGCGGGGTTGGCGGCCGAGCGTCGCGGTTTGTCCAGCAGCCAGTCGGCGAGGTCGGGCTCATGGCCGAGGCTGTAGGTGCGCCCAATCATCGTGAGCGCCGGCTTGAACTTCAGCCCGGCGAAGGGCGAGTCCTGCAGCCGTGCCCGCAGCACGGTGGTGAACCAGGCGGGATCATCGTTCCAGGTGAGCAGCGCCACCCCGAACGGATCGTTCAGGTCCTCGTACAGCACGCCTTCCGATTCCCAGTGCTCCAGCGACCGCACCAGGCCCGGGGTGATGTCGCAGCGCCCAAACGCCAGCAGTTGCATGAACAGGCGGCAGTCGCTGGTTTGCTCCTGGCCTCCTTGGGAGGCCCCTTTTTCGCGCAGGTCCGGCTTTTCCATTAGGTGAGCGTCCTCAGGTCGTGCCCGGTCATCTCCGGCGGCTCCGGCAGCTCAAGCATGCCGAGCAGCGTCGGCGCGATGTCGCGCAGCGAGCCATCGGGCCTGAGCGTCCAGCGGCGTCCAGCGGGCGGCGCCGCCGCCAGGATGAGGGGTACGGGGTTGGTGGTGTGATAGGTATGCGGCCCGCCGGTCGCGGGAATGATCATCTCTTCGGCGTTGCCGTGGTCGGCGGTGACCAGCAACGCTCCACCGCGGCGCCGCACCGCGGCCTCAATTTCCGCCAGCCCCGCGTCCACGGCCTCCACCGCGCGCACGGTGGGTGCGATCTGGCCCGAGTGCCCTACCATGTCGGCGTTGGCGAAGTTGACCACGATGAGATCGAAGCCGCCCTTCTCGATGGCGGCGGTCACTGCCGCGGCGATGCCCGGCGCCGACATCTCCGGTTTCAAATCGTAAGTCGCCACCTTGGGCGAGGCAATGAGTTGGCGCTCCTCGCCGGCAAAGGGTGTCTCCACGCCGCCGTTGAAAAAATAGGTCACATGCGCGTACTTCTCGGTTTCGGCGACGCGCAGATTGTGCAGGCCGTGCTCGGCCAGGATGGCCCCCAGCAGGTGCTCAATCCGCTCCGGCGCGAGCACCACCGGCAGCGTGAAGCTCTTGTCGTAGCGCGTCATGCAGACGTAGTCGAGCGGCGCGGGAACCTCGGCGCGCGGGATGGCGGCCTCGAGCGCGGCATCGCGCAGCGCCGCCTCGGGGCTGCGGGTTCCCGCGCCGGTGCGGGTGAGGGCGCGCGTCATCTGCCGGGCGCGGTCGGCGCGGAAGTTGAAGAAAATGACCGCGTCGCCGGCCGTGATCCGGGCCCGCGGCGTGACGCCATCGGCGGCCGTGAGCACGGTCGGGACCACGAACTCGTCGGTGACGCCACGCTCATAGCTCGTCGTCAGCGCCGCCGCGGCCGTGGCCGCCCGCGGCCCGGCGCCATGCGCCATGGCCTCGAACGCCAGCCGGATCCGCTCCCAGCGCTGGTCGCGGTCCATGGCGTAGTAGCGTCCGCCCACGGTGGCGATCGCGCCCACGCCGTACGCGCGCATCTTCTGTTCCACCTGCTCCATGTACTCGCGCCCCGAGTGCGGCGCCGTGTCGCGCCCGTCGCTGAAGGCGTGCAGCCACACCCGCTCCACCCCCTGCGCCCGCGCCAGCCGCAGCAGCGCGTACAGATGGTTCAGGTGCGAGTGCACCCCGCCGTCGCTCGTCAACCCCAACAGGTGCAATTGGCTGCCCCGCGCGTGACGCATGGTTTCGAGCAGCACCGGGTTGCGCTCAAATGAGCCGTCGGCGATCGCCTGGTCCAGCCGCGTGATGTCCATCTGCACCACGCGCCCGGCGCCCAGGTTCATGTGCCCAACCTCGCTGTTGCCCATCTGCCCCTCCGGCAGTCCGACAAACGGGCCCGAGGTGTGGATCAGCGTGCTCGGGTACTCGCTCAGCATGCGGTCGTAGGCCGGCTTGCGCGCCAGCGCAATCGCGTTGCCCGGCCCCGCCGGCGCGTAGCCCCAGCCGTCCAGCACCGCCAGTACAATGGGTTTCGGCGCGCTCACACTTCCTCCCGAGGCAACTTGGACGCGCCCTGAGTAGAGCGGGCGCCCGGGCCCGCGCCTGCCGACAGCGCCGCCCGCCCCGGGAACCGTGCCGCCGCGCCCAGCTCCTCCTCGATGCGCAGCAGTTGGTTGTACTTCGCCACCCGGTCGGTGCGGCTGGCCGAGCCGGTCTTGATCTGCCCCGCGTTGGTCGCCACCGCCAGGTCGGCGATGAAGGTGTCCTCGGTCTCCCCGGAGCGGTGCGAGATCACGCAGGCGTAGCCGTGCTCGCCGGCCAGCCGCATGGTCTCTAGCGTTTCCGTCACCGTCCCGATCTGGTTCAGCTTGATCAGAATCGCGTTGGCCACGCCCGCTTCAATGCCCCGCCGCAGCCGCTCCGCCTTGGTGACGAACACATCGTCGCCCACCAGTTGCAGGCTGCCTCCCAAAAGCCGTGTCAGCGTGGCCCAGCCCTCCCAGTCGTCCTCGGCCATGCCGTCCTCGAGCGATACGATCGGGTACTGCTTCGCCCATCCCGCCCAGAAATCCGCCATCTGGTCGGGGCTGAGTGCCCGCTTGTCGGACTTCTTGAATACATATGTGCGCCGGACGGCGTCGTAGAACTCGCTGGCCGCCGGATCGAGCGCGATGGCGATCTGCTCGCCTGGTTTGTAGCCCGCCTTGGTGATCGCCTCCAGCACCAGCTCGATCGCCTCCTCGTTGCTTTTGACGCTGGGCGCGAAGCCGCCCTCGTCGCCGACGGCGGTGACGTAGCCCCGCTGCTTCAGCACCGCCTTCAGCGCATGAAACACCTCCACCCCCCAGCGCAGCGCCTCGCTGAACCGCGGCGCGCCCACCGGCATCACCATGAACTCCTGAAAGTCCACGTTGTTGTCGGCGTGCGCCCCGCCGTTCAGGATGTTCATCATCGGCACCGGCAGCGTGCGCGCCTCCAGCCCGCCGAGCGAGCGGTAGAGCGGAAACCCGCGCGCGGCCGCGGCCGCGCGCGCCGCCGCCATGGACACCGCCAGAATGGCGTTCGCCCCCAGCTTGCCCTTGTTCGCGGTGCCGTCGAGCGCGATCAGCGCCCGGTCGAGCCCCGCCTGGTCAGTGCCGTCCGCGCCCAGTATGGCCGGCCCAATCGTCTTGTTGACGTTTGCCACCGCCCGGCTCACGCCCTTGCCGACATAGCGGCGGGCATCGCCGTCGCGCAACTCCACCGCTTCGTGTTCGCCGGTTGAGGCGCCGCTCGGCACCGCCGCCCGGCCCCGCGCCCCGCTCGCCAGCGTGATCTCGGCTTCAACTGTCGGGTTCCCGCGCGAATCCAATATCTCCCGGGCGGCAACTGTCCTGATGGCGTCCATTCCGTCATTTTAAGCAATTGCCACCCCAGCCGCTCCCAGCCCCCTCCCCCCCACCCCCATCCGCCCCCCTCGCCGCCCCGCCCCTTCCCACAGTCCCCCTTCGCTTCCCACTCCCCACTTCCCACTCCCCACTTCTCACTCCCCACTTCTTCCCCCCTTCTGCATTACCATGGCTGCGATGCCGCGATCGCTCGAAGTCCGCGCCTACGCCAAGATCAATCTCGGTCTGCGTATCCTGGGCCGCCGCCCGGACGGCTTCCACGAGCTGCGCACGGTGTTTCAGACCATCTCGCTCGCCGACCGTCTGACCGTCACCCTGCAGCCGGGCCGCGGCGTGGATCTGGAACTCGCCGGTGACGACGGCGGTGCCGGACCGCAAGCCAACCTCGCCGCCCGGGCAGCCGCCCTGGCGGCTGAGAAGTTCAAGCTCCGCGGCCGCATCCGGCTCTGCCTGGAAAAACGCATCCCGGTCGGCGCCGGCCTCGGCGGCGGCTCCAGCGATGCGGCTGCGGTGCTGCGTGCGCTGGCGCGCTGGGCGACGCCGCCGCCCGACGTTGCCGACCTGCTGCCGCTGGCGGCGGAGTTGGGCTCGGACGTGCCGGCGTTCCTGTTCGGGGGAACCGTGCTGGGCCTCGGCCGCGGCGAGCACGTCTTCCCCCTCCCGGACCTCGGCGGCTGGCACGGCATCCTGGCGCTGCCCCCCGCCGGCCCCTGGTCGGCCGTCTCCACCGTCACCGCCTTCCAGGCATGGGATCGCCGCCACCCCCGCCGCCGCCCCACGGATTCCGGGCTGCCGCTCGAAAACGATTTCGAGCCCGCATTGCGCAGCCTGTCCCCTGCCTTTGCCGACCTCCGCCGCGCCTTGAAAGCCTCCGGCGCCCGCTGGGTCGGCCTCACCGGCAGCGGCGCCGCTTTCTACGGCCTCTTTGCCGCCGCCCCGCCCGCCCGGGCCGCCTTGGCCCGCCTGCGCGACCGGGGCCAGGTCTGGCCCTTCCGCTTCGTCGGCCGCGCCGCGTATCGAGGCAACTTGGACAGGTGAAGGCGCCGGTGGCGCGTTCACCGAGCCGAGCGGGCGCGCGTTGCCGCCAAGCGAATTTCTGTCGCAGCCCGCCCCCCGGGCCCCTAAGGGCTTGCGCCCTGGGGTGGGAGCTCCGGGAGGGCGTCCAGAGAAGGGCGGCCGCGCCGCTGCGACCCGGCCCGCATTGACGCCACCGGCGCGGGTCGGCTAATATAATTGAGTTCTGTAGCTTGGGCTACAGGTGTTGCCGGCGTTCCGCCTCGAGCGGAACCGCGGTGCCCGCGGTTGGGGCGCCGAGAGTCCGTGCCGGAAACGAGAACGACTCCCGTCCGGGAGCCGTCCCCTCCTTTCCCCGCGACTTTCCGAGTCAACTTTGCGTGATGCGATGAGGCCAATGGGGCGTCGTCCAATGGTAGGACACATGCCTTTGGAGCATGGTATTTAGGTTCGAATCCTAACGCCCCAGCCAAGCCTGGGGCATCAGGATGGGTTGCTGGCTATGGCCACTGGACCAATGAAAGTCGAAAAACCGCCGCGCGCCGACGCCGAGCCCGCCTCCCAGCCCGCCCCGCAACGCTCGCCCCGCAAAGCGCGGCTGGACGACAAACTCAAGGTCTTCAGCGGCACCTCCAACCCCGCGTTGACCCAGGAAATCTGCGAGCACCTCGCCATCGATCCGGGCCAATGCCGCCTGTCGCGCTTCAGCGACGGCGAAAACTACGTCCAGATTCTCGAGAACGTCCGCGGCGCCGATGTCTTCGTCATCCAGCCCACCTGCGATCCGGTGGACATCCACCTGATGGAGCTCCTGCTCATGATTGACGCGCTCAAGCGGGCCTCCGCGCGCCGCATCACCGCCGTCATCCCCTACTTCGGCTATGCCCGCCAGGACCGCAAAGACAAGCCCCGCGTGCCCATCTCCTCCAAGCTGGTCGCCGACCTGCTCACCACCGCCGGCGCCCACCGCGCGCTGCTGATGGACTTGCACGCCCCCCAGATTCAGGGCTTCTTCAACATCCCCGTCGATCACCTCTTCGCCTCCCCGGTGCTCGTGGACCGCTTCCGCCGCATGCAGTTGCCCGACCTCACCATCGTCTCCCCCGACGCCGGCGGCGTCGAGCGCGCCCGCTTTTTCGCCAAGAAGCTCGACGCCGCCCTCGCCATCGTGGATAAACGCCGCGTCGCCGCCGACGTCAGCGAGGTCATGCACGTCATCGGCGACGTGGACGGCCGCACCGCCGTGATTCTGGACGACATCATTGATACCGCCGGCACGCTGGTCAAAACCGCCGAGGCCATGGTCAAAAACGGCGCCCGCCGCGTGCTCGCCTGCGCCTCCCATGCCGTGCTCAGCGGCCCGGCGGTCGAGCGCATCGAACGCAGCCCGATCGAGCAGTTGGTGGTGACCAATTCGATCCCGCTGCCGGAGGCCTCCCGGGCCCGGGCCCGCATCGAGGTGCTGAGCATTGCCGGGCTGATGGCGGCCGCCATCCGCTCGATTCACGAGGAAACGTCGGTCAGTTTGTTGTTCGTTTGACGGCGGCGATAAGCGATAAGCGACAACCAATAAGCGATTAACGATAAGCAACGAGGAAGCAATCATGGCGATCTCATTGAACCTGGATGCGGAAACCCGCCAGCCGCGCGGCAAGGGCGGCGCCCGCCAACTGCGGCGCGAGGGCCGCATACCGGCCACCCTCTACGGGGCGCGGCAGGCAGCGGTGAGCCTGGCGATCGATCCCAAGCACATCAGCCGCATTTTGCGCTCCGAAGCCGGCCACAACTCGATTTTCAACGTCACCGTCGCCGGTGGCGAAACCACTGCGGTGATGGTGGTGGACTGGCAGCGCGAGCCCCTGCGCGGCGCCCTGCTGCACGTGGACCTGAAGCGCATCGCGCTCGATCGGCCGATCCGCGTGAAGGTGCCGGTGCATCCGATGGGCGAGGCCATCGGGGTGAAGCAGCAGGGCGGCATCCTGGAGGTCGTCACCCGCGAGATCGAGATCGAGTGCCTGCCGGCCGAGATTCCGGAAGCGATTCCGGTGGACGTCTCCGCCCTCTCGCTCGGCCAGAACCTGCGCGTCAGCGATGTGAAGCTCGAAGGCAACCGCCGCATCCTCACCGATCCGGACCGGGTCGTGGCCCACGTCATAGCGGTGAAGGAAGTGGTCGAGGCGACCCCGGCCGCCGCTGAAGCCGCTCCCGCCGCCACCGAGCCCGAGGTCATCAAGAAGGGCAAGACCGACGCCGAACCCGAGGCCGAAGGCGGCAAGGAAGGCAAGGAGGGCAAGGAAGGCAAGGAAGGCAAGGAAAAGGAGAAGAAGAAGTAACTTCCCATGTCCCCCGACACCGCGCCGTATCTCGTCGTGGGGCTGGGGAATCCGGGAGCGGACTATGACGGCACCCCCCACAATTTCGGCTTCGTGCTGCTCGCCGAGCTGGCGCGGCGCGCCGCTATCCGCCTGCGCACGCGCGAGTGCCGCTCACTCACTGGCCGCGGCCAGTTGGCGGGTCGCCCGGTCTGGCTGGCCGCGCCCATGACCTACATGAACCTCAGCGGAGAAGCCGTCCAGCAGTTGCTCGCCAAGCAGCCCGTGGCCGGCTGGATGGTGGCCTGCGACGACGTGGACCTCCCCTTCGGCGCCCTGCGCCTGCGCGAGCGCGGCTCCGCCGGCAGCCACAATGGCCTGCGCTCGCTTGTGGCCTGCTTGGGCACCCAGGAGTTCACCCGGCTCCGCCTCGGCATCGGCGTGGACCACCCCATCGCCGACCTCGCCGGCTTTGTCCTCAGCCGCTGGAGCAAATCCCAGCAGACGCGCGCCGACGAGGTGGCCCAAACCGCCGCCGACGCCGTCGAGTGCGCCCTCGAGCGCGGCCTTGCCGCCGCCATGAACCGCTACAACGCGCCCGGTGCCGCGCAAACCTCTCAAGGCAATTAATCATGAATCGAACCTACGAAGTGATGTTCATCCTCCGGCCCGACCTGGCCGACGACGAATCCGATAAACTGGTCGCCGGCCTGGAGTCGGCGGCCACCACCGCCGGCGCGGTGATGCGCAAGGTGGACCGGCTGGGCAAGCGCCGCCTGGCCTACCGCGTGCGCGGTTTCCGCGAAGGCAACTACGTGCTGTTCGACATGGAAGCCAGTGCCGAACCCGTGCACGAGCTGCAGCGCCGGCTGCGCGTGAGCGAGCCGGTAATCAAATTCCTCGCGGTCCGCACCGACGAGCTCGAGCAGCGCTTGCAGAAGGACCGCCGCCGCCGGGAAGCGCGCCTGCAGCGGCGCCCCGCGCCGCCCGCTCCCGCCGCCCCCGTGGCCGCCCCCGCCCCACCCGCCGAATAGGCCCCCAGCCCACCAGGAGACTCCATGAGCGAATCCCGACATTCCTCCCCCGCTGGCCGCCCCTCAGGCGGCTCCGGCGGCCCCAAAAAGCAGTTCGTCCGCCGCCGCAAACTCTGCAAGTTCTGCGCCGAGCGCATCGACAAGATTGATTTCAAGGACTACCGCCTGCTGCAGCAGTTCGTCGCCGAGCGCGGCAAGATCACGCCCCGGCGCATCACCGGCACCTGCAGCCGCCACCAGCGCCGCCTGACGCGCGCCATCAAGCAGGCCCGCCAGATCGCCCTGCTGCCCTTCGCGGCCGAGGTGTAACCATGCAAATCATCCTCAAAGAAGATCTCCCCCAGCTCGGACGCAAAGGCGACGTCGTGAAAGTCGCCGACGGCTACGGACGCAACTACCTGCTGCCGCAGCGCAAAGCCATCGCCGCCACTGCCTCCAACCTGCGCAATCTCGAACAGATGCGCGCCTCCGCCGCCCGCCAGGATGCGCGCGACCGCGAGGCCGCCCTCGCCCTCGCCAGCCAGTTGGCGCAGTTGCAGCTCACCTTCGAGCGCCGCGCCGGCGACCACGACACCTTGTTCGGCTCGGTCACCTCCATGGACCTGCATCGCGCCCTCGAGGAGCGCGGCTTTGCCATCGAACGCCGCCAAATCGAGCTCCCCGACCCCCTCAAGGCCCTCGGCGCGGTTACCGTCCCCGTGCACCTGTTCAAAGGCGTCAAGGCCGAACTTCACGTCACCGTCAACCGCCAGGAAGCCCCCCCCGAGCCCGGCAGCTAGAGCGGAATCAAAGACGTTGCTGTGGGGCGGGTCGCCGACCCGCGCGTCGGCCGCCGGCCGGCGCCACGCGGCAGTTCGGGTAACTACAGCAACTGTGATCCTGCCGTAGCGAACAACTAGTGGCCGGTGGCCGCCTCTGCAGTAACAGGCCCGGTATGCGGGCGCCCGCAGGACCGCAAGTCCTCACCCGGCCGCCCCACCGCCGCGCCTTAACTAGCAACTAACAACAAGCAATTAGCAACTAACTTTGGCTGCGCGGCGTGAAATCCACCGAGATCGCCAGCCGCTCGCCCTGCACCTCGAGCACGTTGCAGAAGGTCCGCTCCCCGCGCCGGCTGAACTCGAGCGACACCTGTGAGTTGCCGATGCGCACGTGATGCAGCCGCAGCCACTGCAACCACTCCGGCAGCACCGGGTTGACCACCCGCAGCTCGTGGCGCGCGGCATTGGGGCGCAGCCCCAGCGCCGCGGTCAGCAGCAGAAACCAAGAGCCCGAGGCCCACGCCTGCGGCGAGCACGACACCGGATAATTCACCGGTTGGTCGAACTCGCCCCGCTGCACGCCCACGAACAATTCCGGCAGCCGCTGGTCCCGGAAATAGATCGAGGCCTGGAACAGGCTGGTGAGCAACCGCAGCAGCGGTTGCTTGAAATCGTAAAAGGCGAATCCCTGGGCAATCAGCGAATTGTCGTGCGGCCAGACTGAGCCGCGATGGTAGCTGAGCGGGTTGAAGGTGGGCTCGTCGGCCGAAAGCGTGCGGATGCCCCAGCCGCTGAACATGTCGGCGCGCATCAGCCGGCGCGTGACCTGGCGGGCGCGCTCGCGGCCGATGATGCGGCTCCACAACAAATGGCCGGCGTTCGAGGTCACCGCCGGCAGCGGCCGCTTGCCCGCATCGAGCCCCGCCGCATAGTAGGACTGCTCCGGCAGCCAGAATTGGCGCTCGAACCGGTGCGACAGTTCCGTGGCCTGGCGCCGCAGCCGGTCCGCGCCGGCCGCATCGCCCACCGTCCGCAGCAGCCGCGATAGCCGGTAGCGCGCGTCGTAGCAATAGCCCTGCACCTCGCACAGCGCCAGCGGCGGCTCCGGGAGGCTGCCATCCGAGCCCATGTAGGCGTCCCAGGAATCCTTCCAGCCCTGGTTGGCCAGGCCCTGCGGTGAGCGGCGGATGAATTCCACCAGCCCGTCGCCGTCGAGGTCGCCACTCTCGTCCATCCACGCCAGCGCGCGCCGCGCCGCCGGCAGCAGTTCGTCCAGCAGTTCGTCGTCGCCTGTCCAGTTGTAGGTCTCGTCCAGCACAATCAGGAACAGCGGCGTCGCGTCCACCGAGCCGTAGTAGGGTGAGTGCGGCATCTCGCCGGCGCGCGTCATCTCGCCTTCCCGCAGCTCGTGCAGAATCTTGCCCGGCTCTTCGTCCCGCCACGCATCGTGCGTGGTGCCTTGGCGGTGGGCGAGAAAGCGCAGCGTTTCCTTTGCCAGGTGCGGGTGCAGCATCAGCGACTGATAGCTGGCGATGAGCGAGTCGCGCCCAAAAATGGTCGCAAACCACGGAATGCCGGCGGCCACGATTTCCCCCGACTGCGGCGGGATCAGCCCGCACGCCAGATCCAGCTCCCGTCCGCCGCGGTCGAACGGCACGCGCAGCGAAAAGAAGTCGCTGGCTGCCGTTTCCAGGCATCGCCCGAACAGGTCATCGGAGCTCTCGAATCCGGTCGTGGCCCGCGCCCACTCGGCGAAGCTCTGGCGCCGGCGCGTCAGGCAGCTCTCAAACGGCAGTGCCGCCGCCGCCGGAGCGGCCGGGTTTCCCACCGTCACGACGTCGGCTGCGGCGATGCGCGCGCCGGGTTGGGGCCCATCGGGCCCCGGCGCGCCAGCACCAATCGGGTGCGGGGGCACCGGGACGTGCGCCCCGGTCGGGCACGCGCTCGGGCTCGCGCCCACATGGGGGCTCACCCGAGCCACCAGCGTCTGCTGTTCCCCTGGCTCGAGTTCGAGCTCGAAGCAAGCCCGCCGCGGCCCCAGCGTCCGCGGCGGCGGCGAAAATACTACGCGCGTCAGCCGGAATTGCTCATCCCGTCCGAGGTAGGAAAATATCACCCCGTCCGGCCGCACCACCGGTTCGAAGTACGTCCCCACTGCCGTGCGCAGCATCCCCCGGACCTGAAATACGTCCATGAAATCGGCGTCGAAATCCAGCTCCACCGTCAGCGCCACCGGCTGCAGGTTGAAGTTGTGCAGCGTCAGCCGGTCAAAGAACTCGCCGGCGAGCAGTTGCTCGCGGTGGATGTGTACCGTGTTCTCGGGCAGATCGAGGTTGTCCCGTACCATCGGGGTCGTGGTCGTGAGCTCGATCTGGGCCAGAATGTTCTGCTGATTGGCGGCCGACAGCACTACGGCCCGGTGCCCGTTAACTTTCAGCTCCCACTGGCTCAGAAACCGCGTGTCGCGGTGGAAAAGCCCGACATCGGTGGACCCAGCCGGGCTGATGTCCCCCGCCAGCGCAGTCGCCAGAAACATCTTGCCGTCGATCAGGGTAAGGTTGTTGACCCGGCGCGGCTCGGCTCCGGTGTGGGCCGAGCGCGGCTGTTCCGGAATCACCGTGGCGACTTCCAGCTCGCTCCAGGCCAGCTCCAGGCGCGTGTCCATACGCGAATTGGATGTGTTCAGGAGGCCAACTGCAACCGCTGCATTGCCGTCGGCTGTTTCGTCGCCTCCACTACCTCGCCCGGGCCGCCCACCAGCGCCTCATACGTGCTGACGTAGTGTTCCACCATGCGCTCGACAGAGAACCGCTCCACTACATACGCGCGGCAACTCGCCGCCGTGATATCGAGTTCTGCGGCTTTATCGGCCATATCGGCGGCGCTGTGGCACAGCCAGCCCGAAATGCCGTCCTTCACCACCTCTGGCGCCGACCCTCGCCGAAAAGCCAGCACCGGCACGCCGCACGCCATCGCCTCGATCATCACCAGCCCGAACGGCTCCTCCCATTCGATCGGAAACAACAGCGCCCGCGCGCCCGCCAGCAACGCGTTTTTCTCCTCCAGGCCCACCTCGCCGACGTATTCCACCTGTCGCCCGTCCACGTGCGGCTTGATCGCCGCCTCCCAGTAATCTTTGTACATCGGTTGAATCTCGCCCGCGATCTTCAACGGCAGCCCGGCGCGCCGCGCCACCTCGATCGCCGTGTGGGTGCCCTTGATCGGCGCTATCCGCCCGATGAAGCACAGGTACTCGCGGCGCCCCTCCGCAACCCGATACCGCTCGGTCCGCAGCCCGTGGTGAATGACGCCCAGGTGCGGCAAACGCTCGCGGCGCGCCTGGTTCCGGCTGATCGCCACGTAGTGTACATCCGAGAACTTGGCGTAAAACCGGCTCAGCTCCGGGACATGCGGATGGTGCAGCGTGTACACGAACGGCTTGGCCACGAACCGCGAGTAGCCCAGCCCCGGTGCGTTGTTGAGGTGAATCACGTCGCAGTCCCCCGCCGCGTCAACGCAGGCCCAACAGGCGTGCTCAAGGTCGGCCAGGCTTGACTCCAGCGCCGACTCAATCGGCCATCGGCCCCGCTTCGTGCGCCACCGTACTTCTGCTTCCACTTTGGAGCACCCCACCGTGTACACCACCGGCTGGTGCCCGCTCGCCCGCAAACCCTCGGCAAGGTGCGCGACGAACAGTTCCGTGCCGCCGTATCGCACGGGCGGCACCGCTATAAATGGCGGCACGACAAGTCCGATTCTCATAACTAGCCCGCACTGGCCCCCTCAGGCGCAGATGAGTGGCCCCTAACCCCTTACGACGCACCCCTCCTCAAACACCCCGTTCGTCATGGGCGCTCTCAACCGAGCATCTCGACATAACCTGCAGTCGCAGCCCGGGGCTTATCGCTTATTGCTCATCGCTATTTGCTGCCCGCATTTCGTGAGAAATGCGGGCTCGAGAGACCAAAGTGTGAGAATCCGAACAGCGCCCTAAGGATGTATGTGAGTTGAAGGCAGGCAACGCCCTCCATACGTGGCAACTCGGACGCGCCCTGAGCAGAGCGGGCACGCGTTGCCGCCAAGCGAATCCCGGTCGCAGCCCGACGCCCGGGGCCCCCAAGGCGGTGGCGCCTTTGGGTGGGAGCAGCGGAAGGGCGTCCTGAGAAGGGCGGCCGCGCCGCTACTACCAGCTGCTGTACGCCGTTCCGTCCAGCCCGACCCCGCTCGCCCCGCTGTGGACGTCGTTGATGCCGCTTTCGGTCTGGTCCGCGCTCATCACCGAATCGTCGCTGCTGGTCTGCCAAGTAGTGGAGGAATTCGTGAACGGATCCTTAGGGATCGCGCGCAGGTAGCCGGCCGTTACCAGGTCGTCGAGCGACTGCGGCGCTTGCTGCTTATCGAGCGTGTATTGGTCAATCAGCGAGCGCATCTGAAACAGGTCGTCGCGCAGCACCGCCTCCTGCGAGGCGCGAATGGTGCTGCGGTAGCTCGGCACCGCCATCGCCAGCAATATGCCGATGATGGCAACCACCATCACCATCTCGATCAGCGTGAAGCCCGCCTGCCGCATCCGGCCTTTGCCTGCCGTTCGCGGCACGGCCGCCCTTCTCTGGACGCCCTCCCGCTGCTCCCACCCCAAGGCGCAAGCGCCTTGGGGGCCCCGGGCGTCGGGCTGCGGCCGGAATTCGCTTGGCGGCAACGCGCGCCCGCTCTGCTCAGGGCGCGTCCAAGTTGCCTCGTTCTGCAGTCCCCCGCCGTCCCCTGCTTTTCCCCGCCTTTTCACCATTTGTCGTAGTGGGTGCCGTCAAGTGCTACCCCGGGGCTGTTGGTGTAAATGTCAAACACGTCCTGGCCGCCCCAACTGCTTGAATCGGCGTCGTCCTGCACCGAGCGCAGGCCCCAATCGTAGGAGTTGGTCATCGGGTCTTTGGGGATGGACCGCAGGAAGCGGATTTTTTCCGTGCCCATTGGCACTCCGTCCACTAGCGTCTGCAGATCGGGCGGATAGCCATGCGTTTCAAGCTGGATCTGAATCAACCCCTGGTCGGCGGCATCCTTGTAGCGGTCAATGGCGGCGCGCACCTCGCGCAGCGCCACCCGCAGGTCGTGCTCTTTTCGCCTTTCCACGGTGACTTGCGCCAGCGGCAGCGCCATCGAGGTCAGGATGAGCAGGATGCTGGTGGCCACGATCAGCTCGATCAGCGTCATGCCGCTGTCGCGGCGCCGGAGGGCGCGGCGCGATGGCATCGGCCCCATCATCTGACCGTAATGATTGCGCCGGCGTTGCGCATTGGGATCACGGCGCCTTCGGGGCTGCGAGCCCCAAGCCGCGTAATGGTAACCGGGCTCGCGCCCGGCGCCTTGGCCAAAAAGGTGATGGTCAAGATCGTGCCCGAGCCGGCTACGCCAGTGGCGTTAGCCGGCCGGCTGAGACTGATTTGCGCCGTGCCGCTGGCGGCGTCCTCTCGATGCACCAGGGCTGGCGACTTGCCGTCCCGGGACAGGAAGCCGCCCAGGCTCATGGTCTGAACCTGCAGCATCCTGGGGTTGTAGTTGAGTTGGAACGTCAGCGCATACGCTTCCCGCGCCTGCGCAATGTCGAGCCGCAGCACCACGGTTTTGCCTGGCGCCACCGTCGCCTGCACCGGCGTCAGCGAGAGCTGCGCGGGCGCCACGCTTGATCCGGCCACCGGCGGCGCCGCTGGCGCCAACTGGACGATCCGGTTGCCTACCCGCATGGTGCCCGGTGGCAGTTCCCCGCTGCCGGCCGCGGCCGGCGGCCTGGGCGCCGGCGCCGAGGCAACTGGCGGGGCCGTGGCCGGCGGCACGGTGGTTGGCGGCGTGGTCGCGGCCCCGGCCGGCGCCAACTCTGCCGGCGGCAGTTCGCGCAGTTCGACGTCGCGCTCGGTGCCCGTATCGAGCGCCCGCAGGTCGTCCGGCGTGATCTGCAGTTTGCGCACGATGTGCGGTGTCATCACCACCAGAATCTCGCTGTGCATCGTCTCATCGTGCGTCGTCGAGAACAGGTACTTGAACAGCGGGATCTCGTTCAGTCCCGGCAACCCGCTGACGTTGTGTGTCACGGTGTTGACCATCATCCCGCCCAGCACCGTGCTCTGACCGTTTTGCAGTTCAATGGTGTGGTCAATCACCCGGTTGCCGAACACCGGCAGCTGGATGCCGCCGACGTTGTTGTAGCTGTCCACGTCGCTGATCTCGATGCGCGTCTTCAGCAGCACCGAGTCGTCGGCATGAATTTGCGGCGTCATGTCAATGTTGACGCCGATGTTTTGGTAATTGAACTGCGTGTTCACCAGCGGGTTGATGCCCACCCCGCCAATGCCCGGCTGGAAGCTCCCGGTCGCCACCGGAATGCGCTGGCCGATCTGCAGTGTCGCCTTCTGCCCCTGGATAGCCCGCAGTTGTGGCTCCTGGATGGTCTGGGTATTGCTGTTGCTCATCAGGGCGTTGAGCGTGGCGTTGGGGATGGTGACGCTGAAGTTGCTACCGCTGAGGTGGGTAAGCTCGTTCAGCGTGGGGCTGTTGGTGGTGCTCGTCGTCCCCGTGGTGCCGGTGGTCGTGCCGTTGTTGTTGTTGGTGTTGTTGTTGGTGGTGTTGTTGTTGAGGTTGGGCGCCTGCAGCCCGAGGCTGAAGCTGGTGGGTGGCAGCAGCCCCAGGTCGCGCGCCAGGTCGCGGTTGACTTGCAGGACGCGCACGTCCACCACCACCTCGGGCGGTGCCTTGTCAATGTCGTCAATCAGCCGCTGCACCATCGCAACCTTGTCCGGCGTGTCGCGCATGATGAGGGCGTTGATGCTGGCCACCGGCATCAGCTTGGGCTGCGGCTGCATCAGCGAGCGGATGGACTGCGCCATCTCGGTCAGATCGGTCGGCGCCTGCACGTTCTTGATGTAGAACACCTTGAGCACCGTCGGGTCCACCGCCTCATGGTTCTGCTGGGTGTTGCTCGCCACCAGAATGGTGTTCGGGGTCACCGGGACGTAGAAGCTGTTGGTCTCAACGTTCAAAATGCGCAGCACCTGCAACAGCGTCACGCCGTGCAGGTCGAGGCTGATGCGGCCGGTGCTGGTGTAGCCGCCGCTCGTGGAGTTGTCGAAAATGACGTTGATGCCCGCCAGCTTGCCCGCCGCCAGGTAGGCGTTCTTGGCGTCGCTGTTGACCGAGAAGGTGCTGATCAGCGTGTTCGCCACCGCGCCCAGCTCCACCGGCCCGCCGGCCCGAGCCAGCCGTTCCGCCAGCGCGTTGGTGGCCTTGGCGCCGACCGGCTCCCCCGGCAGCGGCGGCGGTGGATGCAGCAACGCCTCCACGGCTTCAATCTCCTGGCTGGCGATGAAGTTGGCCGGGTCAATTTCGGCGGCGCGCTTGAACTCGGCTTCAGCCTTGTCGTACTGCTTGTCGGTCTTGAGTTGCTCGCCCTTCTGGATGTGGGCGTTGGCAGCGGCAAACTGCGCCTTCTGCGTCGCCAGCTCGTAGTCCACGTTGCTCGGCACCAGCTCCAGCGCTTTGCGGAAGTCCACGTAGGCCTGATCGTAGTTCTTCGCCGCCATGGACATCTCGCCGTGCCGGTAGTAACCCGAGCCGTGGTCGCCCGCCCGCGCCGGCTGTGCCGCGATACCCAGCGCGAGCACCAGCAGGCAGGCAAACGTCAGGGCGTTCTGAGGGCGGCGCATGGAAAGTGGCACGAATCTCCGCGGGTGGATGGCCGCGCGCCCGCAGAGGCGGGGCGGCAGAATGCTAATCAGAGCAGGTTTTCGCCAGTTTACCATAGTGGGGGCGCGCGTCCGCAGCCCTCCCGGGGCCGCCGCTACCCCTGAAGACTCCCTTACCCCCGCCTGTGTTCCGCTTTTTCCGGTTACGATTAATCGTGGCCGAGCCGGATGTTGGCATTAAAATCATCACCGACAACCGCCAGGCGCGGCATAACTACCACCTGCTGCAGCACTGGGAGGCGGGCCTCGTCCTCACCGGCAGCGAGGTGAAGTCGCTGCGCGCCGGCCAGGTCCAACTCAAGGACAGCTACGCGCTGCTGCGCGAAGGCCAGTTGTGGCTGCTGAACTGCCACATCAGCCCCTACCGCAACGCCGGCTACGCCGGCCACGAACCGGAGCGCACCCGCAAACTCCTGCTGCATAAGGCCGAGCTGGCGAAGTTGTCGGGCCATATTCGCGAAAAAGGCCTGACGCTGATTCCGCTGCGGCTTTACTGGAAGGCAGGCCGGGTAAAATGTGAAATAGCGCTGGCCAAAGGCAAGCAGTTGTACGACAAGCGCGAAACCGAGCGCCGCAAGCAAGCCGACGCCGATGCCCGCCAGGCCATGAAACAACGCGGCCGCCGTTAACCTATTACCAATGGCTAATAACCACCCGCATGAAAACTGAACTGCACTCCGTCTCGCCGCTGTCGTTGACCACCGAAGCCCTGGTCGCGCCGCTCCCGCAGGGCGACGGCGGCAGCCTCGCCGCCGACCTCGACCGCGCCACCCAGGGCGCCGTCGCCGCCCTCCGCCACAGTGAGGAGTTCACCGGCCGCGCGCTCGAAACTGCGGTGCTGTTCCGCCCCGCCGGCCTGAAGGCGGAGCGCCTGGTGCTGGCTGGCCTCGGCGCCTCGGGCGCGGCCGGCGTGCTCGACCTGTGGCGTTTGGCGGCGGCGGTCACGCGCCAGCTCAAGGGGCGCGGCGTGCAGCGCATGGCAGTGATCGTCCCGGAAGGCCTGGAGCCGGCCGCGGCGGTGCGCGCCATCGTCACCGGCTGCGACGCCGGCAACTTCGAGCCGGACACCTACAAAAGCGAGCGCAAGCCCGATCGCCAGATCCAACATCTGTCACTCGTGCTCCCGCCCGGTGCCGACACCGCCGCGCTGGCCGCGGCCCTGCGTGAGGCCGAAACCATCGCCTCCGGCCACCGCTTCACCCGCGAGCTCGCCAACGAACCCAGCAACCGCCTCACCCCCACCATGATGGCCGAGCGCTGCCAGGCCATGGCCAACGCGGCCGGCCTCGAATGCGAGCTGATCGGCGCCGAGCGCGCCCGCGAACTCAAAATGGGCGCCTTCCTCTCGGTGGCGCAGGGCAGCGCCGAGCCGCCCGTCATGATGGTGCTGCGCTATCGCGGCGCCCCCGCCTCGCCCCGCACCCTCGCCATCATCGGCAAGGGCATCACTTTTGACACCGGCGGCATCTCCATCAAACCCGCCACCGGCATGGAGTGGATGAAGTTCGACATGTGCGGCGGCGCCGCCACGCTCGGCGCCATGCAGGCCCTCGCCGCGCTCAAACCCAAAGTTAACCTCATCGCCATCGTCCCCGCCTCCGAAAACATGCCCGGTGGCCGCGCCCAAAAGCCCGGCGACGTCCAAATTGGCATGTCGGGCAAGTCCATCGAAGTCCTCAACACCGACGCCGAAGGCCGCCTCGTCCTTGCCGATGCCATCAGCTACGCCAAGCAGCTCGGCGCCACCCACCTCATTGACTCCGCCACCCTCACCGGCGCCGTGGTCGTGGCACTCGGCAACGTCAATGCCGGCGTGTTCGCCAACGACGACCAGTTCTACGCCCTCTTCGAGCAGGCCCGTCAGCAAACCGGCGAGAAAATGTGGCGCCTGCCCCTCGACCAGGAGTACGCCGACCAAATCAAAGGCACCGTCGCCGACATCCTCAACACCGGCGGCCGCTGGGGCGGCGCCATCACCGCCGCCGAATTCCTCCACGCCTTCGTCGGCGATACCCCCTGGATCCACCTCGATATCGCCGGCACCGCCTGGGTCGAGGAAAATAAACCCTGGTGCCCCAAAGGCCCCACCGGCTCGCCCACTTACACCCTGATCGCGCTCGCCCGCGCCTTTGCGGATCAGCAAAGAGTTGCTAGTTCCTAGTTCCCGGCACTGTGCGAGGCACGTCGACAGCGGGTCCGGCCGCCAAGCCTTCCCGAGCGACTAACGACACCTTAGGGCCGAATCAAAGCAGGCGTGGCAAAACCAGCAGCCTTCCGACCGGCGCCACCTCCCGTGGGGCGGGTCGCCGACCCGCGCGCCGGCCGGCGCCATGCGGCAGTTCGGGTGACTACAGCAACTGTGATTCTGCCTTAGAAGGGCGGCCGTGCCGCTTCGCAGCCGCCTTGCCCACGCGCCGCAAACCGGTGGCCGGCAGAACCGGTGGCGAGCCCGCAGGCCGCGGTGCCGCCGCGCCTTCACTAGGAACTAGCAACTAGGAACTAGCAACTTAACCGCCGCCGCCGCGCCTTCAACTAGCAACTATAATCGTACCTTGCTAAGCTTTTCCCTTTTGTGGGCGCGAGTGGCACTCGGTTGTTATCTCGCCGGCCTGGCGGCGGCCATCGGCGCGGCATTGGTTGCCGGACGCAATCGGAATGGCCTGTTCGCGCTGGCGCGCGCGGCCGTGGCTGCCGGCTTCCTGTTCCAGTTCGTCAGCCTGGCGGAAATGCTGGCCGCCTTTCCACTGGGCCCGGCCACCTTCTACCGCCTGATCACCGGGCTTTTGGCCTTCATCATCGCCGGCTTCTTCCTCATGGCCTATCGCGCCTACTCGCCGCGGGCGCTGACGCTGGTGGTGGCGCCGCTCATCTGCGTCATGGCGGCGGCGGCGCTACTGCCCTCCGGCGCGCACCCGGCCAGCTCGGCGGTTGCCACCAGCCTCCTGCACAACGGCTGGATCTACGTCCACATCGCGTTCATCTTCATTGGCTACGCCGGCCTCGTGGTCGCCATGGCCAGCGGCGTGCTCTACCTGTTCGCCGAACGCGGCCTGAAGTCCAAGCACCATCCCATCTCACCGGGCTCGGCGCTGCCCTCGCTCGAGACGCTCGACCGCGTCGGCTACCGTTCGCTGCTCGTCGGCTTTCCGCTGCTCACCGCCGGACTGGTGATCGGCGCTTACTGGGCCGACGCGCTCTTCGGCGGCATCCGCATGAGCGACCCGACGGTGCTGCTGGCGCTGCTCGCCTGGGCCATTTACCTGGTGCTGCTGTTTGCGCGCTGGTCGGCCGGATGGCGCGGCCGCCGCAGCGCCTACCTCACCCTCATCTGCTTTGGTCTCGCCGTGGCCGGATGGCTCGCCAACGGCGCCAGCCAAATGCACTCGCTGCTGCGATGATCCTGCTCGCCGGCATCAGCCATCACACCGCGCCCATCGAGGAACGCGAGCGTCTGGCCATCGCCGACGCCGCGCTTCCCGCCGCGCTGGCGGCGCTGGCGGGAGCCGCCGGCGTGCGCGAGGGCATGATTCTTTCAACCTGCAACCGCGTCGAAATTCTGGCGGCTGTCGCTGACGACACCCCGCCCGACCTGCCCGCCTTTCTGTTGCGCCACTCCGCTGAGGGCGCCAATTCCGGCCTGGCGCGGACGCGCCTTTATGAGTTGTCCGACGCCGCCGCCGTGCGCCACCTGTTCCGCGTGGCCTCCAGCCTCGACTCGCTGGTGGTCGGCGAACCCCAAATTCTGGGTCAATTGAAGCACGCCTACGCCGCCGCCCAGGCCGCCGGGACGATCGGGGCGGAACTCGAACCGCTGCTGACCCGCAGCTTCCATGCCGCCAAGCGCGTCCGCTCCGAAACCTCCATTGCCAGCCAGCCGGTCAGCGTCAGCCAGGCGGCGGTGGACCTGGCGCGCCAAATCTTCGGCGGCCTGCAACAAAAGACTGTCCTGCTCATCGGCGCCGGCGCCATGGGCGAAATCGCCGCCCGCTACCTCATGCGCCAGGGCGCCAGCCGCCTGCTGGTGGCCAACCGCACCCTCGCCCGTGCCCAGGCGCTGGCAGAAAAATATGGCGGCGAGGCCTTCGGCCTTGAGCAGTTGGGCCAGTTGGGCGAAGCTGCCGACGTCATCATCAGTTGCACCGGCGGCGACGCTCCGCTCATCTCCCGCGCCGACGCCGCCCATTACCTCGCCCGCCGCCGCGGCCGCCCCATCCTGTTCCTCGATCTCGCCGTGCCGCGCGACATTGAACCTTCCGTCCACCAGCTCGACAACGCCTTCGTCTACAATGTGGACGACCTGGACCAAGTGGTCAATGCCAACCGCGCCGGGCGGCTTCGGGAAGCCCAGCAGGCAGAGGACATCATCGAAGCCGAGGTGAGTCTCTACCTCCAGCGCCGCCAAAGCCGCGACGCCGTCCCCACCGTCCGCGCCCTCATGCTGCAGGCCGAAGCCCTGCGCCTCGCCGAGCTGGAACGCGCCCGCAAGCACCTCGGCGCACTTACCCCCGAGCAGGAACAGGCCGTGGATGCCCTCACCCGCAGCCTCATGAACAAATTCCTCCACCAGCCCCTCAGTCAGCTCAAAGACGCCGCCTCCTCCGCCGACCAGCGCCAGCTCATCGAGCTCGCCGAGCGCCTCTTCGCCCTCCGCTCCGAAAAAGCCCCCGCCGACTAGCCGCCCGTGGCGGAAATCGCGCCAACAGCCCTGGAGTGCGCCGGCATGCCGGTCAGTATAAAATCAGCTATGGGCGAGTCGCCGAAACCGCGGGAGGGCTGGACCGGGAAGCTGTACTCCAGCCAAGCTGAAGCGGACCAGCACGACACGGCCTACTGGCTCCGGCTTGCCCCGGAGGCGCGTGTACAACTGGCCTGGCGCCTAAGCCTGGAACAGCACCGGCTGGCGGGATTATGTACCGATGCACCCCGACTTGATCGCACTGTTGTGCGCATTATCCGCCGCTGACGCGCGCTTCCTCGTGGTAGGCGCCTACGCCCTGGCTTGGTACGGGCTGCCCCGCGCCACGGGGGACTTGGACCTCTGGGTCGAGCCCTCGCCGGCCAACGCGGCGAGGGTCATGAGCGCCCTGGCCCAGTTTGGCGCACCCCTTGACCAGGTGGCGGCCGAGGACTTTGCCAGGCCCGGAACCGTGTTTCAGATCGGGTTGGACCCGGTACGGGCCGACCTGCTGACCGAGTTGACTGCCCTCGATTTCGATCGCGCTTGGCAACGACGCCAGGCGGGCGAGCTGGACGGCGCCGATGTTCAATACATCAGCCGCGCAGACTTTCTGGCCAACAAACGAGCCGTCGGGCGGCCTCAAGATCTGGCCGATGTGGCACGCCTGGAACACTCTTTACGAGGCACCTTGGACGGGTGAAGGCGCCGCCGCGAACCCTGACTTGCACGCGCTGCTCGAGCACACGCGGGCGCGCCTGCAAGTGCTGCAGCGCCGCTACGATGCTTTGCCCGACCTTCAGGCGCGCGACCTGATGGCCTGCCGCTTCGCCGACGGTTTTGCCCGATACCGCAACTGGGATCCGGCTCTTTCCGCCTTCGCAGCCCTGAGCGGCCTGACCAACAACCCCGGGCCGGCCGTCGTCATGGCGAAAAAATCTTTACTCGAGCCGCTGCTGCTCGCCGCGCTCGTCCATCCGCCCTACGACTAATCGGCAACGACCGCGCCCCCCGTATAATCGGACCCATGCTTGCTTCCGGCACTTGTCTGGGCCCTTACGAAGTCCTCTCCCTGCTCGGTAGCGGGGGCATGGGTGAAGTCTACCGTGCCCGCGACGCCCGCCTCGGCCGCGAGGTCGCCATCAAAGTCCTGGGCGAGAGCTTCGCCGCTGATCCCGAGCGCCTGCGCCGCTTCGAGCAGGAAGCCCACACCCTGGCGGCCCTCAACCACCCCAACCTGCTCGCCATCTTCGACGTCGGCCGCCATGACGGCGCCCCCTATCTCGTCTCCGAGCTGCTCGTCGGCCAGACCCTGCAAGCGCAGTTACAGGCCGGTCCGGTGGGCCCGCGCAAAGCGGTCGAGTGGGGCCGTCAGATTGCCGGCGGGCTGGCGGCGGCGCACGAGCGCGGCATCGTCCACCGCGATCTCAAGCCCGCCAACATCTTTGTCACTACCGACGGCCGCGTCAAAATTCTCGATTTCGGCCTCGCCCGCCTCACCGCCGCTGCCGCCGGGCCCGACGATCCCACCGTGCTCGCCGTCGTCGGCGGCACCACGCTCCCCGGCATGACCTTGGGCACGGTTGGTTACATGGCCCCCGAGCAGGTGCGCGGCGAACCCGCCGACGCCCGCGCCGATATCTTTGCCTTCGGCGCCCTGCTCTATGAAATGCTGACCGGCGCCAAGCCCTTTCAGCGCTCCACCGCCGCCGACACCATGAGCGCCATCCTGCGCGACGAGCCCGCCGAGGCGCCGCCGGCCGCTCCGCTCCCACCCGCGCTCGATCGCGTCGTCCGCCGCTGCCTGGAAAAGCAGCCCCAGCAGCGCTTCCAGAACGCCAGCGACCTCGCCTTTAGCCTCGATGCCGCCCTCGGTTCCTCGGTTACCGGATCGCACGCCGCGCTCGCCGCCGCGCCCGAAGCTACCACGTCGCGCCCGGCCGGTGGGCCGGCCCCTTGGCGGTGGGCGGCGCTGGCGGCCATCGCCCTGCTGATCGCCGGCGCCGTCACCGCCTGGCTGCGCTGGCCCCACCCCTTCGACATCGGTCGCCTGCAGTACACGCCCTTCTCCTCTGCCGCCGGCGGCCAGTCCAGTCCCGTGTGGTCGCCCGACGGTAAGGCCATCGCCTTCGCCCTCTCCCCCGCCCCCGGCGTATCCAGCCAGGTCTACGTGCGCTACTTGAGTTCCAACTCCGCCACCCCGCTCACCCACCTCGACACCGGCGCTACGCCCTTCGCCTGGACTCCCGACAACGGCCGTGTCCTCTACGTCTCTGGCTCCGGAGTCTACTCGGTGTCCGTCACCGGCGGCGAGCCCACCCGCCTGCTCGACCTTGCCTCGGGCCCGGCCCACAATTTTGGCGACGTCAACGGCTCCACCGCTCTCGCCCTCTCCCCCGACGGCACGTCGCTCGTCGGCATGATGCAGTTTCCCAGTGGCGCCTACGGCCTGGCCGTCAGTTCGCCCCCCGGCGCCCCACCCAAGCAGCTCCCCAACCAGACCTACGCCTCTCACGGCGTGATCAACCAGCCCACCCTGGCTTTTGCGCCCAACGGCAAGTCCCTGCTGTTCTTCTGGCACCCGGCCGACCGCGGCCGCGACGAAGCTTGGCTCATTCCCTGGCCGGCCTCAAGCGGCCCGCCCCGCCGCGTCCTCTCCAACCTGCCCATCCACTCCATCACGCCCACGTTTTCCTGGATGCCCGACAGCCGCCGCATCGCCATCGGGCTCTGGGGCGCCGCCGGCCTCGACACCCGCCTCTGGATGGTCAATGTCGCCAGCGGCCGCCGTGTGGCCATCAGTCCCGCTGATAGCACCCTCGTCACCCCCGCCATTTCGCCTAGCGGCAACCAGCTCGTCTACGCCAACCAGGACGTCAACTTCGACGTCGTCAACGTCAACCTGGCCGACGGCCGCATCTCCCCGCTGCTGGACTCCTTGCGCATGGAGGCCACACCCTCCTGGGCCGGGCATGCGCCGCTGCTGGCCTATGTCGGCGACCTCGATGGACCCGTCGAAATCTGGCTGCATTCCCCCAGCGCCCCCGACCGGCCTCTGTTGCCCGCCAGCATGGTGGGCAACAATGCGCCCGGAATACTGCTGGTCAACCCCATGCCGAACCCGGACGGGACGCGCGTCGTCTACGGCCGCATCGGCAGCCTTCACGCCGCCCAGCGTTCCGCCTACCTGCTCTGGATTGCCGCCCTCAGCGGCGGCGCGCCGCAACGGCTCACCGACAACCCGCCGGACACGCTCGAGTTCGGCGGCGCCTGGTCGCCCGACGGCAGCCAGTTCGCCCTGCTCGAGAGTGGCCCGCAAACTGGCAACAAGAATGCCGCCGTCGCCGTCGTCTCCACCGGCGGCCAGGCTGCGCCCACCATCATCGCAAACGATGCCGATTCCTACGTCCCCAACTGGTCGCCCACTAGCCAGTGGATTGTCTACCGCGCCGACAACGCCCAGTGGACCCTGATTTCGCCCGATGGCAAGCAGCGCCGCGTCCTGGCCAAAATTGATTCCCCCGCGATGGCCTTCTCCAGCGACGGCCGAACCCTCTACGGCATCCGCCCCGATGGCGCCCACCACGGCGTCCAGCAGTTGGTGTCGATTTCCGTAGCCGGCGGCCCCATCCACGTCATCGCCACGCTCTCGCCCGAAGACGCGCCCCAGTCGCTCTCCAACCCTGGCACCCACTTTACCCTCACCCCCGATGGCAAAAGCCTCACCTACAGCATCCTCAAGCCCATCAGCAATCTCTGGCTGATCACCGGCCTCCGCAGCGCCCTGCCCTGATAGCCATTGATCGCCTACCCGCATCATGGCAACCGGCCCCACGCGCTGTGGGGCGGGTCGCCGACCCGCACGCCGGCCGCCGGCCGGCGCGTTTGTCGCTAATCGCAAATTGCTTATCGCTAATTGCTAATTGCTACCATATAGACCCATGCGCTTAGGTACGCGCCGTTCCGCCTTGGCGCGCTGGCAGGCCGAGGAAGTTGCGCGCCGCCTGCGCGCCCTCGGCCTCGAATGCGACCTGGTTCCGCTCGACACCTCGGGCGACCGGCGCCGGGATGTCCCGCTCGCCGCCATCGGCGGCAAGGGGCTGTATACGCAAGAGTTGGAGGCGGGGCTGCTGTCGGGCGCGCTCGATCTCGCCGTCCACAGCCTCAAGGACGTGCCGTCGCTATTGCCCGGCGGGTTGACGCTGGCGGCGATGCTCGAGCGCGCCGATCCGCGCGACGCGCTGGTGGCGGCCGCCGGAACCACGCTCGCCACTCTGCCGCGTAAGGCGCGGGTCGGCACCAGCAGCCTGCGCCGCCAGGCGCAGTTGCTGGCGCTGCGGCCCGATCTCGAGGTGCTGCCGTTGCGCGGCAACGTCGACACACGCCTCGGCCGTTGGCGCGCCGGCGCCTTCGACGCCGTACTGCTGGCCGCGGCCGGCCTCGACCGGCTGGGGTTGGCGGTTGATATCGCCGAACGGCTCGACCCCGCGCAATTCCTCCCCTCGGCCGGGCAGGGAATCATCGTCATCGAGTGCCGGGCGGGCGACGCGGCCACCCTCGCCGCCATCGCGGCGCTGAACCATGCGCCCACGGCGACTGCCGCGACGGCCGAGCGCGCCGTGCTGCGCCGGCTCGACTGCGGCTGCCAGGCGCCGGTGGCGGCGCATGCAACCCTGGCCGGGGATGCGCTCACGCTCACCGCGTTGGCGGCCTCTCCCGACGGCACCCGTGTTGTGCGCGAGCAGGCCAGCGGCCTGGCGTCTGACCCCGCCGCCTTGGGCGAACGCGTTGCCGAAGCCCTGCTGGCCGCCGGCGCCGAGCCGCTGCTGGCGAGACAGAGCTGATGATGTACTCCCGGCCGCTCATCCGCCGCCGCATCGTGGTCACCCGTGCCCTCGAGCAGGCCGGCCCCATGCTCGAGCAGTTGCGCGCGTTGGGCGCTGAAGCCGTCAGCCTGCCCGTCATCCGCCTCGCGCCGCCATCGGACCCGGCGCCGCTGGCCGAGGCGCGCCGCGCCCTCGGAGACTACGACGGCGTCATCTTCACCAGCGCCAATGGCGTCCGCGCCCTCCTCGACGGCCTGCCCTGCATCGCGCTGTCGCACCGCCCGTGGGCCTGCGCCATCGGCCCAGCCACCGCCCTGGCGCTCGCCGAGCGGGGTTGGACGCCCGAATTTATCGCCGCCGACGCGCGCTCCGAGGGCGTCCTCGCCGCCCTCGCCCAAGTGCCGCTCACCGGCCGCCGCCTGCTACTGCCCCGCGCCGAACAGGGCAGGGAACTGATTCCGGACGCCTTGCGCCGCCGTGGCGCCATCCTCGCCGCCGTCCCCACCCACCGCACCGAAATCGCCCTCGATGCCGCTCCCGCCGCCCGCGCCCTTTTTCCCGGCGCCGATGCCGCCATCCTCACCAGCCCCTCCAGCGCGCGCGCCCTCGCCACGCTGCTCGCCCCAGACGAGGCAACTTGGACGGGTGAAGGCGCCGGTGGCGCGTTCACCGAGCAGAGCGGGCGCGCGTTGCCGCCAAGCGAATCCCGGCCGCAGCCCGACCCCCGGGTCCCCCAAGGCGCTTGCGCCTTGGGGTGGGAGCCCCGGGAGGGCGCCCGGAGAAGGGCGGCCGTGCCGCATTTCGCTGACCGGCTCGCGCGCGCCACGCTCGCCGTGATCGGCCCGGTCACCCGCGCCGAGGTCGAGCGCCTCGGCCTGCACCCCTCGGTCGAGGCCGCCGAGGCTTCCACCGAGGCGCTGGTCCGCGCGCTCGCGGACCATTTCTCACCAGGCTGGGACCGTGCCTGAGCTGCCCGAAATCGAAACCATCGCCCGCGGCCTCCGCCGGCGCCTACCCGGCGCCCAAATCGCGGCCGTCGAGCTGCTGCGCCGCTCCATCTATCGCGGCCCCAGCCCCGCCGCCCTGGTAGGCGCCACCGTGACCGGCATCGCCCGCGCCGGCAAGTACCTGGTCATCGAACTCACCGCGCCCGACCGCGTCCGCTGGCAGCTCATGGTCCACCTCGGCATGACCGGCCAACTCGTGCTCTGCCCCCCAGGCGCGCCCCGCGCCCCCCACACCCACCTCGTCGTCTGCTTCGCAGGAATATCCCAACTGCACTTCCGCGACCCGCGCCGCTTCGGCCGCGTGGCGCTCGCCCCGGCGCCCGTCTCCGGCTTCGCCCCGGCCCTCGGCATCGCGCCCGGCCACGAACCCCTCCAGATCGGCGAAGACGACTTCCTCGTCCTGTTCCGTCACCGCGCGGCGCCAGTCAAAAATGCCCTCATGAACCAGCGCCTGCTCCGCGGCGTCGGCAATATCTACGCCGACGAAAGCCTGTTCCGCGCTGCCATCCACCCCCGCGCCCGCCGCCTCTCCCGCCCCCGCCTCCTGCGCTTGCGCCTCGCCCTGCGCGAGGTGCTCGAAGCAGCCATCGCCGCCGGCGGCTCCTCCATCTCCGACTACGTCAACAGCAGCGGCAAACCCGGCCGCTTCCACCTTCAGCACGCCGTCTACGACCGCGCCGGCCTGCCCTGCCCCCGCTGCGCCACCCCCATCCGCCGCATCGTCCTCGCCGGCCGCAGCGCCCACTTCTGCCCCCACTGCCAGCGCCCCTAAATCCCCCGCCAGCAATGCGGCCAGTGGCCCCGGTCAGCGCCACGCCCCAAGGATGCGCCCCCGCGCCAACGGTGGACTATCCGACGAGCCTTCACTGGCTCCTAGCCACTAGCAACTAGCATCTGCCCGCATTGCGCCAGCAATGCGGGCTCAGTGGGCGACCGGCGTGCCGAGCAGAGGGAACAGGCGATCGAGGCCGGCCTGCAGCACGGCATCGCTCCGCGCTTCCACGTTCAGCCGCAGCAGCGGCTCGGTGTTCGAGCTGCGCAGGTTGAACCGCCACAGCTCGTAGCTCACCGACAGACCGTCGGTAAAATCCTGCACGCCGTCGCTGAACGTCGTCTGCACCGCCGCCATCACCGCTCCAGCGTCCGCCACCTCGAAGTTGATCTCGCCGCTGGTGAAATACTTCTGCCGCAGCGGCGCCACGTAATGCGACAGCGGCTGTCGTTCCCGCCCCAGCAGCTCGAGCATCAGCAGCAGCGGAATCATCCCGTTGTCGCGGTACCAATTCCGCCGGAAGTAGAAGTGCGCCGACATTTCTCCCGCGAACGCCGCCCCCACCTCGTGCATCTTCGCCGGAATGATGGTCATTCCCGCCCGCCCGATCACCGTGCGCCCGCCCAGTGCCGCAATCGTTTCCGCCGTCGCCCAGATGCTGCGCGGATCAATCACCACCGTCGCCCCCGGGTCGTGGTGCAGCACCGCCCGCGCCAGAATCGCGGTGGCAAAATACCCCGACAGAAAATAGCCCGTCTCGTCCACGAAAAAGCAGCGGTCGCCGTCGGCGTCCCACGCCACCCCCAGGTCCGCCCCCGACGCCCGCACCCGCTCCACCAGCTCACCCCGGTTTTGCGCCAGCAGCGGGTTGGGTATGCCGCCCGGCACCGGGAACGTGCCGTCGGGCTCCTCGTACATCCCCTCGATCTCCAGCGGCAGCCCCCCACGCTCGGCCACCAGCCGCAGCACCTTCACCTGCAGCCCGCAATTGCCGTTGGCCACCACCCGCATCGGCCGCAATTGCGTCCGGTCTATGTAGCTCAGCACGTAATGGGCAAACGGCGCCCAGAGGTCCTGATGGCTCACCTGTCCCGGATGTGCCGCCGCCGTCGCATCCCGCCGGCTGTCGGCGAGCGCCAGCTCCCGCACCTGTTCCAGCCCGCTCCCCAGCGCCACCGGTACCGCACCGCGCCGGCAACTGTTAAAGCCGTTCCACTCCTTCGGATTGTGCGAGGCCGACACCGTGAAGCCGCCATCCACGTCCAGCGTCGCCGCCGCGTAGTAAAACATGTCGGTCGAAACCATCCCGATATCCACCACCTCCACCCCCGCCCGCACCAGCGCCTCAGTCGCTGCCCGCGCCAGCGATTCCCCCGAGGCGCGCACGTCCCGACCCACGACCATCCGCCGCGCCCCGGTCACCTGCGCCAGTGCGCGTGCGATCGCGGCCGCCCCGGCCTCGTCGAGCTGGCTCGGATACAGGCCGCGAATGTCGTAGCTCTTGAAAATTCCGGGGTCCAGCGCCATGCCGTTCTCACCTCATCTGCCGTCAGACACGAAGACCCCGCCTTGCGGCGGGGCCCCCATGTGGTAGTACTGCAAAGGCCAGCCTACCAGCGGTCTCTCGCTCCCGGCAAGCGCCCTTTCGCCCCAGCCCGCCCCCGGCATCACGCTGTGCACTGCCCGGTGAGCACCAGCCCGCCGGTCGAACCCACTCGTCCATGTTCCCCCGCCGCAGGCAATACCTGCCTTTACCCCCGCCAGCGGACGACGGCCTGCCGCCACCGCTTGCCGCGCCCGATTATTTCCGCGAGGGCTTCTCCTGGGCCCCCGGCGCCTTTCAAGGCGCCGGCGCGTTCGCGTTGCTGATGCCCGCCTGTGGCAATTGCTAACCCCACACCCGCCACGCCCTCGTCCATCACCTCGATGTGAAACGGAGCGGCCGCCGGCATGATACCGGCGGCCGCCGCGTTCCAATCGCCTAATGTCTAGCGGCTGGATGGGAGCCTCAAGGGCGCACGGCCCCCGACACCAGCACCCGTTGCCGAGCCTTCAACTAGCAACCAACAACTAGCAACTGTCTTTTAGCCACTAACCACTGTTCTTTCCGACGCCGAGCGCCTAGCCCGGATTTCTCACGCCTGACGGCGCCTAATCGCAATCCATGCGCGCCGGTCGGCTGGCGGCCAGCCCGCGTGTCGGCGCCCCGCCCCGCTCAGTGTGGGGCCGGTCGCCAGACCGGCGCGCGGGCCGTCGCCCCGCGCATTGCCCACCCACTACCGCAGTTTCGCACGGAGTTCAGAGTTAGAACTGCGGCCTAGGCGGCGGCCCCAAGGGCGCACTGTCCCGGCACCCGCACCCGCCGCCGAGCCTTCAACTAGCAACTAACAACTAGCAACTGCCTTTTAAAACGTGATCTTCGCCGTCAGTTGAATGATGCGCGGCGACGCGTCCCCGCCCAGGAACGAGCCCATGATGCTGGTGGGCACGCCCACGGTGTTGATCACCTGCCCGAACGAGCTCGAGTTCACATCCCCGACCGGCTGGTCGAAGTTCGCGTGGTTGAAGAGGTTGAAGAACTGCACCCCCAGCCCCAGCGTGCCTTTCTCCCAGCCCGGGAACTGGGTGTTCTTCATCAGGCTCAGGTCGGTGTCAAAAAACTTCGGCCCCCGGTACTGGTTGCGGATCTGGTTGCCGAATCCGGTCGGCGCCGGGCTGGCGGTGGAGAAGTCGCTCGGCGTCAGGCACTGCTTGCCGTACGTGCAGGTGCCGTTCTGTCCGAATCCCAGTTGGTTGGCGAAGATGGTGCTGTTGGTGCCGTAATTGAACCCTTCCAGCGTGCCGCTCGCCGCCGAGTCAATCACCGTGAACGGCAGCCCGCTGCGCGTGAACAGCGTGCCCGAGAGCGACCATCCCTGCCACACCTGCTGCGCGCCCCAGTGGAAGAGGCTGCCGAACGGCACCTGCCATACGTAGTTCAGCGAGAAGTAGTTGCGGATGTCGTAGTCGGCGTTGCCGTAGTTGAACGCCTTGATGTTGTTGGGATCCTGCACCCCCAAAATGCTGACGTTGGTGGCGTTGTTGAAGGGTAACAACCCGCCGTTGGAGACCTCATCCAGAGCGTGGCTCCAAGTGTAGTTGGCGTTGAAGTTGAGCGTCGAGCCCACGTTGCGGCGGTAGGACAGCGTCAGCCCGTTGTAGTTCGACGTGCCGCCGGTGTTGAGGAAATTCACCACCCCGAAACGCGGATCGGGCGCCGTGCCCGGCAGGCCCGCGAAGCCCGTCGGCGAGCACGCCGCCGGGCAGAAGGCGTTGATGGCGTCGTTCTGGATCGCCTCGTGCACCCCGTGGTTGCCCACGTAATTGGCGCTCACTGAGCTGGTTGCCCCCAGCGCCTGCTGGAGCTCCAGGTTCCATTCCTGGTAGCGCGGCTGCCGTACCGTGCCTTCCGTGCTGAAGTAGCTGGGCGGTGAAAAGCCGGGATTGCTGGCCGAAATCGAGGCCAGCGTCCCGCCCGCCGCAAACGCGCTCAGAAACGAGGCGTTGTCGGCCGCCGTGAGCGCGCTGACGTTGCCCGGCGCCGCCGGCGAGAGCGGCCCGCCCACCACGAAGGTGTTGCTCTCCGGCGCGTTGGTCGCGAAGTTATCTGCCACTGACGCCGGCAGAATGTCGTTGAAGATCCCGAAGCCGCCGCGCAGCACCGTGTTCTGCGACGCGAAAGGCGTCCAGGCGAACCCGAACCGCGGCTGCCACAAAATGTGCCGGTAGCTGGGCAGCGCCTTCGCCAGCCCGCTCTGGATGACGGAGTTGTAGGGAACCGTCGCATCGTGCGTCAGGCTGGTGAACGGCTCCGTCAGCCGCGCAAAGCAGTTGTGCATGCAAACCGGGTTGGAGTCGTGCTCGGCCCGGATCGCAAACGTCAGGTGCAGCCCGGACGTCACCCGGATGTCGTCCTCGGCGTAAGCGCCCAGCGTGTACACCCGGATCGGCTGGTTCAGCCGCGACGGAAACGCCTGCTCGGCGAAGTTGTCCGCCGTCCCTGCGAACAGCCCACTGAGCGATGTGCTCACCAGCGGCGTCGTCAGGATGCCCAGATCGTAGTCGTTCACGTAGTTCAACTTGTAGTTCGCTCCCAGCTTGAACGTGTTGCTGCCCGCCGTGGCCGAGTAGTCGTCCCCCAACCCGTACTGCGTCACGTTGCGTCCCTGCGGGAAAATATCGTCCAGCCCGCCCATGGTCGTAAATAGCCCGCCGGATATCTGCAACGCATAGGGAAACAGCGCCGAGCGCGCCGCTGGGTCGGTGCCGAATATCGCCGAATAATGCTGCCCGCTGGCAATGAACTGGTTCACTGCGCCGGCCCCCATCGCCAGCGTCCAGTTCAACTGCCCCTGGTACTCGGGCTGGTTGCTCATGATGTCAAAGCCGGGGTTGATCGCATTGGTGACGGTGGCCTGCACGCCGCGGTCGGTCTGCAGTTGCAGAAAAACTTTGCTGTTGGGGCTGAAGATGTGGTCCACCCGCCCCGACAATTGCCACTCATGCGTGTGGTTGCCGGCTGTGGACTGGAACTGCAGCGCGCAGGGCACGCCCGCCGCCAGCCCGGTGAAGATCCCGCATCCGCCCGCCGGCTGCGTCCCGGCCGCCGGCACCGGCACTGCCGTCGCCGCCCCCTTGGCGCCGTTGTAGAGGTTGAACATCGTCGTGTAGAACGGGATCTGCGATGCCTGCCCGGTCGCGGTCAGGTTGGCGATGGTAGCGGTCTCAAACGCCGGGCTCGGAATCTTGGTTAGCGTGTTGGTCGGCAGCACCACGTCCAGACCCTCGGTGTCCACGAAGAAAAACGTGTTGTCCTTCACAATCGGCCCCCCGAACGACGCCGCCCACTGGTTGGCGTTGTCAAACGGCCGCGGCACCCCGCTCGCGTTGTTGAGGAAATTGTTGGCGTTCATCGTCCGCCCGTTCCAGTTGTAAATGGCGTTACCGTGCCAGTCGTTCCCGCCCGACTTGGTCACATAGTTCACGTTCGCGCCCCCCAGCGTCCCGTACTGGCCCGAGTAGCCGTTGTTCGTCACCGTCACCTGCTGTACATCGTTTTGCCCCAGCAGCAGGTTGGTCGGCCCGGAGTTGTTCAGGTTCAAAAACGGGTCGTTGTCCGGCTGCCCGTTCATCGTGAACAGATTCGAAGTCGCCGGCAGCCCGAAGGTCGAGAAATTGCCGTATCCGCCCTGCGTGTTCATCACCGCCCCTGGCGAGGACTGCACCGTCGAGGTCAGGTCGCCGCCGCCGTTGGGCACCAGCGCCACCTGCGCCGCCGTGAACCCGGTCGAGACGTTCCCGTTGTTGATCTGCACCGGCGCCGCCTCCCCGGTCACCGTCACCGTCTGTGTCGTTACGCCCACCTGCAGTTGCAGGTTCGCCGCCTCCACTTCGCCCACATGCACCGTCAGCCGCGATTTCTTCTGCGTAAACCCGGTTGCGGTGGCGCTGATGGTGTAGCCGCCCGGCGTCAGCAGCGCGAACCGATAGCTGCCGTGCGCGTCGGTGCTGGCCGTTTTCGTGGTGCCGGTCGCCGCGTTCACCAGCGTGACCGTGGCCCCGGGTATGGCCGCGCCGCTGGGGTCGGTTACGATGCCGGTCACGTCGCCCGCGGTCGTGCTCTGAGCTGCCGCCGGCAACGCCACCGCCGCCAGAAACCCTGCCAATGCCATCAGCATCGCCAAGTGGGGAAAGCGCAAACGAAGTGGAGAATACATGAATGCCTCCGGAACAAATTTGCTGTTGCCATTGCCTCTGCATCCGTCGTACCACTTCCGCCCTGCTTCGCCGGTAAGGGATCTGCTGCCTTTAGCCAAGTCGGCCCACGCTGCGCATTGCGTCCCGTCATAACCGGCAGCATCCGTTCTAAAATTCCGGAGTGGATACCCTCGTCCAGCGCGTGCTGAAGTCCATTCGCGCAAGCGGGGCTCCGTACGCGCCAACTTCGACGGGTGAAGGCGGCGGTGGCGCGTTCACCGAGCCGAGCGGGCGCGCGTTGCCGCCCAGCGAATTCCGGCCGCAGCCCAACCCCCGGGGCCCCCGAGGCGCTTGCGCCTTGGGGTGGAAGCCCCGGGGCCCCCCAGGCGCTTGCGCCTTGGGGTGGGAGCATCGGGAGGGCGTCCTGAGAAAGGCGGCCGCGCCGCGCCTCTGTAAAACTAGTCGGGCCGGAGCCGGCGAAGCCCGGGCGCGCGGCGGGGCGAGCGCCTCAGCCGAGCACGCGCTGGAGCGCGCGCCAACATTCGACCCTGGCGCGGCGCCCGCGCCAATCCAACTCCTGCGTCCCGGTTGCCGCCTGGGTGTGGCCGTGTCAGGCGGCTCGGACTCGGTGGCCTTGCTGCTGATTCTGCAGGAGCTGTCCCAGCCGCTCGGGCTTCAACTCGCGCTCGTCCACCTTGACCACGGCTGGCGTCCGGACTCCGCCGCCGACGCCGAGTTTGTGGCCGCGCTGGCGCGCCGGCTTGAGCTTCCCCTCCACGCCCGTCGCGCCGCGCCGCCGCCGCCGGGCGGCAACCGCGAACAGTTGGGCCGCCGCTTGCGTTATGCCTTCTTCCACCGCCTCATCGCCGCCGGCGAGCTCGACTGTGTGGCCACCGCCCACACCGCCGACGACCAGGCCGAAACCGTGCTGCTGCGCCTGCTGCGTGGCGCCTCCCCCGCCGGGCTCGCCGGCATTCTGCCCTCCCGCGATCAGGGGCGCATTGTCCGTCCGCTGCTCGCTCTGCGCCGCCTCGAGCTCCGCCAGTGGCTCCAGCGCCGCGGCCAGCCCTGGCGTGACGACCCCACCAACCTCGACCTCACTCGCCGCCGCAACCGCATCCGGCTCGAAACCCTGCCCCAGTTGTCGCGCCAGTTCAACCCCCGCCTGGTCGAGCGTCTCGCCGCCCTCGCCGAGGTCGCCCGCGCCGAGGAGGCCTTCTGGGCCAGCTACCTCCCGCCGCTGTTCGAGCGCACCTTCGCCCCCTCCCCCGCCGGCCTCTCCGCCCCCCGCTCCGCCCTCGCCGCCCTCCCCCCCGCCCTCCAGCGCCGCCTGCTGCGCGAGGCCGTCCGCCGCCTCCAGGGCGACCTCCGCCAACTCGATTTTGCCGCCCTCGAAACCCTCCTGGCCTGGCTCGCCCTGCCCCCCGCCCCGCCCCGGCAGTGGCAGTTGGGCCGCGTCGCCTGCCGCCTCTCCGCCCGCTCCCTCCAACTCGCCGCACCGGCCCGCCCATAAGCGGGACGCGCGGCTCAGCCGCGCAGGGGCCCGCGCCAAACAAAGCTCCCGGGGGGTTCCGCACAAAGCACCCCGGAAGGGACTATAATCGTTTAGCATAGGTGTGGAAACTAATTCGTATTCTCCCTCCGGCGCCCCGGCTTGGCTGGGACCGGTTAGGGGGCGGTAGTGTCGCTGACTCGACGGGCTGGAACTATTCCCGCCTTTTCACGTCTAACTAAGCAGGTTCCCAGGAAGCATCCTTGAGCTCAACCGTCAAAGGCCTCGTTCTCTGGGTGGTGTTGATCGCCATCGCCATCATCCTCTGGCAGATGGTGAAGGTCGGTGCTGCCGGCTCGAAAGAGCAGGAGATCAACTTCTCCCAGTTCGTCACCCAGGCTCAGCAGGGTAACGTCACCAGCGTCACCATCACCGGTGACGACGTCCACGGCAAGCTGCACACCCCCAAGGATGAGACCTTCCACGCCGTCATCCCCACCAATTACCCCGATCTGTACAAGCTCCTCCAGGACAAGGGCGTCTCGGTCAACATCAAAGAGCAGTCCAACGAGATGTGGGCCAACATCCTGTTCAACGGCATCCCCATCCTGCTCATCCTGGCGCTGTTCATCTTCATGATGCGGCAAATGCAGACCGGCGGAAACAAGGCCCTGTCGTTCGGCAAAAGCCGCGCCCGCCTGCTTTCCACCCAGCAGAAAAAGGTCACCTTCAAGGACGTTGCCGGCGTTAGCGAGGCCAAGGAGGAGCTGCACGAAATCATCGAGTTCCTCAAGGAGCCGCAAAGGTTCCAGAAACTCGGCGGCCGCATCCCCAAGGGCGTGCTCTTGGTGGGCCCGCCCGGCACCGGCAAAACCCTGCTGGCCCGCGCCATCGCCGGCGAAGCCAACGTGCCCTTCTTCTCCATCTCGGGCTCCGATTTCGTCGAAATGTTCGTCGGCGTCGGCGCCAGCCGCGTCCGCGACCTCTTCGAGCAGGGCAAGAAAAACGCCCCCTGCATCATCTTCATTGACGAAATTGACGCCGTCGGCCGCCACCGCGGCGCCGGACTCGGCGGTGGCCACGACGAGCGCGAGCAGACCCTCAACCAGTTGCTGGTGGAAATGGACGGCTTCGAAAGCAACGAAGGCGTCATCCTCGTCGCCTCCACCAACCGCCCCGACGTGCTCGACCCCGCCCTCCTCCGCCCCGGCCGCTTTGACCGCCGCGTCGTCGTCCCCCGCCCCGACTTGCGCGGCCGCGAAGAGATCCTCCGCGTCCACGCCCGCCGCGTCCCGCTCGGCGACGGCGTGGACTTGGGCGTGCTCGCCCGCGGCACCCCCGGCTTCACCGGCGCCGACCTCGCCAACGTCATCAATGAAGCCGCCCTGCTCGCCGCCCGCTACAGCCGCAAAACCGTCATCATGCGCGACCTCGAAGAGGCCAAGGACAAAGTCCTCATGGGCGCCGAGCGCCGCAGCATGATCATCACCGACGAGGAAAAACGCAATACCGCCTACCATGAGGCCGGCCATACCCTCGTCGCCGCCATCATCCCCCACTCCGACCCCCTCCACAAGGTCACCATTATCCCCCGCGGCATGGCCCTCGGCGTCACCATGCAGTTGCCCACCGACGACAAGCACACCTACTCCCGCGACTACCTCCAGGCCCGCCTCGCCGTCATGATGGGCGGCCGCATCGCCGAAGAGCTGTTCATGCAGCACATGACCACCGGCGCCGGCAACGACATCGAGCAGGCAACCGACCTCGCCCGCAAAATGGTCTGCGAGTGGGGCATGAGCGAGCTCGGCCCCCTCACCTTCGGCAAAAAAGAAGAGCAGATCTTCCTCGGCCGCGAAATCGCCCAACACCGCGACTTCAGCGAGGACACCGCCATCCGCATCGATCAGGAAGTCCGCCGCCTGGTCATGGACGGCTACGACCGCGCCCACAAAATCCTCACCGAAAACGCCGACATGCTCCACCGCCTCGCCCAGGCCCTGCTTGAACGCGAGTCGCTCGGCGCCGACGAAATCCGCCTCGTGCTCGACGGCAAAACCCTGCCCCCCATGGACCACACCCCGCC
>JBOGKJ010000108.1:0-7455 GCA_050745565.1 Terriglobales bacterium | reverse complement strand
CGCCAGCCCCGACCCCCAAGCCGCCGCAGCCGACGACCCGCCCCAGTTGCTGTGGATGGGCGGCGGCCGCGCCTTCCCCGCACCACCCCCCGCCGCGCCGCTCGCCTACGGCGCCGCGCCCGGCGCCGCCGGTGAGGCCGAGCCCAGCCTGCCGCTGGGCTTTTACTGGCATCAGGTCCGCCGTCACGCGCTGAAGATCGTCCTCGGCGCCGCCTGCGTCACCCTCGCCACTGGCTTCTACACCTTGCATATCCCCAAACGCTACGACGCGGTCGCGACGCTCCGCATGGACTTCCGCTCGCCCATGATCCAGGCCGACGCCAACAGCAACCCCGCCTTCGACCCGGCCACCCTCATCCAGACCGAAATCGCCGACATCACCCAACGCTCGGTGATTCTGGACGCCATCCACACCGCCCATCTGGACCAGGACGCCAGCCTGCGCCGCCAGCTCCAGGGCGCGCCCGATCCGCCCGCCACCGCCGCCGACCCCGATGCGGACCTGGACGCGCTCGTGAACCTCGTCTCCGATCAGACCACCGCACTGCAGCCGGACAATACCCACAACCTCGAGATTCATTTCGAGTCGCTCGATCCGGCGAGCGCCGCGACCGTGGCGAATGCACTCGGGGCGGCGCTGATCCACCATGAATTCCAGACTAGGCAGCAGGAGGAGAACGACGCGCTGCAGTTCATGAACCGGCAGTTTGCCGACATCCAGGCGCGCGTCGAACAGGAGCAGGCCGACCTGCTGCGCTATCAACATCAAAATGACATCCTGAACCCGGACGGCGAGAGCAGCCTGCAGTCGAGCACGCTCGCGGCCCTCAACGGCAGCTACCTGGCGACGCAATCGGACCTGACCCGGTACCAGGCCGAGGAAAATATCCTTCGCGCGATCCTCTCCGCCGAGCACGCGCCCGGGCCCGCGCCCGCCCGCCGCGCCGAGTTGGAGCTCCCGGACCCACCGCCCGGCGCGACCACAAGCGGGACGCGCGGCAAAGCCGCGCTGGGGCCCGCGCCCGAAATAAGCCGGACGCGCGGCCCGGCCGCGCTGGCGCCCGCGCCCGAAATAAGCCGGACGCCCGCCGCCGCGCTGGGGCCCGCGCGCGAAGCCAACGCCCTGCTGGCGAGCGACGAGGGCGCCATGCTGCGCCCGAGCTATGAGTCCTGGCAGGCCGCCCAACTCGCGTTCCAGTTGATGCGGACCACGCGCGGCCCCGCCAACCCCGCCTATCAGGCGGCGCAGTTGGCGCTCAACAACGCCCAGGCGCAGTTGGGTGCGGCCGTGGCCAGCGTCCGGGAACAGATTGACAGCAAGTACCAACGCGCCCAGGACCAGATGACGCTGGTGTCGCGCCAGCTCGCCGCCGCCCGCATCGCGGCCCAGAACTTCAACGAGAAGGAAATTGACTACGACACCCGGAAGCGGAATCTTGACGCCGATCAGAAGCTCTATGACGGCCTGCGCACCCAGATCAAGCAACAGCAGTTGATGGCCAGCGCCAGCAGCTCGGCGCTGCGGATCACCAATCCGGCCACCCCCGATCCGGATCCGGTGTCCCCCAACCTGAGCTACAACCTGGCGCTGGCGCTGCTGGCCAGCGTGTTCGGGGGCTGCGGCGTGGCGGTGCTGGCCGGCTACCTGGACTCCAGCTTCACCTCGCCGCAAGGGGTGGAGCAGTACCTGCACTTACCGTTGCTGGGGGCGCTACCGGCGGTGGCGGACCAGGAGCAGCTCATGGAGCAGGCCCGTCCCGCGCCGCCGGACGCCGATGCCGGCCCGGACCCGGCCGACCCCGCGGCGTCGCCGTTCACCGAAGCCATCCTGATGCTGCGCACCGCCGTGCTCGCAGCCGCACCCCAGGGGCTGCGCACCCTCAGCATCACCAGCGCCGAACCGCAGGAGGGCAAATCCATCGTGCTGGCGAATCTGGCCATGGCGCTGGCGCTGCACGGCGCCAAGGTGCTGCTGGTGGACGCGGACGTGCGGCGCCCGCTCCTGCACCGGCTGTTCAACGCACCGAACCGCCGCGGGCTGTCCGATTTACTGCGCCAGGAGACGGGGCTGGAGGAATGCCTCTTTCACACTGGCATCAAGAAACTCTACCTGCTGCCGGCCGGCGCGGCGGTGGCCAACCCGGGCGAACTGATCGGCACCATGTTGCCGCACCTGCTGCCGCCGGTGAGCGCCGAGTTCGATTACGTGCTGTTTGACAGCCCCCCGATGCTGGGCTACGCCGACGCGGTGGCGGTGGCGACTTCGGTGGAGGGTACGCTGCTGGTGGCGCGGGCGGGCAAAACGCCGCGCGATGCGGTGCAGGCGGCGCTGGTGCCGCTGCAGCGGGCGCGGGCACGGGTGCTGGGGCTGGTGCTGAACCAGATCACGCGCTCGATGTCGCCCTACTATGCCTACCACCGCGACCACTACGCGCGCTATTTGCGGCGGGCGTGAGGGAGGAACCGATGCGGCGAGACCTGATGACGATCCTGATTTTGTGCGCCTTCGGCGTTGCCGGGCTGGCCCAGGCGCCGGCGCCGCCCTCCGGCCCCGGCGCCGCCGTGCCGGCCAGTTATGTGGTGGGACCCAACGACGTGCTGGCCATGACCGTGTTTGGCGAGCCCGAGCTCGCCGACTCGCAGATGCGGGTGGACGCCGATGGTACCATCCACACGCCCTATGGGCGCACGCCGGTGCATGTCGCCGGGCTGACGTTGGGCGCGTTGGCGCCGGTGATCGCCGCCGAGCTGGAGCGCGACCAACTGGCGGTGATCCCACGGGTGGAAGTGCGGGTCGTGGACCCGGAGTCGCACCCTATCGTGGTCAGCGGCCTGGGCGTGCGCCGCCCGGGCACGGTGCAGGCGATCGTGCCCATGCGGCTGCTCGACGTGCTCAACGCCGCGGGCGGATTGAGCGGCAACAGCGGCGAGCGCATTGTGCTGGTCCGCCCCGTCGCCGGCGGCCGGCCCAGCGAACAGCAGTGGCCGGCGAGCGCGGTGCTGGCGGCGACCGGGACGCACGATAATCCCTGGCTGCGCGGCGGCGAGGAGGTGCGGGTGCTGCCCGGCGGCAATGCCTACGTGGGCGGCGCGGTGAAGGCGCCGGGGGCGATTCCGTTGAGCGACACCGATCCGCTCACCGTGCGCAAGGCCATCGCCCGGGCCCACGGGCTCGACGAAGCCGCCAGCGCCAAGCGGACCCAGATCATCCGCCATGTGGGCGAGCCCGATCAAACCACGCAAACCATTGACCTGGCGGCGGTGCTCGACGGCCGCGCCCCCGATATCCGGCTCGCGGCCAATGACATGGTGTACGTCCCGGTCAGCGGCAAGAAGCGCGCCGGCATGTCCGCTATCAGCCATACGCTCACGGCACTGACGTTTGCCGCCGGAGATTTGCTCATCCGCTGACCGGGGAACGCATGCGGTTGTTGCATCTCTACGGCGGCAACGTTTATGGCGGCGTCGAGCGGCTGCTGGCGACGCTCGCCGAGCTGCGGGGCGAGGCGCCGGAAATCGAGCAGACGTTCGGGCTCTGCTACAAGGCGCGGCTGTGGTATGAGCTGGAGCGGGCGGGCGCGGCCGTGCACGATCTGGGCGAGGTGCGCGCCAGCCGGGCCTGGCAACTGCGACGGGCTCGCGAGCGACTGCGCGAATGGTTGCGGCGGCATCCGGCCGATATGGTACTGTGCCATTCCTGGTGGGCGCACGCGGTGTTCGCGCCGGCGCTTTTGGAGACCGGCATCGCCGTCGGATTGTGGGCGCACAATGCAGCGAGCCAGGCCGCATCGCACTGGGCCCGCCCCAGCGTGCATGCCTGGCTGGAAGCGTGGTCGGCACGGCGCCAGCCGCATTTCGCCATCGCGCTGAGCGCTGCCGTCGCCGCCAGCCTGAGCCAGCGTTATCCCCGCGTTCCGGTCCTCACCTGGCGGCCGCCGGTGTGCCCGGCCCCGGCGCTCGATACCGACGGCCGGCGGCGAATTCGGGCTGCCTGCCGGACCAGCCATACCGCATTCGTGATCCTGCAGGCCAGCCGGCTGGAGGCGATGAAGGGCCATGGCCTGCTGCTGGACGCGCTGGCGCGGCTGCCTGGCAGCGTCGAATGGGTGGTCTGGTTCGCCGGCGGATCGCAGCGCCCTCGGGAGCGCAACTATCTGCGGCAGCTTCAAGCCCAGGCCGCGCGCCTGGGCCTCGAGCCGCGCGTGCGCTGGCTGGGTGAACGCGACGACGTGGGCGCGCTGATGCGTGCCGCCGACCTGTTTTGCCATCCCACCACCGCGCCCGAGCCCTTCGGCCTGGCCGTCGCCGAGGCTCTGGCGGCGGGCCTGCCCGTGGTGGCCACGCGCGGCGGCGGACCGACGGAATTGCTCGAGCCGGGCTGCGGGCTGCTCACGCCGCCGGCAGCGGTGGACTTGGCCGCCGCCCTGCAACTGCTCATGGACGATGCCCCGCTGCGCACGCGTATGGCTGCCGCCGCCGCCGCGCAGGCGCGCCGGCTGTGCAACCCGCGCGCGCAAATGCGGGCCTGGCAGGCCGCGATGCTGGAGCAGACGCCGCTGCCAACCGAGGCGGTGCCGGCATGAGTGCCCCGGCCGCAGCCTGGAGCTGGTCGCCGCCAACCGCCGCGCGGCGTCCCCGCTGGACCAGCGCGGTCGAGCTGTTCCTGGTGGGTGAAATGGGCTGCCAGTTGGCGCTGCTGGCGCCCGGACTGGATCGAGGCTGGCTGCGCATCTTCTGGCGCACGGGCGTGTTTGCCGCCAGTCTGGCGCTGCTGGCGCTGCTGCCCGGCAAGACCCGCCGCACACCCGCCAATGTGGCCGCCCTGTGGGTGCTGGCGATTTTGGCCTTCGAGCTGCTGCATCCCGCCACCAACTCGCTGGCGGCCGGCGGCGCCGAGGTCATCATGTACCTGGCCATCCTGGCGCCGCTGTTCTGGATGCCGCGCCTGCGCTGGGATGCGCACAGCTTCAGCCGCCTGCTCCACTTGTTCTGGGCGTATTTCACCCTGAGCGCGCTGACGGGGCTAGCCCAAGTCTACTTCCCTGGGCGCTTTGAACCCAGGCTCTCGCCGGTGATCGCCAGCATGGGCTCGGCGGTCGAGGGCCTGAAGATCACCCTTGCCAACGGACACCAAATTTTCCGCCCCATGGGGCTCACCGACACCCCCGGCGGCGCCGCCGATGCCGGGCTGTGGGCGGTGCTGTTCGGCCTGGGCTTCCTGCTGGCGGCGCGCGGGCACGGCCGGCTGCTGCAGCGCGGCCTGTATTTCGCCAGCATGATCGCGGGCATGGTCGTTATTTATTTGTCGCAAACCCGCGTACTGCTGGTGGTGGTGGCGGTGTGGATAGTCGCGCTCATGGGGTTGCTGGTCTGGCACCGCCACTGGCGCCAGTTTGCGCTGCTGCTGCTGCTGGCCGGAGTGCTGGGCGTCGGTAGCCTGCGGGTGGCCCGCGGCGTGGGCGGAGCGCAAATGATCGCGCGTCTGGCCACGCTCGGCGGCGGCGGGCACGGCCACGTGTTTCAGAAGGCGCGTGGTGAATTCCTGCGCCAGACGTTTACAGAGCTCATCCCGCAGTACCCGCTGGGGGCGGGACTGGGCCGCTGGGGCATGATGAACACCTACTTCGGCCACAACCGCGATCCCCGCCGCGGCCGCATTTACGTCGAAATCCAATGGCAGGGCTGGGTGCTCGATGGTGGCGTGCCGCTGCTGGCCGCCTACCTGGCGCTGCTGGCGGCGACGATGATCAGCTTGGGGCGGCTCGCCGCGCGGCGGGGCCCAATGTGGAGTTGGGCCGTGCTCTGCCTGGCTTACGATATTGGCGTGATGGCGCTGACATTTGACTACACTCCGTTCACCGGCGAGTCCGGGTTGCAGTTCTGGTTTCTGAATGCGCTGGTGCTGGCCGCGGTGGGCATGGCGGCGCGGACCCGCGCGCCGGCGCCGCCGCCCGCCCACGTCCACGCGACCGGAGCACTGTGACGCCCGCCCTCATCATTGCCGCCGATTTCGTCAAGACCGGCGGCATGGATCGCGCCAACTACGCGCTCGCCGATTACTGGGCGCGGCAGGGCATGGAGCTGCATCTGGTGGGGCACGCGGCGGCGCCCGCGCTGCTGGCGTATCCCAACCTGCACTGGCACCGCGTGCCGCGGCCGCGGGCACATGACGCCCTGGGCTGGATCCCGCTGGCGCGGGTGGGGCAGCGTTGGGCGCGCAGGATCCGCCGGCGCGGCGGCCGGGTTGTGGCCAATGGCGGCAACTGCGACGCCGGCGGCGCGAACTGGGTGCATTATGTCCACGCCGCGTTTCGTTCGCCCCTCGCTCCCGATGCCGGCTGGCTCCGCCGCGCCTGGCATCGGGCCAAGCACTCCCGCGCGCTCGCCGACGAGCGCCTTGCGCTGCGGCACGCCGTGCTCGCCATCGCCAACTCCGAGCGCACACGCCGGGACCTGATCGAGCACCTGCACCTGGATGCCGGCCGCATCCGGGTCGTGTACTATGGTTGCGACCCCGAGCACTTCGGGCCGGTCGGCCCCGCCGAACGCACCGCCGCGCGCCAGCGGCTGGGCTGGAGCCCGGAACGGCGCGTCGGCTTGTTCGTGGGCGCGCTCGGCGACCGGCGCAAGAACCTCGACACCGTGCTCGATGCCTGGCGCCGGTTGGCGGCGCAGCCCGGCTGCGATATGGACCTGGTGGTCGTCGGGCGCGGCGCCGGACGCCATGCCTGGCGGCGGCAGGCCCAAAACGCTGGACTGGGGGCTCGTGCGGAGTTCCTTGGCTTTCGCCGCGACGTGCCCGACCTGCTGGCCGCGAGCGACGTGCTGATCGCACCGGCGCGGTACGAGGCCTACGGTCTGGCCGTGCACGAGGCGCTGGCGCGGGAAATACCCGCCATCCTCAGCGCCGATTCCGGCGTGGCCGAACGGCTGGACGCCGGGCTGCGCCCGCTAACGCTCGACCAGGCCGAAAGCGGCGAGCTTCTGGCCGACAGGCTGCGCTGGTGGAACACCCACGGCGACACCCTGCGCGCCCCGCTCGCCGCCACCGCGCTTCGGATCCGCGCCCATACCTGGGACCACATGGCCGCCGACCTCACCGCCGCCATGCGCGCGGCCCCGCCCCAGCCCAGCGCGGCGCCGCCCCAGCGAAGCGAGGCGAGACGATGACGGGCGCAGGCCCCTGCCCCTGCTCGGCTGAGACGCTCGCAGCGCCGCGCGCGCACTCGAAAGGCTGTGGAGCGTCGGCCCCGGGCCCGGTGAGCCCAAGCCGGCGCGAGCGGCCTTTTGCTAGGGGCCGGGCCGCGCCGCTACGTTTGCCGGGAGGGGGGAAAGCGCCAGTGGCGCTTGCACTCCGTTTGGAATTCCGCGGCCCTTCGCGCCGATTTTGCCCGCAGTGCAAACGGCGCGACTCCGGCGAGATGCGGAATCCTCAACTTTCCTTATACTGACTCA
>JBOGKJ010000107.1:0-3080 GCA_050745565.1 Terriglobales bacterium | reverse complement strand
ACTGCCGTAGCGAGAGGCCGCTCGCGGCCCCTTGGGTTCGCCGGGCCCCGGGCCGGCGCTCCACAGCCCTTCGAGTGCGGGCACGGCGCTGCGAGCGTCTCAGCGAGCAGGGGCAGGGGCCGGCGCCCGTCAATAGTGGGGCGGCCGCGCCGCGCCGGATGGGGTGGTGTTTCAGTGCTTGGTGGAGGCGGCCGCCGTGCCGCCCGCGGCCGCGGGCGCGGCGCCATAGTTGCGGCGGAACTTGCGCAGGTAGGCCTCCATCTTCAGCGCCGAAACGCCGGTGCCATACCAGTCCGGCATGGGGCCGTTCTTGAGGAAGTGATTGAAGAACTGCATCATGCGCACGGTGTAATCCTTCATGTCCACGCGCTTGGAGAGGGAATGGTTCTGGCTGGGATAGTCGAGCAGCACCACCGGCTTGTGCAGGCGGCGCAGGGCGTTGAAGTACTCCATGCCCTGGGTGAAGTCCACGTCGCCGTCATTGTAGTCGGAGAGCATCAGCAGCGGCGTGGTGACGTTGGCCACATTGGCCACGGGGCTGTTGCGGGTATAGGTCGCCCACTCCTGCCAGGGCGGGCCGGTGAAGCGGCCCTGCGAGGCCTCGAAAATCTGGCCGTTGGTGACGCCCGAGTTTTTGTAGATGACCCCGTACATGCTGATCATGTCCGTCAGCGGCGCGCCGGCGGCGGCGGCGGCAAATAGATGGGTCTGGGTGACGACAAAAGCGGTCTGATAGCCGCCCCAAGAGTGCCCATGAATGCCGATATGGGCCGGGTCGGGCACGCCCGTGGCGATGGCGGCCTTGACCGCATTGATCAGGCAGCCGGCCGAGGAAATGCCGGGGTCGTCCACCTTGTAGCTGATGTCGGGGTCGAAGACGGCGTAGCCGTTGCTGAGGTAGTCGGCGATGTTGAAGGCGCCGCCGCTGAGCGCGGGCCGCGGGAACTGGTAGGCGTTCTGCGACATCTTCTCGTAGAACTCGACAATCATCGGGTACTGCCTGCCCTTGACGTAGTTCGGCGGCAGGTGCAGCGCGCCCTGCAGATGGTCACCCTTGTAGCCGGTGTAGTTCACCAGCATGGTGCCGCTGGTCCACTGGAACGGCTTCACCTGCGCCGCCATGTCGGTGATCCGGGCCGCATCCGCCAGCTCCGCCCCGGCGACGTAGTAGTCCGGAGCGTCCTTGTAGGTCTGGCGGGTGTAGAGGTACACCGCCGCATCCCGGGCCTTCACCAGCCCGGCATAGGAGGCTTCGTCAAACATCAGGCGATGGGCGCTCGCCCCTCCAGGTTGGAGCACGGCGATGCCGTCCTTCTTGGTCCATTCGCCGTAGGCATCCAGGTAGAGCGGCTGGGAGAGATCGAAGCCGCGGACGGTGGGGTCGGCCATGGCGTCGAAGTTCACCGGATGGCGGTAGCGGATGCCCTCGCGCTTGCCATCGGCGGTGAGGTTGATGTCAGTGCTGCCGGCGATCGGCGCTTTCCAAATGTCCCAGTTGTCGGTGAGCAGCAAGTCGCGGCTATCGCGCGACCAGCCCACAATTGGTATCGGCGGCTGCTTGAGGTTGTGGTCGTCGGCGACGTTGACGAACGAGACCGGGGCTGCGGCGGTGAGATTGCGGCTGGCGCCGCTCGCCATGTTGTAGACCCAGTAGTTGCCCTCGCGGAAGAAGGCGAAATGGATGCCGTCGGGGGCGGGTTCGTCCTGCCAGCGTGCGTGCTTGACCGCCAGCGTGCGCGCGCCGGTGGCGAGGTCGGTGACGTAGATGTCGTTGTAGGTCTGGCCGTCGAGATGGCCTTCGAGCTCGTAGGGGCGGTTGCCCAGCCCGATGGCGTAGCGCTCGTGCGGCGCCAGCGTCACCTGACGCACGGTGTCATCGGCAAGGCGAACGAATTTGTGGCCCGCGAGGCGGTACTCGCACAGGTAGCTGTAGCTGCGGTCGCGCCCTTCCTCGACAATCTGCTCGCTCTGCATCCGCGGGTCCTGGTAGTTCCAGATGACCAGATCCACGCTCTCGCCGACCGCGCCGGCGTTGCTGGCGGCGTTGCCGCGCCCGCGGCCGGGCGGCACCGGGCGCAGGGCGTGGATGCCAAAAAACACCGCCGCCGAATCCTCGCTCCACTCCGGCGTGCGGGCGGGGCTGATGGCCATGCCGGCGGGGAAGGCCGCATCCGTGGCCGGGTCGAAGGCCGCCGCCGGCGCGCTGGCCGCTGCCGTGCCGATCCCTGTAAACGCCAGCAGCCGGTACTGCTTGTCGAGCGAGGCCTTGTCGTCACTCCCCTCGAGCGCCGCCAGCGCCGTGCCGGCGTGGTTCCAGGCGAGGCCGCGGAAAATGGCGTGATCGTCGCTGGCGAGCGCGCGCGTGGCGCCGGTCGCAAGCTCGCGCAGCTCGATGCCGTTGCCGCTTCGGTCGCTCGCGGCGATGGTATAGGCCAGGTAGCGGCCTTGGCGGTCAAAGGCAAACTCGCCTACGCTCCCCAAGTTGTACTCGAGCCCGGTGGATAGTTGGCGCAGAATCAAGTCGCTGCCGCGGGGGTCGGCCTCGGGCCGGTCATTGGCGCTGACGCCACCGCGGCCGCCACTGCCGCCAGCCGCGCCACGGCCCCCTGCGGCAGTTTCGCCGCCTGCGCCAGCCGCCGGAAGCTTCTCGAAGGCAATCCAATCGGGGTTGTCGCCGGAAAAGGCGAAGCGCCGCACACGGGGGAAATTGACCTCCGCGCCGCTGGCCAGGTTCACCAGCCCGGCGTGGGTCTCGATGGGTTTGTGCTCCGTCCGCAGCCGCCCGTCCTCGGCGTGCGCCGGATAGGCTAGGAATGCGCCAAAACGTCCGTCGCTCGATAGTGCCAGGTTGCCGCCTCCGCCCCGGCCCCCGCGCCCCCCGCCGTAGGTCTCATTCGGCGGCGCTTCGCCCAGGCTGAAGTGGTAGCGCTCGGTTCCACGTGTCTGGCGGAACGTCACCTGGCCGTTCCCCTCCATCGAGGTGGCGCGGTAGGCGAACCAGCGGCCGTCACGCGAGACGGCCGTGCCCGCGACCCCTTTCCACGCCACCAGGTCCGGGATGGTGAGCGCGCGCTGGCTGG
>JBOGKJ010000106.1:0-14892 GCA_050745565.1 Terriglobales bacterium | reverse complement strand
GCGCTCGATGCGGACGCTGTCGCCGACGCGGACGCCGAGGCGTTCGATTTCATCCAGGTTGTGCAGGGTCGAGCGGCTGACGGTGACGCCGCCGACGGCGACCGGCTCGAGCCAGGCGGTGGGGGTGAGGGCGCCGGTGCGGCCGACGCTCATGACGATGTCGAGCACGCGCGTGACCGCCTGGCGGGCGGCGAACTTATAGGCGACGGCCCAGCGCGGGAACTTGCCGGTGGCGCCCAGGCGCGCGTGCACCGCCTCGTCATTCACTTTCAGCACCACGCCATCTATTTCGTGGGGCAGGTTCTCGCGCCCGGCTTCCATTTCCTGAATGAAGGCCCAAGCCGCGTCCAGGTCCGGGCACAGGCGCCAGTGGCTGACCTTGAAGCCGGCGGCACGGAGCGCCTGTAGCGTCGCCGCCTGGGAGGTGCAGATGGCCTGCCCGCCCCGCAGCAGGTAATAGGCGTAAAAGTCCAGCCGCCGCGCCGCCGTCACCCGCGTGTCCAGCACCCGGACGGCACCGGCAGCGGCGTTACGGGGGTTGGCAAACCGCGCCAGGCCCTCCTCTTCGCGCTCCTGGTTCAGTTTTTGGAACGCGGCGCGCGGCATGACCACTTCGCCACGAACCTCGAACTCGCCCGGCGGCGCGGCGGCGACGCCCGGCGGGGCCAGCGCCCGCAGGGGCAGCGAACGGATGGTGCGAAGGTTCTCGGTGACGTCCTCGCCGACCTGGCCGTCGCCGCGGGTGAGACCTCGCTCCAGGCGCGCGCTGGCGTAGTGGAGGGCCATGCTCAACCCATCCAGTTTCAACTCCGCGACGTATTCAACGACGGCGGTTCCGGCCGCGGCGCGCACCCGCTCATCGAAGGCGCCCAACTCCTCGCGGCTGTAGGCATTGTCGAGGCTGAGCAGCGGCGCGCTGTGCGAGGCCTTGACCAGGCCGGCGCGGGGCTGGCCGCCCACGCGCTGGGTGGGCGAATCCGGAGTGATCCACTCCGGATGTGCCGCTTCGAGCGACTGCAGGCGGCGCATCAGCAGATCGAAGTCGGCGTCGCTGATTTCCGGCTGGTCCTCGGCGTAGTACAAGCGCTCGTGGCGGCGGATGTCGTCGCGCAACGCCTCCAACTCGGTCTGCTCGTCCACTACGGCCGCAGTCCTTTCGTTGGCTCGCGCCCCGGCGCGGCTTTGCCGAGCGCCCCGCTTTCGCGCGCGCCCGATCGGGGGCCCCGCCTACCCCATTCCCGCACGCGCGTGAGTTTAGCTGGCTCGCGCCCCGGCGCGGCTTCGCCTCGCATCCCGCTGGCGGTTGGTGCCGGCCCCTGCACGTGGCCGCCTGCGGCGCTCGCGTCGCCACGCTGGCGGCAGTCGCGGCAGAGGCCGCCAAACTCCAGCCGGCCGACCTGGATGGAGAACCCGCAGGCGCGCTCGGCCAATTCCCGCAGCCGCTCGAAGGCTTCGGTTTGAAACTCCTCGATGCTGCCGCAGCGAAAGCAGGCGAGATGCAGGTGGGTGCGGGTGCGGCTGACCTCGTAGTAGTGCTTCTCGCCTTCCAGGTGCATCAGGTCAAGCTCGTCCACCAAGCCCATGCGCTTCAGCAGTCCCAGGGTGCGGTATACGGTCGCCAGGTTGATGCTGGCGTCATGCCGCTGCGCGTGGCGCCAGAGCGTTTCCGCGTCCAGATGGCGGGTGGCGTTCTGAATGACGTCCACCAGCACCTGGCGCTGCCGCGTGAGGCGAACGCCCCGCTGAGCAAGAGCGGCGCGAAGGTCGTGGCGCTCGGAGAGTTCAGGCATGGTTACGGCTCCATCTCCAATGGTATGCTGCACAGCAGACCCATGGATACATTGACCCACAGCCTGGTTGGCGTGGCAATCTCGCGGGTGTATTTCAAGAAGCGACTGGTGTACGCGACCGGGGCGGCCGTGATCGCCGCCAACCTGCCCGACCTGGACGTGCTGTATAGCTGGCCGGGGGTGCGGTACCTGGAATTTCACCGCGGCATTCTGCATTCGGTCTGGATGATTCCGGTGTGGGCGGTGCTGGTGGCGCTGGGGCTGCGCTGGTACGCGGAGCGGCACAAGAAGATCGCGCCCAGTTTATGGCTGGGCTTCCTGCTGGGCCTGTTCTGCGTGGGCTCGCACGTGCTGCTGGACTGGACGACTTCCTATGGCATACGGCTATTCGCCCCCTTCAGCCAGCACTGGTACGCGCTGGACTGGATGCCGACACTCGACCCCTGGGTGTGGCTGCTGCTGATCGTGTTCCTGGGAATGCCAATGATGCTGGGGCTGATCATGAACGAGGTCGGCTCGCGGCACGTACCCCATCCGCACCGGCTGAGCGCGGCGCTGGCGCTGGCGTTCGTGGCCGCCTGGATTGGCTTGCGCGCACGGCAGCACAGCCAGGCGCTGCAACTGCTGAATACGCCGCAGACCGCCTATGCCTTTGAAGGCCAATTGCCTTACGATTGGGCGGCGTTTCCCAACAACTCGAACCCGTTTGACTGGCACGCCGTGGTGGACTTGCCCAACAACTACCTGATTGCCGACGTGATTTCACCGCTGGACATCAACCAGGGCCTGGTGCGGGTGGAGCGCAACTACATCAAGCCACCGCGGACGCCGGCGATTCAGGCCGCCGAGATCACCTCAACCGGCGGCGCGTTTCTCTGGTTTGCGCGTTTTCCTTTCGCCATGGACGAGCAGCAGGGCAGCGACGACCTGGTGACGATAACCGACATGCGCTTCGCCAAGGGCCGGGAGCGGCCGACGATGAAGGCGAGCATCCGGCTGAGCGACACCGGCGTGGTGCTGCACCAGGGCTTCAACTGGTAGGGGCCACGCTGCCACCCAGGGCGCGGGGCGGGCTGCTGCCGGAAGGCGCTTGGCCGGATTTCTTCACGAGGTGAAACGTATTCGCAAGCCATATATGGGCGCGCCAGCCGGCGGACGGCAGGCGCGGCCGGCGGCCCGCACGCCGGTCGGCGACCGGCCCCACTTCGGCATCGAGCCACAGCATGTCTCGAGCCGAATCAGCGTCGGCAGGGCCCGTTTCGGGCGGCAGCGAACGCGCGCGCTTTGCGGGCCGCTGCTGGTGCCTACTTGCCCGTGGGGCTATAGCCTTTGACGCTGCCCTGGTTCATGGTGAGCACGAAGGGGGTGTTAGGGTCGGGCGGGTTGGGGCGGAAGGCGTCGGCGACGCCGTCAAAGGTGACATCGGTCCCAACGGCGAGCTTTTTGGTGAGGGGGGCGGCCAAGATGAGGCGGACGTTGGCGGCGGGGCTGGCGGAGGCATCCTTGACGCCGACGGCGATATCAACGGACTTGGGGGTCACTTTGGTGACGACGCCTTCGAGTTCATAGCCGACGCCCTTGACTTTCTTCCATTCCGAGGCCGCCATATCGGGCTTGAGCAGGCGGGCCTTGATGCCGGCGAAGCTGTCCTCGGGCGGCAGTTGGTTTTGCAGCGCCTTGAGCTTGGCTTGGTAATCCGCCTCGGCGGCAGCATTTTCGACATCCACTTTGGAACCGATGTGGAAGCCGGCGGGCGGGGTATCGCTCTGCTTGGCGGTGGCGAGGACGTCCTGGAGGCCGTCGGTGGAACCGTGATAGGTGGTGTAGACGGTGTTGAGGTAGCTGGAAAAGGCCTGGGTTTCGGGCGCCAGGGCGGAGGCTTTGGCGAGATCAAAGATGCCGGTGATGAAGTCCGGTGTGGGCTTGGTGACCTCGGATACGCCCATCCAGTAGTAGAGGAGTGGGTCTTTGGGGTTTTGCTGGGCGGCCTTGGAGAGGGTGGCAATGGCGGCGTCGTACTGCTTGGTGTTGAGTTGGGCGAAGCCCAGCGCCTTGGCCATGATAGGCCCAAACCGGCTCTGCTGGGCGGCGGGAGCGCTGGCGAGCAGTTGCTGGCCGCAGGTGGCGGCGTGGCTGAGGGTAGCCATTTTGGCCGCCAGATCGGGGTCGTTGGTCTGGACCTGGGAGGGCAGGACGAAGGAGATGATGGTGTCGGCGATCAACAATTGCTGGGCGGTGGCGCCGGGGGACCGCAGGAGGGTTTGGGCGGTTTTTACCGCTTCAGGCCGGTGGCTGGGAACGGCGTACTGAGCTTGCAGCTCGATCTGCAGTGCGTCGTCCTTATAGTCGGAATCCGGGTACTTCTGCACGAAGGCAGCGGCCAATTGGGCCTGCTGGGTTGGGTCCTTGGAGCTGGCGGCGGCGGTAAAGGCGGTGTACTCTTCGGTGCCTTCGGTGCCTGGCTTCCAAGCCTTTTTGGCCGGAGCGCTCGGGCTGGGGCAAGCGTCGCCCTGGAACATGGCCGCGGTGAAGGGGGGAGCGGGGGCGAGCGGTGGCCGCGGCGCGGCGGCCCAGCAGCCGAGCGCCAGCATAGCAGTCGCAGCAAGAGTGGTTGAAGGCTTCATTTTTTCTCCTCAGTACCCGTCGGGGGGGGGCCCCTGCACCAAATGCTGGATTATAAAATATGGAAGGCCCTCTGCTCCACTATTTTTCGCCTGTGCTTTGGATGCGCCAGCGGAGCAAAGGTCGCCGGGAGGCAAAATGCCAGAATACCCGCTGAAAGAGCAAGCCGCCGTGGTCACCGGCGCCAGCCAGGGGGTGGGGCGCGCCGTCGCCTGGCGGCTGGCCCAACTGGGCGCCAATGTGTTGTGCGCCGCCCGCAGCCTGCCCCGGCTGCAGGAGCTGACGGCCGAGATTCAGCGGGCAGGGGGGGTGGCCCGGGCCTGCCGGTGCGATGTGCGGTCGGAGGCGGAGGTGCAGGCGATGGCGCAGGCGGCGCTGTCGGCGTGGGGACGGATAGACATCCTGGTCAACAATGCCGGGGTGGGCCAGTTTGGAACCCCACTGTACGAGACGACGCCGGAAATCTGGGCAGCGACGATGGAGACCAACCTGCGGTCGGTGTACTACGCACTACGGGCGGTGGCGCCGGGCATGATCCAGCGCCGCAGCGGGCACATCATCAACATTGCATCGCTTGCCGCCCACAATCCGTTGCCGGGCGGCGCCGCTTACGCGGCCAGCAAGGCGGCCATGCACGCCTTGTCGGTTTCGGCGGCCGAGGAGCTGCGCGGGCATGGCGTCAGGGTCAGCCTGATCTGCCCGGGGTCTATCGACACCGATCTGTCCACGGAGCTGGTGGGCAACAAGGACCGGGGCAAGATGCTGCGCCCCGAGGATGTGGCGCACACGGTGGAGATGCTGGTCACCCAGGCCGGGAACAGCTTTGTGAGCGAGATTCAGATGCGGCCGACGCGGAAGCCGTAGCGCGCGGGGGCGCGGCTATTGGAGGCTTGGACGGCTTACGGTTGCGGGGAATCTGGCAGCACGCCTGCGTAGTTGTAACCGGTAGCTGGTAGTTCTGTTATTTTGGCGGGATGGTTTGTGTGCCGGGCATTGATGGGGGCGGGGGCGAGACGGCCATTTTTGGCCTCCCCGGGCGATGCGCAGGGTACGTCGGATGCTTACGTGGTGCGATTGGGCAGCAGCCTATCGCGAAGCGCGCTGCGGGACGTGGAGGTGGTGGCGGTGTGCGCGGGTCGCGCTGGGCGGGGCGGCGCCAGCGGCGGGCGGTAGTGTGGGGCAGGCGGCAATTCCGGGCCGGGATGGGCTGCAGCACTCTTATCTTCGGGCGTGTCGGCCGCTCGATTCTGTTATTTTGGCGGGATGGGTTGTGTACTGGGGATTGATGGGGGCGGGAGCAAGTCGGCCTTTTTGGCGGCCGGGCTCGATGATCGTGGGACGGCCGATGCCTACCTGGTGCGGTTGGGCAGCAGCCTTTCGCGAAGCGCGCTGCGGGAGGTGGAGCTGGTAGTGGCGCGGGGCTGCCAGGGATGCCTGGCGGAGCACAACGCGGGGCTGGAAGAGGTGGCGGCGGTGTGCGGGGGGTTTGCCTCGGCGGGGCGCAACCGAGGCCGCTACGAGGCGATATTGGCGGGGCTGATGCCGCAGGCGCGGGTGCGGGTGATGAGCGACGCGGAACTGGCGTGGTGGGGGGCGACGGGGGGCAAGGACGGGCTGGTGGTGGTGGCGGGGACGGGCTCGGTGGTGTGGGGTCGCTACCAGGGGCGAGAGGCGCAGGCCGGGGGCGAGGGTCCGGGGCGAGACCCGGGGAGCGGGGACCAGATAGGGCGGGAGGCGGTGGCGGCGGGGCTGTCGGCGGCGCCGGGGGACGGGAACTATGCCGGGCTGCTGCCGAGGCTGACGCGGGAGCATGGACAGAAATGCGAGGGGATATTCCGGCGCGCCGCGGCCGATCTGACCGGCCTGGTGCGGAACTGCGCCTGTGCGCTGCGGTGGGAGACGCCGGAGGTTTATTACTGGGGCGGAGTTTTCGACGGGGTGCAGGCGATGCGGGAGTACATACAAGAAGCGGGCGGCTACACCTTGCAGCCGCCGAAGCAGGCACCCGTTACCGCAGCGGTTGAGCTGGCGCGGGCGCTGGTGGGTTGATGCTGCACCCGCTCGACATTGTCGTGATCGTCGGATACCTGGCGCTGATCACGGGGTTTGGCATTTGGCTGCGGCGGCCGAACCCATCGCTGCAGGATTATTTTCTGGCCAGCAGCGAACTGCCGTGGTGGGCGATTTCATTTTCGATCGTGGCGGCGGAAACCAGCGTGCTGACCATCATCAGCACGCCGGGACTGGCGTTTGGGGGCGACCTGGGGTTCCTGCAACTGGTGTTCGGGTACCTGGTGGCGCGGATACTGATCAGCCTGATCCTGATTCCGGCCTATTTTCGCGGCCGCCTGCTGACCGCCTATCAACTGATTCAGCGGCGCTTCGGGAGCGGAGCCAAGAGCGTGGCCGGGCTGATATTCCTGGTGGGGCGCTCGCTGGCCGAGGGGGTGCGGGTTTACGCGGTGGCGATTGTGGTGGCGGTGATCCTGGACGCGCTGCCGGCGGGATGGAACCCGCACCTGGGCCCGGTCGCGATCCTGGCGATCATCGCGGTGCTGACGCTGATCTATACGTTCGAGGGCGGGTTGCGGGCGGTGGTGTGGACGGACTTCATCCAGATCTGCATTTATGTAGCGGGCGCGGTGCTGTCGTTCGTGCTGCTGTTGCGGGCGGTGCCTGGGGGCTGGCGCGGGGTGGCGGCGGTGGCGGCGGCGCACGGGGACAAGCTGCGGGTGTTCCACTGGGGCTTTTCCTGGACCCAACCCTACACGTTTTGGGCGGGGCTGCTGGGGGGGACGTTCCTGACCATGGCCACGCACGGCACCGATCAACTGATGGTGCAGCGGCTGCTGGCGGCGCGCAATCAACGGGAGAGCACGGTGGCGCTGCTAGTGAGCTGGGTGGTGATCGTGTTCCAGTTCACGTTGTTTTTACTGATCGGGGTGGCGCTATTTGCGTTTTACCAGACGCACGCGCTGCGGCTGGCGGCGGGGACATTTGGGCGCTACGACCGCCTCTATCCACAGTTCGTGGCGCGGCACCTGCCGGCGGGGGTCGCGGGGCTGGTGCTGGCGGCGGTGCTGGCGGCATCCATGTCGAATTTGAGCGCGGCGCTGAATGCACTGAGCTCGAGCACGATTGTGGACTTTTACCGGCCGTTTTTTGCGCCCGGGCGGGATGACCGGCATTATCTGCGGGTGTCGCGGCTGGCGACGGTGGGATGGATGGTGGTGATGGGGCTGGTGGCGTACGGGAGCCGGCATTCGCATTCGGTGCTGGAGAGCGGGCTGGCGATCATCTCGTATCCGTTCAGCGGACTGCTGGGGATGTTCCTGCTGGCGACGCTGACGCGGCGGGCGACGGCGCGGGGGGCGATCACCGGGCTGGTGGTGGGGATTGGGGTGACGCTGGGGCTGTCACGGGCCGGCGTCGCCTACACCTGGTTCGTGGTGGCGGGCACGCTGGTGACGTTCGCGGTAGGATATGTTGTCAGTTGGCTGACCGGCCGCCCCCGCGAGTTGGGTGATCGTCAGCCGCTGGCCGCCGGCGGCCGCCCCGACTGAACGCGCCACGCCATGCCTCCGCCCCGTCCCGCCCCCGACCGCACCCGGCCCGCGTCGGCGCCCTCGCTTGGCGCCGACGGGCTGGTGCGGGCGCTGGGGACGTGGGAAAGCCTGGCGATGGTGGTGGGGACGCTGATCGGGACGGGCATTTTTTTCGTCTCCAGCGACATGATCCGGGCGGTGCACAGCATCGGCTGGATTCTGGCGGCGTGGGTGCTGGGCGGGTTTTTGTCGCTGGCGGGGGCGCTGGCATACGCCGAACTGGGAGCGCTGCGGCCGGCGGCCGGCGGCGAGTACGTCTACATCCGGGACGGGCTGGGGCCGCTGTTCGGGTTCCTGTTCGGGTGGGGGATGTTCTGGATCATACGGCCGGTGTCGGTGGCAACCATCGGCGCCGGCTTCGCCCTGGCGGCGCGGTTTCTGTGGCCGGCGCTGCAGCAGCCGCTGGTGGCGGGCTGGGGGGCGCTGACGGGCGAACACCTGCTGGGGGCGGGCGTGATCGCGCTGGTCAGCCTGATCAACTACTACGGCGTGCGCCACGGCGGAAGGCTGCAGGCCGCCTTCACGGCGCTGAAGCTACTGTTGGTGGCGGCGCTGACGGTGGCGGCGTTCGTGTGGGGCCAGGGGAGCTGGGCGCATTTTCAGCAGAGCCTGCCGGGCGCGATCACGCTCGGCGGCTTCGCCACCGCCCTGGTGGCGGCGCTGTGGGCCTACGACGGCTGGAGCGACCTGACGCTGGCGGGCAGCGAAATCCGCAATCCCGGACGCACCATCCCGGTGGCCATGGTGGGGGGCATCGGAATCGTCTTTCTTTTCTACGCCGCCATCAATGTGGCCTATTTCTACGTGCTGCGGCCGGCCGAGGTGGCCGCCACCGGCACGGTGGCCTCGACCATGACCGAGCGCTTCTTCAGCCACAGCGGGGGTGCGCTAGTGGCAGTGGCGATCATGATCTCGGCGTTTGCCACGCTGAACAGCTCGATTTTGTCGGGTGCGCGGGTGCCGTTTGCGATGGCGCGCGACGGATTGTTTTTCCGCGGGCTGGCGCACGTGCATCCGCGCTTCCGCACCCCCGACGTCTCGCTCGCCGTCCAGGCGCTGTTCGCCATGGGACTGTCGCTGACCGGCACCTACCAGACGCTGTACACGCTCACGATTTTCGCCGAGTGGCTGTTTTACACGCTCGCGGTGATCTCGCTGTTCGTATTCCGCAACCGGGGCGAGCGCAGCCCGTATGCCAGTTGGGGGTACCCGGTCATGCCGGCCCTGTTCCTGGTGGTTTCGGTCTGGTTGCTGGAACAAACCTACCGGCAGAACCTGGGCTATTCGAGCCTGGGGCTGGCGATCATTCTGGTGGGGGTGCCGGCGTACCTGTGGTTTGCGCGGCGGCGGCGGGGGGAACGGTTGAAAGCTGAGGGTTGAGGGTGGAAGGACAGTCGGGAACGGCTGCGGGTGGGGGGCAGGGGCGGAACGCTGCTAGGCCGCCGCTGAGGAGGCGGTGGGCAGCGAGCGGTGATGCTGATCGGTGGCCCGGGGGAAGGAGCAGAAGAAGGCACTGCCCTCCCCCAGGCGGCTTTCGACCCAGATGCGGCCGCCGTGGCGGGCCATGATTTCGCGACAGATGGCCAAGCCGAGGCCGGTGCCGGCAGGCTTGCCGGTGAGGGGGTGGCCGGCCTGAAAGAACTTGTCGAAGACGGCTTCGAAATCACTGGCGGCGATGCCTTCGCCCGTGTCGCGGACCTGGAGAATGACTTCGCCGAGGGTGGCGTGGGCGGAGACCTCGATGCTGCCGTGGCCGGTAAACTTCACGGCATTGCTCAATAGGTTGGTGAGCACCTGATGGAGGCGGTCGGGTTCGGCGAGGATCAGGGGCAGGCGGGCGGGGATGCGGTTGTGGAGACGAAGGCCCTTTTGCTGGGCGAGCGCGCGCATCAGGCCCACCGACTCGCGCACAACGGCGGGAAGGGAGACGGGCTGAGGGTGGAAGTGGGCGCCGCCGGCCTGGATGGCGGCGAGGTCGAGCAGATCGTTGATGAGGCGGCTGAGGCGGTCGGTTTCGTCGCGAATCATGGCGGCGAACTCGGCCCTCACCGGGGCGTCGTCGGCGGGAATGTCGAGCAGGACTTCGGCGCAGGCGCGGATGGAGGTGAGCGGGGTGCGCAATTCGTGGCTGACGTTGGCGAGGAAGCAATCCTTGACGCGATTGAGGCGGACCAGATTGGCATTGGCCTCGAGCAACCGGTCGCTGGTCTGCTGCAGATCCCGGGTGCGCTGGAGGACCAAATCCGCCAGGTGGGTGCGGTGCAGCATCAGTTCGTGGTTGGCCGACTGTAGGGCGGCGGCCTGGGAGCACAGCATGGCAGAGAACAGGGCGAGGGTGCTGGCGACGAGGCCATAGCCGACAACGGCGGCGACGGCCAGCATGATGACCAGGTCCCAACTGCGCGGTGCCGCCGGGGCGTTCTGCCAACGCAGGAACAGGCCAAAATTGACGGCGGCGAGCGCGGCAATCAGGCGCGCCTGTCCGCGGCCGAGCAGCATGGCGGCGTAGCAGACCGGCAGGAAGCCGAACAACAGCGCCAGCCAGGCCGGGGCCCGGGCGGCGAGCGCGAGGGCGGTGATGAGGCAGGCCTCGAGGCCGCAGTAGGCGAAGGTGAGGCGCAGCAGCACGGACTCGCGGGGCGCGCGCAGGGCGGCGCGGAGTAGGAGGAGGGCTAGCAGGCACCACACGCCCAGGGCTTCCAGCGCGCCGTTGGAGAGCGGCCAGCCCAGCAGGCGGGCGGTGAGGCCGAGGCAGAACAGGGCGGCGACGGCCCACTCGCGGTGCTGGTGCAGATAGGCGAGGCGGAGGCGGTTGTCGGACAGGCCGAGCGGCATGGGGTTCACTCGGGGCCGGGATCGCGAACGCGATAGCCAACACCGTAGACACTTTCGAGCCAGGTGGCGGGCTGGCCGAGCTGTTTTTGGAGTTTGGACTTGAGCCGGTTGATGTGGGCATCGACGGCACGCTGATAGCCGTCGTAGGTGCAGCCCCAGATTTGCGCCAGCAGGTTTTCGCGGGTGAAGATGCGCCCCGGAGCGGTCATCATCAGGCGCAGCAGCTTGAGTTCCTTGGGGGTGAGGCGCACGACGGCGTCGCCGGCGCGGAGCTGGTAGCGGTCGGCATCGAGCACCAGGTTGCCGACGCACACCAGGGCGGGCGCGGCGGCGGCAGCGGCGATGCCGACACGGCGGCGGAGGGCGCGGATGCGGGCTTCGAGCTCGGCGGGGCTGAAGGGCTTGGCGAGGTAGTCATCGGCGCCAAACTCGAGGCCGGTGATTTTGTCGAGCTCGGAGCCGCGGGCGGAGACCAGGATGATGGGCTGCTGCGGGCGCTGGCCGCGCAACTGTTTGCAGACGCTGAGGCCATCGAGCTTGGGCAGCATGACATCGACGACGACGACGTCGAAGCGGTGCTGCAGGGCTTCGTGGAGACCGCTCTCGCCGTCGTCCTGGCAGACGACTTTGTAGCCTTGGCGATGCAACTGATAACTGACACTGCGCTGGATATGTTTGTCGTCCTCAATGAGAAGGATGACCGAAGGCGGGGTGGCGCCTGCGGGGGACGGGGGTGCTGCCGCTGCGGTCGCGGCGTCGAGGGCGGAGGCAGAATCAGCCATGTCACACTCTCTTCCTTCCCGGGGGGGGGTGACTTGGTTAGATTAGAACTACTAGCGAAAGGATGCAATCACCCCAAACAGGGGACAGAAAAGCTACCTGGGGGCAATGTCAGCGGCCGGGATGGAGGCGGAGGAAGGCCAGCTCCGGAGGGGCGCCCACCCGCATGGGGACGATGACCTTGCCGAGGCCGCGGCTGATGTACATCTGGGTGCCGTCGAGGCTGAGCAGGCCGGCGGGCAGGAAGCGCTGGTAGAGGGGGGCGGCGAAGTTGAACTTGATCTGGCCGCCGTGGGTGTGGCCGGAGAGCACGAGGTCGACGCCGCAGGCGGCGGCCTCGGACAGGGCCATGGGGTTATGGGCGAGCAGGAGGGTGAAGCGGCGGGCGCAGGAGCCCACGGCGCGCCCCACATCGGGGTGCTGGCGGGAGTCATCGATGCCGGCGATTTTGAACTCGGCGCCGCCGTAATGGACGAGGCGGTGCTGGTTGCGCAGGACGGTGAGGTGGCGGCGGCGCAGGGCGCGGGTCAGGACGTCGGCGCCGGCGCGGAAGTCGTGGTTGCCGAGCACGGCGAAGACGCCCAGGGGGGCGCGAAGTTTCTCGAGCAGCTCACTGACGGGTTCAATGAAGGCGGGAGACTGAGTGACAAAGTCGCCAGTAACGACGATGAGGTGGGGGCGCTGGGCCTGGGCGAGTTCGACCACGCGCTGCAGCGAGGCGCGGGAGAGGAACAGGCCATAGTGGATGTCGGAGAGGTGGGCAATGGTGAGGCCGGCGAGGGGGCGGGGGAGGCGGGGGAGGACGAGGTCGAGGCGGGTGATTTGGGGGTCGGGGGCGAGCGGGCGGCCGCGGTGGAGCAAGGTCTGGACCTGACGCCAGGAGCGCTGGCGGAGTTGGGTGGAGGCGCGGGGGGCGAGGCGCGAGGCCTTCATCAGGAGGCCGGGGGCCGTGCGGCGCGGTAGTCGGCCGGGGAGGCGGCGGGCGGGGCGTGGCCGGCGAACAGGGCGGCGAAGGCCTGGAGCAGCTCGGGGTGGAGGCGGAGGTTGCTGGCCAGGATTTCGGGGCTGTCGAGGCGGTGGGGGCCGCCCAACATGTCACTGATGGCGCCCCCGGCCTCCTCGACAATGAGCTTGCCGGCGGCCACATCCCAGGGTTTGAGATTGAACTCCCAGAAGGCCTCGAAACGGCCGCAGGCGGTGTAGCAGAGATCAAGCGCGGCCGCACCCAAGCGGCGCATGCCGTGGGTGCGGAGGCTGAAGTACTGGTAGAAGTGGATATTGGGGTTCTTGTGCCGCTTTTGCGAGGGAAAGCCGGTGGCGAGCAGCGATTGAGCCAGGTCCTGCTGGCGGGAAACGGCGATGGGGGAGCCATTCAGGTGGGCGCCGTCGCCGCGCAGGGCGGTGAACATTTCCTGCAGCACGGGGTTGTAGACCACGCCCACGATGGTCTGGCCGGCGCGCACCAGGGCGAGCGAGACGGCAAACAGCGGCAAGCCGTGGGCGAAGTTGGTGGTGCCATCGAGCGGGTCCACATACCAGCAGTCGCCATAGGGATCGGGCTGGCCGCCGCCTTCCTCGCCCACGACGGCATGATCGGGGAAGGACTGGCGGAGGCGGGCGGTGATGAGCGCCTCGCTGGCGCGGTCGGCGGCGGTAACCAGATCGGCCTCGCCCTTATATTCGACCGCGACCCGGCCGCGGTGGTCGAGCAGCAGGGCGCCGGCCTCGCGCGCGATGGCGGTGGCGGCGGCGAGGCAGGATGCGGCGTCAGCGGGCATGCAGCTGGGAATCGGGCGCGGGCTGGGGCGGTTGGTCGCGCTGGAGCCGTTCGAGGGCGCGCCGCAGGCGGCGCTGGCGCGAGGCCAGCGTCAAGACATAGACCATCAGGATGATCCAAGCCACCGTATATGCCGCCACTAGGCTGCCCATGGTTCTCCTTTGCCCTTCTCCTATTCGACCGCCAATAATTGCTGCTCGCGCAGTTCGCGCAGCGCCGTCCGCAACCGTTCCTGTTTGTAGCGCAGCGACATCAGCATACCCATGAGGGCCAGAAACGCCGCCATTGATAGCAACAGGGCCACCCACATGCGCGGGGCGAGGCCGGAGTTGGGTCCGCCAAACAGCACCGGCGCGGGGTGTTGCGTCGGCCACCAGCGGATGGCCATGTAGTCTATCGGGATATCGACGGCGAAGAACATGGCCAGCGCGGCAGCGAGGCGGGGCTGCAGCGAGCCTTCCGGGGTGAGGCGGCGCAGCAGCAGGTAGCTGGCGTACATCACCCACATCACCAGCGTGAGCGTGAGGCGCGGGTCCCAGACCCACCACACCCCCCAGACCGGGCGCGCCCAGATGGGGCCGGTGATCAGGTTGATGGTAAGGAATGCGAGCCCGACTTCGGCGCCAGCGACGGCCAGCGCGTCGGCTTGGGGCGAGCGGCGGGCGAGGTAGACGAGGCTGGCCGCGGCGTTGATGAGGAAGGCGGTCCAGGCGGCGAGGGCGGCGGGCACGTGGTAGTAGAAGATCCGCTGGATGGTGCCCATGGTGGCTTCAGTGGGTGCGCCGACCAAGGCCCAGTAAAGGGCGACGAGCAGGAGCGCGAGGGTGGCGAGGCTAAGGGCGAGGGTCCAGTCCCGGCCGGGACGGGAGGGTGGAATGGATGCCAGGGTCGCCATGCGAGGGTGCGCGCGCATTCCGCTTTATTCGACTTCCAACACCATGTCCGCCAGCAGCAGGCCAAGGGCGGTAAAGATGACGTCGTAGCCCAGCAGAAGCTTCAACCAATAGTTTGCCATGCCGGAGCCGGCCAGATAAACCTGGGTGGCCTGGACCATGGCCAGGATGGCGGGGATGGACACCGGCAGCAGCAGCAGGGGGAGCAGCAGGCTGCGCTGGCGGGTCTGGGCGCTCATGGCCGAAAAATAGGTGCCGTTGGCGGCCAGCGCCCAGGTGCCGAGCAGGGCGGTGAGGATGATGCCGCCCCAATTGGCCGCGCGCGGGGCATTGAACAGGACGGCGAAGAGAGGGAGCAGGATGACTTCCAGCGCCAGCATGAGCAGGAAGCTGGCGGCGAACTTGCCGGTGAGAATGGCGGCGCGAGAGGCGGGGCTGATCTGCAGGCCGATGAGGCTGGCTCCGCCGGACTCGCGCAGGAAGCTGCGGTCGAGCGCCACCAGGGCGGCGAACAGGATGGCCACCCACAGCAGGCCGCCGCCGACCTGGAGGGTGAGGGCGGCATTGGCGCTGAAGGCGAAGCTGAAGAT
>JBOGKJ010000105.1:0-9350 GCA_050745565.1 Terriglobales bacterium | reverse complement strand
CGGCGATCAGGACGCGCTGTCGGGAAGGTGATAGCGCCGGGCAGGTGCTGCGCCGCCCATTTTTCTAGACGGGTGCGCTATGCCGCGCGTGGCAGCGGCTGGGTTGGTGAGAAATGCGGACTAGTCGCACGGTTGCCCCGCCCTCACGGACCTTCCATAGCGCGGGCCAGGGAGTTGCGGTCACAAATATCCACTTCCGGGTTCAAGACCCCGTTCCAGCCCTTGATTTCGAAGCGGTACTTTGGCGCCGGCGTCACATCAACAGCTTGGCGCAACAGTTCGCTCACCAACGCCTGCAGCGTAATGCGCCGCTCAGCCGCGCGCTGCTTGAGATCGCGCAAAAGCCCCGCGCCGATGTTCAATATCAGCCTCGCCATAGGACGATTGTGACGCCATCTAGGTTTGGCGTGCGGCGGTGCTTGTGAATAGCAACTGCTGGTGCGCGGCGATGGCCGTGGCGCAGCGGAGGGCGGCGTCGAGCGCGCGCCGGCCGTCGTCGCCGGTGACTTCGGGTGGCTGCCGCGTCCGCACCGCATCGAGGAAAGCGGAGATCTCCTCCGCCAGCGGCTCCTCGCCGCCGCCGGTGAGGTGCTGGTGGTGAATGCCGGGCATGTCAGTCGGCCCCGCGCCTGGCGCCACCGAGAAAATGCGCGCATCGCGGCGGGCGTAGTCGAGCGAAATGTATTCGCCCGGCTGGAAGAAGCGCAGTTTGCGGACCTTTTCCGTGCTCACGCGGCTGGCGGTGAGGTTGGCGACGCAGCCGTTGGCGAACTGCAGCCGTACGTTGGCGATATCGGTGTGCGGGCTCAGCACCGCGAGTCCGACCGCCTGCAGGTCCTCGAGCGGCGAGCCCACGAAGCTCAGAACGATATCCAGGTCGTGGATCATCAGGTCGAGCAGCACGTCCACGTCGAGGCTCCGCGGCGTGAACATGCTCAGCCGGTGGACTTCGAAAAACAGCGGTCGGGTCAGGCGCGGACGTATCAGGCGCACCGCCGGGTTGAAGCGCTCGAGGTGGCCGACCATCAGCACCCGGTCGCGGGCGCGCGCGGCGGCAATCATGCGGTCCGCCTCGGCCAGGCTGGGCGCGATCGGCTTTTCGACCAGCACGTCCTTTCCCGCTTCGAGTAAGCGGCAGGCCAGTTCGGCGTGCGTCACCGTCGGCGTGGCGAGGCTCACCGCGTCGGCCGCGGCCACCAACTCGTCCAGGCTGGCAAAGGCCCGCGTGCCGAACTCCCGCGCCACGGCCTGGGCCCGTTCGCGGTTCTGGTCGAATACTCCGGCGAACGCCACGGTGCCGAGTTGGCTGTACACCCGCGCATGATGGCGTCCAAACGCTCCGCAGCCCACCACCGCGGTCCTGATCATCGCGGCTGCCCCTCCATCGCAATTCCGGCTGTGTCCGCCTGGCGCAGCATTTCGCTGCGCTCCAGCATCAGCGTGATGCCGGCGTCCACCAGCAGCGCCGTCGCCCCAGCGGTTCGCATGGCGGTGATTGTGCCGGGCCCAACCACCGGCACATCAAAGCGCAGATCCTGGCGCGGCTTGGCCACCTTCACCACCACCAGCGGCCGGCCGGCGGCCAGCGCCCCGGCGCGCGCGATCATGGCGTCGGTGCCTTCCATGGCCTCGGCCGCCACGCAGGCGCCGCTGGCGACGGCCACCGCCTGCCCAATGTCCATTGCCGCCAAATGCCGCGCCACCTCGAGCCCATAGGTCAGGTCGCGGCGCTCGCGTTCGTCCGGCGCGCGTTGGGTCATCACGCCGGGGCCGGCCAGCATGGGTTCGAGGAATTGCGTCGAGCTCTCCAATTGAATCCCTTCCTCCTCCAGCACCCGCGCCACACCGCCGAGCAGCGAGTCGGTGTTCCGGGTCGCGAGCGACGCCAGCAGCATGGCCATTTTCCAGTCGGGCCGCAGATGCGAAAAGATCTGTCGGTGCTTCACCTGTCCCGCCATCACCGCCCGACGCACTCCGGCGCGATGAAAAAAATCAATCAGCTTCCCGAGTTGCCCCAGGCTCAGCCATTCGGTCTGCGCCGCGTGCCGCTCAATCGCCGGATCGGTCTCTTCCTTAATGGCGGCCACGACCATGCGCAGATTCCGGCCGCGCGCCGCCTCCAGCAGCAGGAATGGAAAGCGCCCGTTGCCGGCGATCACGCCATAGGGTTCCGGATCGCTCACTTGATCACCCCGCGCTGGCTGGAGCTGATGAACTCGATCAGCAGTTCCGTGTCCGGGTTCATCACCTCCGCCCGGATGCGCTCGACCGCCTGGGTGGTGTTCAGGCCGGAGTTCAGCAGCAGCCGAAAGGCGTGCTCGAGCGCCTCAATCCGCTCGGGGCTGAATCCCTGCCGCCGCAGGCCGATCTTGTTGGGGCCGTAGGCGTGGTTATCGCGCGTCTCGCTGGTGATGGCGAAGGGCAGGACGTCCTGGGTGGTGATGGTGCCGCCGCCGAGGTAGGCGTACGCGCCCACGCGTGCGAATTGATGGATGGGCGAAAACGCGCCCAGCGAGGCGTGGTCGCCCACGTGCACGTGCCCGCCGAGCGTCGAGCAGTTGGCCATGATGATGTGTGAACCCAACTCGCAGTCATGCGCCACGTGGCAATAGGTCATCAGCAGGTTGTGGCTGCCGATGCGGGTCACGCCGCCGCCTTTGGCGGTGCCGCGGTGGAGGGTGCAGAATTCGCGAATCTGGTTGTCGTCGCCGATCTCGAGCCGCGTGGGCTCGTCGCGGTAGGAAATATCCTGCGGCGCCAGGCCCAGGCTGTTGAAAGGATAGATATGGTTGTCGCGCCCCAGGCGCGTGTGTCCGTCCACGACCACGTGGGCGTCGAGGCGGCAGTTCTCGCCCAACTCGACTGCGGCCCCGATCACGCAGCCCGGGCCGATGAAGCAGGAGTTCGGAATCCGCGCTCCGGCGGCCACCGTCGCCAGTGGCGAGATCATGCGTTCCCGTCCGGCGGCGCGGAGGCGTTTTGGCTTCGCGGCACCACGGCGCAGCTGAGCGTGGCTTCGGCCGCCAGCCTATCCCCGACCAGGGCTCGTCCGAACATCCTCCCGGCGGTGGAGCGGAAGCGCAGCACCTCGACCTCGAGCCGGAGCTGGTCGCCGGGCACCACCGGCGCCCGGAACCGTGCCCCGTCCACGCCGGTGAAGAAAATCAAGCGCTCGCCCGGGGTGGCGTTCTCGTGCAGGATCATGAGCGCCCCGGCTTGCGCCAGCGCCTCCAGCACCAGCACGCCGGGCATGATCGGAAAGCCGGGGAAGTGGCCCTGAAAAAAGGGCTCGTTCGCGGTGACATTCTTGATCGCCACAATCCGCTTGGTGGGCTCGAACTCGATGACCCGGTCGAGCATCAGGAACGGATAGCGGTGGGGCAGCAGCGCCGTGATCTCGGCAACACCCATCGGCAGGGGAAATTTCATCAAAGCCATAGTAGCAGTTAGCAATTGGCAATTAGCGATTAGCTAAAGGCCGATTGCGGGAGGCGTGCGTTTTGCACCGTGGGCAACGTAGGCGCCCTGGCAAACGCAGCCGGCGCGGCGTGCATGAGAACGGGGGCGAGGACGGCGAAGCCGCGCTGGAGCCCGCGCCAACAGAGCGCGGGAGTCGCGCCGTTTGCACGGCGGGCGAAATCGGCGCGAAGGGCTGAGAAAGTCCGGAGGGGTGTAAGCCCCACTGGCGCTTTCACCGCTCCCGGCAAACGAAGCGGCGCGGCCCGACCCTTAGCGAAAGGCCGCTCGCGCCGGCTTGGGCTCGCCGGGCCCCGGGCCGGCGCTCCACAGCCCTTCGAGTGCGGGCACGGCGCTGCGAGCGTCTCAGCGAGCAGGGGCAGGGGCCCGCGCCCGGCAATTGTTGGCGGCCTTGCCGCGCGGGGCCGGGCGCGGCACAATAGCAGCGATGCTGGTGGAAATGGTGGATCTGCTGCGGGCTTGGGTCGAGCACGAGTCGCCCAGCCTGGAGCCGGAGCGCGCGCGGGCGCTGGCCGCGCGCGTGGCGGAGGCGTTTGTGGCGGAGGGCTGCCGGGCCACGCCGCATGCGGCCGCACTACAGTTGGATTACCCCGGAGGCGAGGCAGCGCCGGTGCTCGTGTTGGGGCACCTGGACACTGTCTACCCGGCCGGAACGTTAGTCGGCGCGGGCCCCAGCGCGCTCACGCCCCGCCGGGGCGATTCGCCGCCGCGCGCCCCGCTTGCGGCGGCGATGCCGTTTCGAGTGGACGAGGCGCACGCCTATGGTCCGGGCGTCTACGACATGAAGGGTGGCATTGTCGCGGCGCTGTTCGCGCTGCGCCAACTGCGTGCGCGGCAGGCCGCGCATCCGCCGGTAACGTTTTTGTGGGTGTTTGATGAGGAGACCGGCAGCCACGCCTCGCGTGCGGTAACCGAGCGGCTGGCCCAATCGGCGCAGGCGGCGCTGGTGCTGGAGCCCGGCGCCGAGCCGGACGGAGCGCTGAAGCTGGCGCGCAAGGGCATTGCGCTCTACACCCTGGCGGCGCACGGGGTGGCGGCCCACGCCGGGCTCAACTTCGAGGCCGGCGCCAGCGCCATTGCCGAACTCGCCGTGCGCGTGGCTGAAATCACCTCCTGGGCCGACTCCGGGCGCGGCCTAACGGTGAACTGCGGCCTCATCCGCGGCGGCAGCCGCGTCAACGTCGTCGCCGCCGAAGCTGCGGCCGACTTCGAGGTACGCGCCTGGGAGCGCACCACGCTCGAAAGCGTGGATCACCGTCTACGTCAGCTCAAGCCGTCCAACCCCAAGGTTCGGCTGGAGTTAACCGGCGGCATCAACCGTCCGCCCATGGAGCCGTCGGCCGCCTCCGAGCGCCTCGCGGCGCTGGCGGAACAGTCGGCGGCCCAACTTGGCTTGACGCTGGGCCGCGCCCGCACCGGCGGCGGCTCGGACGGCAACTTCACCGCCGCCCTCGGCGTTCCCACCCTCGATGGGTTGGGCATGGTCGGCGGCGGCGCCCACTCGCCCACCGAGCACATCCGCCTCGATTGCCTCGAACCCCGCGCCGCCCTGTTGGCCAGTCTCCTGCAGTCGCTTGCCTGACCAGAGCGAACCCGCCGCATTGGTTGGCGTGGGCCCCAGCGCGTGCTCGCCGGAGGCGTCCGCGCCGCAAGCGGCGCTGATTCTGGTCTACCGCCGGCTCTGCGTCACCACCGGCAGCGCCACGTTTGAGGCCGCCCCACTGCCACGGTAGATTCGCTGGGTCGCGATGCGGAAATCGTCCGGCTGGGCTAGAAAAATGTTCGGCACGAACGTTTGCGGGTTGCGGTCAATGAGCGGGAACCATGTGCTCTGCACTTGCACCATGATCTGGTGGCCGGGCAGGAAGCAGTGGTCGTTGGTGTGCAGCGAATAGCTGTAGAGTTCGATCTGGTTGGGCGGAATCGGTTCCGGGTGCTCGAAGCTGTCGCGGAAGCGTCCGCGGAAGACCTCATCGGCAACGATCAACTCGTAGCCCGCCATGGTCTTTTCGGTCGCATACGATTGCGGGTAGACGTCAATCAGCTTGGCGACCCAGTCGCTGTCGCTGCCCGTGGTCGAAGCGTAGAGGTTGGCGGTGATGTTGCCGGCGATGCAGAGCGGCTGGGTGAGCGCGGCGCTGGTCCAGCTCGATGTGTCCGGCCGGTTCTGCACGAAGCGCTGATCCTCGGTGAGCCATGTGTACCACTGGCTGCCTGGCCCGTAAGTCTCTTGAATTGGCCGGTGCCGGTAGGGCACCGGGTGCGTGGGATCAGAAACGTAGCTGTCATAGGCTTGCGCCGGCGCGCCCGTGGGGGGCTGGAATGAGAGCTGGTGCCCGGCTTGCATATAGAGCTTCCGCTCCTCCACTCCATTCGCCGGCGGCCAACTCGCATAGTTCTGCCATTGGTTGCTGCCGGTGGCAAAGGTTCGCACGCGCGGGGGCAATGTGCCCTGATCTTTCAGCCAGTAGGCGAACCATGGCGCCTGGATGTGCTGGCGGAAATAGGCGCTGGTGGCGCTGCCAAACTGTACCGGCCCCAAATGGTCGCCGGCTCCCGTCGCCCAGCCGCCATGGTTCCATGGACCCACGGCCAGGTAGTCGTCGTGGTGCGCGTCATGCGGTTTCAGCGTTTCGTAGATCTCGACCGGACCATAGAAGTCCTCTTGATCCCACCATCCGGCGACGTTCAGGTCGGGTACGCTCAGCGTCATGTCCTTGAGGTAGGGGGAAAACGCCTGCGTCTTCCAGAACGCGTCGTAGTTGGGGTGGGCGACAAAGTTGTTCCAGGTCGGCAGGCGGCCGTGCAGCACGTTCTTGTTCACGTTCGAGAGCGGGCCCAATTGCAAGTACCAGCCGAAGGTGTCGTAGACGGGGAACTGGAAGTTCACGTCCGTCTTGCCGGTTTCCATCATGGCGGCGTACTCGAAGCCATAGCTCAAGCGGAAAGCCCCGTTGTGGTGAAAGTCGTCGCCCAGGAACATGTCGGCCGGCGAGGCTTGCTCCGACACCGCTTTGAGCGCCGGATGCGGCTCGAGCAGCGCCATCGTCGTCAACCATCCGCCGTAGGAGATGCCCAGCAGCCCGGCGCGGCCATTGTTGTTGGGGACGTTCTTCAGCAGCCAGGCGATGGTGTCAAAGGTGTCGGTCCCTTCGTCTATCGAGTGGGAATCGTGCCGGTCGCGCGGCGGCCGCTGCATGACGAACTGGCCTTCAGATTTATAGCGGCCGCGAATATCCTGCATCACGAAGATGTAGCCTTGCTTCAGCATCACGGGGTAGTCACCTAACATCCGGCTGTAGCCCTGGGCATTGTCGCTGGTGCCGTAGGGGGTGCGGGTGATGAGGAAGGGAAGCGGCGCGAGGGCCGCGCGGGGGGTGTAAATCTCGGTGTGCAGCCGCACGCCATCCCGCATCGGGATCATGACGTCGCGTTTGGTGTAGCTCGCCGGCCAGTTGGCTGCCTGCGCCATCGCCGCCACCGCCATCGCCGCCACCACCATCCATCGCCAGCCTGGTTGCATGCCGTTTCTCCTGTCGCCGCCAGTATACTGGGACCGGGCAGATGCGCGTGCTGGGAATAGATTGCGGCAGCCAGGTCACCGGCTACGGGCTGATCGAAAGCGACGGCCGCCGCCATCACGCGCTGGCGCAGGGAAGCATCCGGCTGCCGCGCGCGGCGGACGAGCCGCTGGCGCTGCGGCTGCACCGCATTCATACCCGGCTCACGGAACTCATCGCCGAGCATCGGCCGGATTGCGTCGCGATCGAAGATGTGTTTTACGCCCAGAATGTCCGTTCGGCGCTGATTCTGAGCCACGTGCGCGGGGTGGCGATGCAGGCGGCGGCGGCCTGCGGCCTGGAAGTCGCCGAGTACACCCCGCTGGCGATCAAGAGCGCCATCACCGGCTATGGCCGCGCGGAAAAGCAGCAGGTGCAGCACATGGTTTGCGTGTTGCTGCAGTTGCGCGAGGCCCCCGACTCGCTGGACGCCAGCGATGCCCTCGCGGTCGCGCTCTGCCATCTGCACACGCTGGGCCCGGCGGCCTGCGCCGCCGGCGAGGTCCGCGCCGGGCGGGGGCGCCAGAGGCCCCCAGCCCGTAAGCGGGAGGCGCGGCGAAGCCGCGCCGGGGCCCGCGCCAACTCATGATCGTCGCCTTCGGCGACAGCCTCACCGCCGGCCAGGGCGCGCCGGCGGGCGCCAGCTACCCCGATTTCCTGCGCCGGCTGATGGCGCGGGCCGGGCGCCGCGCTCAGGTCCTCAATGCCGGCGTGTGCGGCGACACCTCGCTCGGCGGCCTGCTCCGCATTGAGGACGTGCTGCGACTGCGGCCGTCGTGGGTGGTGCTCGAGTTGGGCGGCAATGACGGCTTGCGCGGCTGGCGCCCGGTGGTGACGCTCGCCAACCTGCATCACATCATTGCCCGCCTGCGGGCGCGGCACATTCATGTGCTGCTGGCGGGGATTGCGATGCCGCCGGGCGTCCCGCCCGATTATGCGCGCGCCTTCCAGCGGGTGTTTGGGCTGCTCGCCCGCCGCCACCGCCTGCCGCTGCTGCCGTTTCTGTATCAGGACCTGGTGCTGCAAATGCACCGCCATCCGGCGCTGCTGCAGGCCGACGGCATCCACGCCACCGCGCGCGGCAACCGCATCGTGGCGGCGACGGTGTGGCGCTATCTCCAGCCGCTGCTGCGGAAAATGCCATAATCAACCGGTGAGACTTGCCGGCATTATCGCCGCCCTGACCACTCCGTTCGACGCCGCGGGCGAGGTTGCCTTCGACGCGCTCGGCCGCAACCTGGAGCAGTACAACGCGACCTCGCTGGCCGGCTACCTGGTGCTGGGCTCGAGCGGTGAGGCCATTCTGCTGGACCGCGAAGAAAAACTCGCCGTGCTGCGGCACGCGGCCGGCGCGGCAGCGCCCGGCAAGCTGCTGCTGGCCGGCACCGGCGAAGAATCGCTTCGGGCCACGCTGGAAATGACCGAGCGCGCTAGCGAACTCGGCTACCACGCCGCCGTGGTGTGCACCCCGCACTATTACAAGAAATCCATGACCCGCGCGGCGCTCGTCGGTTTTTATTGTGAGCTGGCGCGGCGCTCGCCGCTACCGGTGGTGCTCTACAACATCCCGCCGCTGACCGGCTTGGACTTGAGCCTGGATGCCGTGCTCGAGCTGGCGGGCCATCCCAACATCGCTGGCCTCAAGGAATCGAGCGGCAACCTCGACAAGCTGGTGCGTCTGGCGGCAGCGGCGCCGCAGTTCCCGGTGCTGGTGGGCGGCGCCTCGACCGTCTTTCCGTCGCTCTGCGCTGGCGCCGCCGGCGCCATTCTCGCGCTGGCGGCGGCCGCGCCGGAGGCGTGTTGCCACATCGAGCGCGCCTTCCGCTCCGGCGACCATGCCCTCGCGCTCGCCGCCCAGCGTGCCGTGCTCGCCGTCTGCGCCGCCTTTGAACTGCTGGGCATCGCGGGTCTGAAAGCCGCCGTGGACGCTGGCGGTTTCCGTGGCGGCGCGCCCCGCCTGCCGCAGCTTCCCGCCAGCCCGGCGCAACAGCAGGTGATCGCCGAGGCCATCGCCGCGCTCGGCGCTTCGGTGCGGACCGCCAATTCCGCCGACACTCTCCTGCCGGCGGCCGCGCCGCGATGACAACGACCGCCCGGGAGGTGCGCGTGCCCGGCCTCGCCCCCCTCTTTGCCGACTATCTCCATGCGTTCGATCGCGTGCGCCCGTTTTACCCGGCCGGCCCGCCGTTCGATGTGGCGGCGCTCGCCGCCCGGGCCGGCGCGATCGTTTATCCCGAAGCCGTGCGCGGCGCCATGGCCGCGGTGCTGTCGCGTCAGAACCCGTCGCCGGCGGCGCAGCGCGCGGTCGAGCGC
>JBOGKJ010000104.1:0-11330 GCA_050745565.1 Terriglobales bacterium | reverse complement strand
CGGCGATCAGGACGCGCTGTCGGGAAGGTGATAGCGCCGGGCAGGTGCTGCGCCGCCCATTTTTCTAGACGGGTGCGCTATGCCGCGCGTGGCAGCGGCTGGGTTGGTGAGAAATGCGGACTAGTCGGCGCGGAGGGTTAGCGCGGGGTCAAGCCGGGCGGCGCGGCGGGCGGGCCAGTAGCTGGCGGCAAGCCCTACCAAGATCATCAGCGGCGGGGCGATCAGCCAACTGGCGGCGGTGCCGGCGCTGGCGCCATAGAGCAGGTGTTCGAGCGCGCCGCTGAGCCACCAACTGGCGAGCAGGCCCAGCGCCACACCGGCAAAGATCATGCGCAGCGATTGCCACAGCACCATCGCCCGCACCTGCTCGGCGCTGGCGCCCACCGCCATGCGGATGCCTATCTCGCGCCGGCGCAGGGCCACGGTGTGGCTGAGCACGGCGTAGAGGCCGACCAGCGCCAGCACCAGCGTCAGCACTGCCATTGCCAGCAGCAGTTCAGCGCGCGCATGCTGGGGCGCGATGGTGGCGTCGGTGCGATCCTGCAGGAGCTCGATGTTGAACATCGCCATTTTCGGGTTCAGATCGTGCAGTTGCCGCCGGATGGCGGGGATGAGGCGGCGGGGATCGCCCTGCGCCCGCACCACCATGTCGGTTTCGCCGGGGCCGATCGAGTACTGCAGGTAGGCGCTGTAGAAATCCCGCGCCGGCGTTCCGCCAACCACGTGGGCGGGCAGGTTGGCGGCAACCCCGATGATCTTATATGTCCTGCCGCCGGCAACCACGGCCTGGCCGATGGCACCGCCTTGGGGGAAAAGGTCGTGCGCCACGTCGGCGCTCAGGATGACCTCGTACTCCCGGCTTCGGTCGTCGGCCATGGTGAAGGTGCGGCCCCGGACGGGAATGCCCATGGCCTCAAAGTAGCCGGGCAGCGCCATGCGGTTGCGCGCCGAGATCTGCTCCGACAGCGGCAGCCCGGCGCCCACCGTATCCCCAACGCGGTAAAAATGCATTAATTGCGGCGCCGGCGTGAAAACGCCATAGTCCACCCCGCCGGCCGCCTCGACGCCGGGGAGCGCCTGCATACGCTGATCAAGATGGGTGAACACGTTCCACTGGTCGGTGATCTGTTGATTGGTCACCGCCAGCAGCGCCAGCCGGAAGCTGAGCACGTGGTCCGGCTGGAACCCGGCGCCCACCCGGTCGAGGCGCCGGACGCTTTGCATTAACAGGCCCGCGCCGATCAGCAGCACCACGGTTGCGGCAACCTCGGCCACCACGATGAACGCGGGCAGGCGGCTGCGGCCCGCAACGCCGCCTTCGGCCTCGCGCAGCAGGCTGCGGCCGGGGCGGGCGCGCAGCAGCTCCCATAGCGGCGCCAACCAGAAGCAAATGGCCACTGCCAGCGTGGCGCCCGCGGTGTAGCCGAGAACCCGCAGGTCCAGATGGACCGGTTGCACCAACAGGCTGTTTTGCGGCACCGCGAGCCGGATCAATGGTAGCGCGGCCGCCGCCAATAGCCACCCCAGCACGCCCGCCCCCAGGGCGAGCACCAGCGCTTCCACCAGCAGTTGGCGCGCGAGCTGGCTGCGGCTGGCGCCCAGGCTGGTGCGCAGCGCCATCTCGCGCCAGCGGCCAACGGCGCCGGTCATGAGCAGGCTCGCGACGTTGGCGCAGGCCACCGCCAGCACCAGCACCGCGGCCAGAAACATCAAATCCACCGTGGCGCGAACCGGTCCGGTGAACACCGTCGTCAGCGGCTCCAGCTTCAGCCCCTGGTTGGAGTTGGTGGCCGGAAACTGCTGCGCCAGACGGCGCGCCTCGCCGTCCAGTTGGGCCTGCGCTGCGGCCTGCGAGCTGCCCGGATCGAGCCTCCCGACGGCGCTAAGAAAGCGGTACCCGCGCAGTTGCATAAACGTCGGCGTGAACGCCTGCGGACACCACAGGTCAGTGCCTTGGGGAAAGTCGAATCCCGCCGGCATGACCCCGAGCGCGACGTACTGCACCGTGTCCAGATTGAATTTCTTCCCGACAATATTGGGATCGGCGCCAAAGTAGTTGCGCCAGAGCGCATTGCTCAATACCGCCATCATCGGCGCCGGAGCTTCGTCGCTCGGCAGGATGCCGCTGCCCAAGGCGGGCTTGACGCCCAGCACTTTGAAAAATCCGGCGGTGACGCCCGCCCAAGCAACATGGTGGGGCGAGCCCCTTCCCCACAGCGTGGCATCGGCCGGAAACCAGTAGGCAGCCGATTGCAGGCCATGCGTTTGGGCCCGATAGTCTATGAAGTCAGGCAGCGAGAGCGCGCCGCCATCGGTGGTGGCGCCGGTCTTCAAATTCTTGTTCAGGAACCAGACCAGTTGGCCGGGCTGCCGGTAGGGCAACGGGTGCAGCAGGAAACCATCCAGCACGCTGAACATGGCGGTGTTGGCTCCCAGCGCGAGGGCCAGCAGGACAACTGCCGCCGCGCTCACCCCCCGCCGGCGGCGCAACTGCCGCAGCGCCAGGCGCACCTCTCGCAACACCCCGTCAGTCATTGCACCCGGTCACCACCCCGCCGTTCACAGCGTGCTATTTTACCTCGGATTGGCGGGCGGCATTGTCGGGCGCGGGCGGCATTGCCGGGCGCGGGCTCCGGCTATGCCGCGCCCGCACTCGAAGGGCGGCGCCCGGCCCGGGCCCGGTGAGCCCACGGGGGCGCGAGCGGCCTCTCGCTACGGCAGAATCACGGTTGCAGTGGTCACCCGAACTGTCGCGGGGCGCCGGCCGGCGGCCGGCGCGCGGGTCGGCGACCCGCCCCACGGCGGAGGGCTGCTGGTTTTGCTACAGCTACGTTGATTCGGCCCTGGAGGGGGGCGGCGCCGCTTCGTTTGCCGGGAGCGGTGAAAGCGCCACACGCGCTTTTGCCCGCGGTGCAAACGGCGCGACTCCCGCGACCTGCGCGCCGGCTGGAGACTTACGGCGCGTTGACAGTGGCAGCAGCCCATCGCACAATGGAGATTAAGTACAGAGCCTCCTACGAGGCTCTTTTTCAAGGACTTCCAGTTGCAAATGGTTTGCAACTGGGAAGGGTATTTTTCTCCATGGGCATGCTGGAACAGTTGGTGATCACGCTGCGGGAAGGGGTGGAGGCGGCGCTGATCGTCGCGATTGCGATCGCCTACCTGCGCAAGGTGGGGCGGGAGGACCTGATCCGGACGGTGTACCTGGGGCTGTGGGCGGCGGTGGGGGTGAGCCTGGCCGGGGCGATCGCGATGACGCTGGGGCAGTGGAACGAGGACCGGTTTGAAGGCTGGCTGATGCTGATCGCGGCGGTGTTCGTGTTCACGATGGTGTACTGGATGCACCGGACGGCGCGGTTTTTGCGGCGCGAGATCGAGGAGAAGTTGCAGAAGCTGAGCGGGGCTTCGGCGTGGGGGATCTTTCTATTCATCTTCTTCATGGTGCTGCGCGAGGGCGTGGAGACGGTGCTGATGCTGTCGGCGGTGTCCATGAACTCCTCGGATTTATTGGCGTGGATGGGCGGGGTGATCGGGCTGCTGCTGGCGGTGGGGTTTGCGGTGGCGTTCGTGCGCGGGAGCATGAAGATTCACCTGCCGCGGTTTTTCCGGATCACGACCGCGATTCTGGTCGTGATCGGGGCCCAGTTGCTGATCACCGGGGTGCATGAGCTGATGGAGGCGGGGGTGATACCGTCCTCGACGCGGGAGATGGCGCTGGTGGGCCCGATCGTGGCCAATGACGCGTTCTTTTTCGTCATCATCCTGGGGTTGGCGGGGATCCTGCTGCTGCGGGAGCGGCGGACGGCGCAGGCAGCCGCGGCCGGAAACGGGAGCGCGGCGGCGGCGGTTTCGGCGGCGGAACGGCGCAAGGGGGTATCGGCGGCGCGGCAGGAGCGGTTGTGGGGCAAGCTGGCCTACCTGGGCGCGTTCACGTTCCTGGTGTTGATCAGCGCGGGGTGGGTGTATCAGCGCTCGGCGCGGGCGCTGACGCCAGCCGAGCCCGTGGTGGCGAAAGCGGGCTGGGTGAGCCTGCCGCTGGCGGAGGTGAGCGACGGGCGGCTGCACCGCTACGAGGCGGCGACGCCGGCGGGGCCGGTGCGGTTTTTCGCCATTCGACGGCCGAATGGCAGCATTGCGGTGGCGTTGGACGCCTGCCAGATTTGCGGCACGCAGGGTTATTACCAGCGCGGCGGGCAGTTGCTCTGCCGCAACTGCGATGCGCCCATCAACGTGGCCTCGGTGGGCACCTATGGCGGGTGCAACCCGATTCCGCTGCAGGCCGTGGCGCGCGGCGGGGTGATCGCCATCGCCCTGGTGCGGCTGCAGGCGGCCGCGCCGCGATTCCAGCGGCACTGAGCGAACGATGTTCTGGCGCATATTGCAGCAGTCGTTCAGCCGGCAGCGGCGGCGCAAGACGCTGGCGCTGCTGGCGGTGATGGCGGGCATGGCCGTGGTGACCGCGATGCTGACGCTGCGGGTGACGCTGGGCGACGACTTGAGCGCGGAGTTGCGGCACATCGGCGCCAACATCCTGGTGCGGCCGGCGGCCGATTCGCTGCCGGTGATGCTGAACGGGGTGGACCTGCGGCCGGCCGGGAGCGGAGCGCTGCTGCCGGAGCGGGACCTGCCGCAGATCAAGACGATTTTCTGGACCAACAACATCGTCGGTTTCGCGCCGCTGCTGGACACACAAGCCTGGGCGGGCAGCCGGCGCGTGGCGGTCGAGGGAACGTATTTCCGGCATCCGATCACGGTGCCGGGTACGAACCGCCAGATTACGACCGGCATCGAAGGTTTTGGCAGCGCCTGGGCGGTCGCCGGCGCCTGGCCGGCGGAGGGGACCCAACAGGTGCTGGCGGGGGTGGCGCTGGCGCGGGAGTTGGGGGTGAAAGCCGGCAGCCGGCTCGACCTTCATGGGGCCGCCGGAGGCCCGCCGGAAGCAGTCACGGTCGCCGGCATCGTGACCAGCGGCGCGGGCGAGGACCACGAGCTTCTGGCGCCGCTGGCGCTGGCGCAGCGCCTGGCGGGCGAGCCCGGCATGTACCGTCGGCTGCTGGTGAGCGCCGTCACCAAGCCCGAGGACGCGTTTGCCCGGGAAAACCCGGAGAGCATGACCGCGGCCGAGCGCGAGCGCTGGATGTGCTCCCCCTACGCGATCACGATCGCCACCCAACTCGAGCAGGCGCTGCCGGGATCCAGCGCCGCGGTGGTGCGCCCGGTGGCGACCAGCGAGGGCGTGATCCTGTCGCAATTGAAGTTGGTGATCTGGCTGGTCACGCTGCTGGCGCTGGTGGCGAGCGGGCTGGCCATCAGCGGAGCGATGGGAGCGGCGGTGCTGGAACGACGGGGCGAGATTGCGCTGATGAAAGCGGTGGGGGCCGATGACGGCGCCATTGGCGCGCTGGTGTTCACCGAGGCGGTGCTGCTGGGGGTGGCCGGGGGCCTGATCGGCTTTATGGTGGGCGAGTGGCTGGCAGCGGCGATTGCCTGGCGCGTGGTGGGCCACAGCCTGGGGTGGAAACCCGCGCTGGCGCCGGTGGTGCTGCTGCTGGCGGTGGCGGTGGCGGTGGCCGGGAGCTGGCAGCCGCTGCGGCGGGCGATGCGGATAGACCCGGCGGTGGTGCTGCGGGGCGAGGCATGAGGCGGCGCGGAAGTTTTTGGCCGCGGCTGGTGCGGGCGCCGCTGGTGCGGCGCAAGTCGCACGCCTTGCTGTCGCTGGTGGCGCTGGGGCTAGGCGCCTGCCTGGTGACTGCGCTGCTGACGCTGTACACCGGGGTGGAGCAGAACCTGAGCTCGCAGTTCCGCCGCTATGGCGCGAACCTGGTGGTGACGCCCGCGGCTGGGGCGGTCGGCCTGACCCCGACGGCGGCGGCGCCGGTGCTGGCAGCGTTTCCCGACAGCGTGGGCGTGCTCTACGCCGTCGCCGATAGCGGCGGCCGGCCACTGGTGATGGCCGGCGCCGACCTGGCCCGGCTGCGGCAGCTCAATGCGGAGTGGCGCATCACCGGTATCGCCGGCGCCGCCGGCAGCCCGCTGCCGGGGCTGGGCCAGGCGTGGGTGGGGCAGAACGCCGCCCGCGTGCTGCACCTGGGCCTCGGCGGCCAGATCCAGCTCAGTCTTGGCGGCCGGCAGGCGCGTTGGCGGGTGGTGGGCATCGTCAGCGCCGGCACCGACGAGGACAGTGAGGTCATGGCGCCGCTCGCCGCCGTGGCGGCGCTGGCGGCGCGCACCGGCTACACCACGCTGCAACTTCACGTCACCGGCGGCGAGCGGGCCATGGCCGCCGCCGTGACCCGGGCACAGGCGCTGCTGCCGGGCGCCGAGGTCGAGCCGGTGCGGCAGATCGCCAAGGGCGAAGGCGACGTGCTGTTGTCCACGCGCTCGATGCTGCTGACCACGACGCTGCTGATCCTGCTGACGGTGGGGCTGTGCGTGGCGGCGGCGCTGACCACGCTGGCGCTCGAGCGGCGCCAGGATTTTGCGCTGATGAAAGCGCTCGGCGGCAGCGACATCGGCGTGATGGCGGCGTTCGTTGCCGAAGCGGCGCTGCTGGGGCTGGCGGCGGCGGTGGGCGGAATTGCCGCCGGCGCCGTGCTGGCCGCCGGCATGGGCCAAGCCCTGTTTGGAGTGTGGCTGGCGCCGAGCGCCGCCGGTATCGGGATTGCGCTGGCCGCGACGCTGACGCTGGCCGCGATCGCGGCGCTGCTGCCCTGGCCGATTGTGCGCGCCGCCGCTCCGGCGGCGGTGCTGAAGGAAGCCTAGTCCGCCATGCCGCCGCCCGCCATCCAACTCCAGGACGTCAGCAAAAGCTACGCCAGCGTGGCGGCGCTGCTGCACGTCAACCTGCAATTGCCCTCCGGGGCGTGGCTGGCGCTGATGGGACCCTCCGGTTCGGGCAAAACCACGCTGGTCAATTTGCTGGGCTGCCTGGATCAGCCCACCCAGGGCAGGATTCACATTGACGGCACCGACGTGAGCTCCTACTCGCGGCGCCAGTTGACCCGCTTCCGGGCCGAAAAAATCGGCTTTATCTTCCAAAAGTTCCACCTGATCGGCTACCTCACCGCCCTGGAAAACGTCATGCTCGCCCAGCACTTTCACAGCCTGGCCGACGAGCACGAAGCGCGCGCCGCGCTGGAGCAGGTGGGGCTGGGGGAGCGCGCCGGGCATCTGCCGGCGGAACTGTCCGGAGGCGAGCAGCAGCGCGTATGCATCGCGCGGGCGCTGATCAACGATCCGCGCATCATCCTCGCCGACGAACCCACCGGCAACCTCGACGAAGCCAACGAAGCCATCGTGATGCAACTGCTGGCCGACGCCCACCGCGCCGGCCGCACCATCGTGATGGTGACCCACGATACTGCGCTCGCCTGCCTGGCGACCCACCGCCTCCAGTTGCGCCACGGACGGGTCGAGGACAGCAACGCCCACGCCCTGGTGACGATGGGCGAAAAGCCGGAGGCGGCCGGCAAAGGCAGGTAGTGTTACTAGGCGCGGGCCCCTGCCCGGCTACGCCAGGCATCCCGCTTGGGCTCGCGCCGGCCCGGGGCCCGGTGCGCCCACGCCGGCGCGAGCGGCCTCTCGCTGCGGCGAATCACGGTTGCTGTGGTCAACCGAACCGCCGCTTGGCGCCGGCCGGCGGCCGGCGCGCGGGTCGGCGACCCGCCCCACGGCGGAGGGCTGCTGATTTTGCCAGACCTACGTTGATTCGGCTCTGGAAGGGGGCCGCGCCGCTGCGTTTGCCGGGCATTCCGCGGCCCTTCGCGGCGATTTTGGCCGCAGTGCAAAGGGCGCGACTCCCGCGTGCGGAAAGCGGCGGTTGACCGGCGGAGAATGCATGGACGCTGGCTGCCGTACACTAATCTTGATGCCCCTCGTGGCCGAAGCCAACTGCGACCTGGAGAATTATCTCCGCTACCCGGACCACGCGCTCGACCAGCGCCTGGCCGAGTTGCGCGGGCAACTGGGTGCGCGGGCCCTGATCCTGGGGCATCACTACCAGCGCGACGAGGTGATCCGGTTTGCCGACTACCGGGGCGATTCCCTGCGCCTCTCCCAGCGCTGCCGCGAGCACCCGGAAGCGGAATTCATCATTTTTTGCGGCGTGCACTTCATGGCCGAGAGCGCCGACATTTTGCGGGCGCCCCATCAGCAGGTGATCCTGCCCGACCTGAACGCCGGCTGCTCGATGGCGGACATGGCCGAATTTCCGCAACTCCAGGATTGCTGGAGCCAGCTCCAGTCGCTGGGGCTGGAGCAGCGTTTCCTGCCGCTCACCTACATGAACTCGACCGCCGCCATCAAGGCGTTCTGCGGACGCGAGGGCGGGCTGGTGTGCACCTCGTCGAATGCGCCGGCGGCATTCCGCTGGGCGTTTGAGCGGCGCCCGGGGGTGCTGTTTGTGCCCGACCAGCACCTGGGGCGAAACACCGGGGTGAAAGTTGGCTTGAAGCTGGAGGAGATGTTGGTATGGAATCCGCGCCAGCGCTGGGGCGGCAACACGCCGGAACAGTTGGCGACGGCGCGGGTGCTGCTGTGGCAGGGGCACTGCTCGGTGCACCAGCGTTTCCGGGTGGAGCACGTGGCGCAGTGGCGCGAGAAGGTGCCCGGGATCCGGATCCTCGTCCATCCGGAGTGCTGCCATGAGGTGGTGGCGGCGGCTGACCTGGTGGGCTCGACCGATTACATTTTGCGCCAGGTGGCGCAGGCGCCCGCGGGAACGCGCTGGGCCATCGGCACCGAGCTGCACCTGGTGCACCGTATCGCGAAGGAATTCCCGGAGCAATGGATTGCGCCGCTGGACAATGACGGCTGCCCGGTGTGCAGCACGATGTTCCGGATTTCGCCGCAGCACCTGGCCTGGGTGCTCGACAATCTGACCCAGGGGCGGGTGGTGAACCGGATCCTGGTGAACGAGCGCGCCAAACACTGGGCGCGCGTGGCGCTCGACCGGATGCTGGAACTGGGCACCAGCCCGGCGGCCGCGCCCGCCGGAGGCGGGCAATGAGCTTCGAACGGCTGTTCACGGTCGCTGAAGCGCAGTCCTTGCTGCCGGTGCTCGACACGCTGCTGCAGACCGCGATGCAGGCGCATCGCGAGATTGAAGAACTCGACGAGCAATTGCAGGCACTGCTCAGCCACATCCTGCTGGCCGGGGGCGTTCAAGTGGACCCATTGCATACCTGCCGGCTAAAGACCGACCGCACCAAAGCGATCCAGCGCATCGAGGACGCCATCGGCGAAATCCAGGCCAGCGGCGCGCAATTGAAGGACTTGGAGCAAGGGCTGCTGGATTTCCCCTGCCTGCTGAACGGCACCGAGGTCCTGCTGTGCTGGAAGCAGGGCGAGAACGCCATCGAGCACTGGCACGGCACCCAGGAAGGGTTCGCCAGCCGCAAGCCGCTGGGCCGGATCGGCGGCGAGGGCCATGCCGGCCGCGTGCACTAGAGCTTGGCGCGGGCCGGCGCCCCGGGCGCAGGTCGAGCGAGCGGACACAGGCGGCGTGGGGCGGGTCGCCGACCCGCAGGCGGGCCGCCGGCCGGCCCCGCCCGCTTACTTTCGCCCGCGCCGGCGCGGGGGCGACACCGGCAACTGAAATGCGGGCCGTGGTGCAGCGGGTGCGCCGGGCAGCGGTGCGCGTGGCCGCGGACACGGTGGCGTCCATCGCGTCGGGCTACCTGGTGCTGATCGGGGTGGAGCGGGGCGACAGCGCCGCCGACGTCGAGTATGTGTGCCGCAAGCTGGCCGGGCTGCGGCTGATGGCCGATGCCGAGGGCAAGATGAACCAGCCACTCGATCCCGCCCGGGACGCGGTACTGGCTGTGTCCCAGTTCACGCTCATGGGCGACACCCGGCGCGGGCTGCGGCCCAGCTTCGATTCCGCCGCGCCGCCCGAGCAGGCCCGTCCGCTATATGAGGCCGTCGTGGACGGGCTGCGGCGCCAGCGGCTGCGCGTCGAAACCGGCGTGTTCCAGGCCGACATGCAAGTGGAGTTGGTGAACGATGGACCGGTCACGGTGATCGTGGATAGCCGCCACAACCGTGAGACTGATGCGGAATCAGAGATGCTGTAGCCGCGGTTTTCGTGGTGAAACAGACACACTTTCGCGGTCAAGTGTTGCTTGTAAGTCACTGAAAAAAAAGATTCAACGGGGGCGGGGGCGGGTATGTCAGCATAAGTTCGTGGCGAACGAATCCACCATTGCACGCCCGGTGAGCTGCGAGGGAGTGGGGCTGCACAGTGGAACGAGGGCGCGTCTGCGGCTGTTGCCAGCCCCGGCCGGCAGCGGCATCGCCTTCCGTCGCCACGACCTGGACGGGTTTGTGGTTGAGGCACGCGCCGCCAACATCGCCAAGGTGAGCTACGCCACCAGCCTGATGAAGAAGGGCGTGTTTATTTCCACCACCGAGCATTTGCTGTCGGCGCTAGTGGGCTCGGGCATCGACAACGTCATCTGCGAGATTGACAACCTGGAGCTGCCGATTCTGGACGGAAGCGCGGCGCCGTTTGTAGAGATGCTGGCGGCCGCGCGGCGGCGGCGTCAGACGCGGCCGCGGCGGTTGCTGCGGGTGCGCGAGGCGCTGGAGCTGCGGGAGGGGGAGAAATTCATCGGGATTTACCCGGCCGACGCGTACCGCCTGCACTACCGCATCGACTTTCCCCATCCCGCCATCGGAGAGCAGCGTTTGACGCTGGATTTGACGCCGGAAAGCTACCGGACGGAATTGGCGCCGGCGCGGACGTTCGGGTTCCTGCGCGACTTCGAGGCCATGCGGCGCCAGGGACTGATTCGGGGCGGCAGCCTCGATAGCGCCGTGGTGCTGGACGAGACCCGGGTGGTCAACGGGGCGCTGCGGTTCCCGGACGAGTTCGTGCGGCACAAGATGCTGGATTTGATTGGTGACCTCGCACTGCTGGGGGCGCCGCTGCAGGCTGAGGTGGTGGCGGACCGGGCGGGACACGCGCTGCATACCGGGCTGGTGCAGCGGTTGCTGTCCGAGCGCGGGCGCTGGGAGTGGGCGGAGGCCGCCGACGTGGAGCCGCCAGCGGCAGAAAACGGGGCGCCGTCGGGGCGCGAAATGGGCGCTTATACTGGATGAGCACCTGATTTTGGTAGCTCACCGAGGAAAACGCATGCCCACGCTGACGGCTGAACCACCGCTCGATACGAAGGAAACCAATCCCTGGGCGGCGCAGGCCGCCCGTTTTGCCACTGCCGCCAAAAAGTTGGAACTGGAAGAAGGCATCGCCAAGATGCTGGCGCAACCGGCGCGCGAGATCACGGTCAACATTCCGGTGCAGATGGACGACGGCCGGATCGAGGTCTTCA
>JBOGKJ010000103.1:0-1553 GCA_050745565.1 Terriglobales bacterium | reverse complement strand
GCGCTGTCTGGAGGACGATGGCACCAGGGCAGGTGCTGCGCCGCCCATTTTTCTAGACGGGCGCGCTATGCCGCGCGTGGCAGCGGCTGGGTTGGTGAGAAATGCGGGCTAGAGGTCGGGCCGCGCCGCTTCGTTTATCGGGAACGGTGAAAGCGCCACTGGCGCTTTCACCCGGTTGGAATTCCGCGGCCCTTCGCGCCGATTTTGCCCGCAGTGCAAACGGCGCGACACCCGCGATTTGAGCAGCGCAAGCGGCGCCGATTCCCCGCTAATCGAGGTCGAAGTCGCGCAGCGGCTTGCCCGTCGCGGGGTCGCGTTTCGCCTGTTCCAGGCTCTGCTCGAACTTGCGCGCCAGCAGCTCGTCGCGGCCTTTTTCATCCGCCACCGACTGCTGGAAACGCCGCTCGCGCTCCTGCTCCTGGCGCCCCAATTGCTCCTGGGCGCGGCTCAAATCGAGATCGCGGCCGCGGCTGGGGGCGCGCTGATGCCCGAGCACGAGGCCGGTTTCGGCGTCCACCTGGAGGCGGGCGCCACAGTCCGGACAGCGGATTTCCAGCGTGCGGCCCATCTACCGATTCATTTTACGCCGCCGCGGGCCGTTGCGCTCGATCAGGCCGGCCGGGAGGCCGAACTGGCGGCGCAGGGCGCGCTCGCGGCGGCGCATCTGGCCTTGATCGCGCTCGTGGTCGTAGCCCGCCAGGTGCAGCAGGCCGTGCAACAGCAGGATGCGGAGCTCGACGTCGAGCGCGTGGCCGTGCTGGCGCGCCTGCCGGCGGGCGGTCGCGACCGAGACCGCCAGATCGCCCACGTGCGGGCGCTGCGCCGATGGAAACGACAGCGCGTCGGTCGGCCAGTCGTGGCCCAGGAAGCGGCGGTTCAGCGCGCGAATCGCGGCGTCGTCCATCAGCCGCACGCTCACGGTGCCGCGCAGCCCGAGCGCGCGTCCCGCCTCGACCACGAACGTCCGCAGGGTATTAATTGGCGCGGACCCCCGCCCGGCTTCGCTCAGGGCGCCACCGGCGCCCTGAGCCCGCTTACGCTCGGCCGGCGTTCGAGCGCCACTGGTGCTCGAACCCTCCGGGAGCCCCAGCCGACCGGGGACGCGCCTCTTCGATTTCCGGGGGCGGTAAACGCCGCTGATGCGGCGTTTACCCCTGCGGACTTTCGTGGACTTCTCGCGCCGACTTCGCCCTCGGTGCAAACGGCGCGACCCCCACGTTTCGCGCTCTGGCCGCGGGCTCACCGCGCGGGCGCGCCCTCGAGCGGCAGCAGCGACAACTGCGCCGCCTCCCGCGCCTGATAGGCCCGCACGATTCTCTGCACCAGCGCGTGCCGCACCACGTCGCTCTCATCGAAGTAGACCACGCCGATGCCGTCAATCGGCCGCAGCAACTCGACCGCATCGAGCAAGCCGCTACGCCGCCCCTGGGGCAAGTCAATCTGGGTGACGTCGCCGTTGATGACCATCTTGGAGCGGAAGCCCATGCGGGTCAGGAACATCTTCATCTGCTCCTGGGTGGAGTTCTGGGCCTCGTCCAGGATGACGAAGGCGT
>JBOGKJ010000102.1:0-4337 GCA_050745565.1 Terriglobales bacterium | reverse complement strand
CGGCGGCCTCGACGCCGCGGCCCCGCCGCCGTTGAACCCCGCCGGTCCGCTCGACACTTCTCATGCCTGACATCGCCTATCTCTTTCCGGGGCAGGGTTCCCAGTACGCCGGCATGGGTCGCGAGCTGGCGGATCGTTTTCCCGCCGCCGCGGCCGTCTTCACCGCCGCCGACCAGGCACTCGGCGCCCTGGCCGCGCCCGGGCACGCCGCCCCGCGTCCGCTCTCCGATCTCTGCTTTGCCGGCCCGGAGGAGGAGCTGAAGCTCACCGCCAACACCCAGCCCGCCATCCTCACCGTGGCCGTGGCCGCCACCCGCGTCCTCGCCGGGCAGGGCATCACCGCGGCCTTCGTCGCCGGTCACAGCCTGGGCGAATACGCCGCTCTGGTCGCCGCCGGCGGCATGGACTTCAAGGATGCCGTCAAAGTCGTCCGCCGCCGCGGCGAGCTCATGCAGGAAGCCGTGCCGACCGGCGTCGGCGCCATGGCCGCCGTGCTCGGCCTCGCGCCGGACGCGGTCGCCGCCCTCTGCGCCGAAGCCGCCGGCGGCCAAGTCTGCAGTTGTGCCAACTTCAACGCCCCTGGCCAGATCGTCATCGCCGGCCACACCGAGGCGGTCGCGCGCGCGGTCGAGCTCGCTGCCGCCCGCGGCGGCCGCGCCGTCCCGCTGCCGGTCAGCGCCCCCTTTCACTGCGCCCTCATGGCCCCCGCCCAGGAAGCGCTGCAGTGGGACCTCTGGAACACCTTCTTCAACGAGCTCAACCTGCCGCTGATGACCAACGTCGACGCCGAATTGATTGAGGGCGCCGAGGAGGCCCGCGACGCGCTCATCCGCCAGGTCACCGCCCCGGTGCAGTGGGAGCGCTCCATGCGCGGGCTGATCGAGCGCGGCGTGACCCATTTTATCGAGGTTGGCCCCGGCCGCGTGCTTAGCGGCCTGATGCGCCGCATTGACCGCGCCGCCCTCTGCTTCAACGTCGAGGACGCCGCCTCACTGGAAAAAACCCTGGCCGCGCTCGCCACCGCTTGACCCCTATGCCCGACGCACCCACCCTACACCCCAGCCGCGTGGCCTTCGTCACCGGCGCCTCCCAGGGCATCGGCCGCACCATCGCGCTGGCGCTGGCCCAGGCCGGCTACCGCCTGGCGCTTGCCGCCCGCAACCAGGAAAAACTCCAGGCCGTCGCCGCCGCGTGCGGCGCCGGTGCGCTCGCCCTGCCTCTCGACGTCACTCAAGACGCTGACGTTCGCGCCGCCGTTCAGCAAACCCAGGCCCACTTTGGCCGCCTCGACATCCTGGTCAACAATGCCGGCATCGCCCGCGACCAGCTCCTGCTCCGCATGAAGCGCGCCGACTGGGACGCCGTGCTCGCCACCAACCTCACCGCCGCCTTCCTCTGCAGCCAGGCAGCCCTTGCGGGCATGGTGCGCCAGCGCTGGGGACGCATCATCAACATCTCCAGCGTCGTCGGTCAGTCCGGCAACCCCGGCCAAGCCAACTATGCCGCCAGCAAGGCCGGCCTGATCGGCTTCACCAAGGCGCTGGCGCTTGAGGTCGCCTCCCGCCAGATCACCGTCAATGCCGTTGCCCCCGGCTTCATCGCCACCGACATGACCGCCGCGCTTGGAGAAAAGGCCGCCGAACAACTGCTCACGCGCATTCCGATGGGCCGTATCGGCGCCGAAGCCGAAGTCGCCGCCGCCGTGGTTTTCCTCGCCAGCGACGCCGCCAGCTACATCACCGGCCACACCCTCGCGGTCAACGGCGGCATGTACCTGTGAAGAGCGGTTAGCAATTAGCTGTTAGCAATTAGCCCCGGTCACGGGCCCTGGGACGCCCGCCAAAGCATGTCCGGCGCCATGGTGGCGCGGCCTCAGCCGCGAGCTCACCCCCGAGTGCCCCGGCTGTCGCGCCTTCAGCCAATTGCTAATCGCTAATTGCTAAACTTAACCCATGCACAATTTGCATGGCGTTCAGATCACTTGGCTGGGACACGCGACCTATCGCTTCCGTTCGGGAGGCAAGACGTTCTATCTGGATCCGTTCCTGACTCCGAACCCGCTCTGCCCGGAGAATGAAAAGAACCCGTCGCAGGCCGACTTCATCCTGCTCACCCATGGCCACAACGACCACATCAGCGACGCCGCACCGCTCGCGCGGCGCAGCAAGGCGAAGGTGGTTGCGATGATCGAGCTGGGCCGCTACCTGGTCAAGCAGGGAGTGGCGGAGGAGCAGATCGTCGCTGGTAACAAAGGCGGAACGATTGAGCTCGGCGGCGCCAAGATCACCATGGTCCACGCCGACCATTCCTCCAGCCTGGAAGAGGATGGGAACTCGCTCTATCTGGGTGAAGCCGCCGGGTTCATGATCGAGTTTTCCGAGGGCCTGCGGGTGTACGCCGCCGGCGATACGGCCGTGTTCGGGGACATGAAGCTGCTGGCCGAGATCTACCGGCCCGAGATCGCGCTGCTGCCCATCGGCGGCTTCTTCACCATGGATCCGCGCGAGGCCGCGCACGCCTGCCGGTTGCTGGGGGTGCCCTCGGTCCACCCCAACCATTACGGCACCTGGCCGGTGCTGACCGGCACGCCCGCGGAACTGAAGAAGCTGCTGGCGGCGGCGGGCACGCCGTGTGAGCTGGTGGACTTGAAGCCAGGGCAGACGCTGTGATCACCGCGCCGGAAGTCGAACAATATCTGCACAGGTTGCTGCCGGCGCGTTCGGCGGTGCTGGCCGCGATGGAGGCGGAGGCCGGGCGGCGCGACATTCCGATCGTGGGGCCGGTGGTGGCGCGCCTGCTGCACCAGTTGGCGGTGCTCGCGCGGGCGCAGAGGGTATTTGAGCTGGGTTCGGCCATCGGCTACTCGACGCTGTGGTGGGCCGACGCGGTGGGCGAGGGCGGGGAAGTGTTCTACACCGACTCCAGCGCCGCCAACGCGCGCGAGGCCGCCGGCTACTTCGAGCGTGCCGGCCTCGCCGGTCGCATCCACATTCTGCAGGGCGACGCCCTCGAGCAGCTCGCCGCCACGCCCGGCAGCTTCGACGTCATCTTTTGCGACCTTAACAAGCCTCAATATCCGGAGGCGCTGCGCCTGTCGCTGCCACGCCTGCGCCCGGGCGGTTTGTTCGTCGCCGACAACGTGCTCTGGCGCGGCGAGGTGTGTACGCCGGCGGGCGCGGCGGCTACGGCGGAAGCGCGCGCCATTGCCGAACTTAATCGCGCCCTCTACGCCAACCCGCGGCTTGAAACCGTGATCCTACCCCTCCGCGACGGCGTGGCCGTGGCCCGCCTGCTCCCCGAATGATGACTCTAGAACCTGTCCGCACGCTCCCGGTGGAGGAGTATCTGCTCTCACGCCTGGCCTTCTCGCCCGACGGCGCCGTCGTCGCCATCGGCCACAAGCACTTCCGCACCTATGCGGTCGAGGGCGGTGAGACGCGTGCCGAGTTCCATTTCCCGGAATTCCTGGCCCGGCTCCGCTTCAGCCCCGACGGCCGCTATATTGCCGCCGCCAACGTGGGCGACAACCATCCCGCCACCCAGGGCCGCGTCGAACTTTTCGACGCCGCCACCGGCCAGTCACTCTGGTCGGTGGCCGAGCCTCAGCCGGTCGAAGCCATGGCCTTTGCGCCCGACGGTGTAAGGCTCTTCTGGAACGCCGGCTCGGCCATCGCCATGGCGCGGTGCGAACCCCGCCAGGCGCTGGCACCGCAGCCGCTGGAGCAGTTGCGGGTACTGGACCTGGCGCACGGCGCCAGCGGTCTTGCGGTGTTCGCGCGCGAGACGGTGGGCAGCGTACAGCAAATCGAGGGCGCCGAGCTGATCTTCCGCAAATTCCGCCTGCTGCGCCTGGACGGCGCCGGCCACGCCATTGGCAACCTCGACCTGGGCATCGGCGCCGGCGTGCACGCCCTCTCGCCCGACGGCAAACTGTTGGCCTGCGAGATGGTGGACTTCAAGAACAACGAACGCCATGTCGCCCTCATTGACGTTGAAACCGGCGTCGAGGCCAACTTGCTACCGCTGGAGGCCAACACCCTGCCGGTGCTGGGCTTCGGCCTGGGCTCGGAGTTCTTCCTGTGCATGAAGGAGGACGCCAACGAGCCCTATAACCGGCTCCGCATCTGGCGCACCTCCGACCTCAAACTGGTGGGTGAAGCCACCCTTGACCTGGCGTTCCATAGCTTCGCCACCTGCCTTGAGTACAGCCTTGTCGCCTGCCTCGGTGGCGGGCAGCTGGCAATGTTCTCCGTCGCCTGACGTCGCAACTTTGACGCGCCCTGAGCAGAGTAGGCGCGCGTTGCCGCCAAGCGAATTCCGGCCGCAGCCCATGCCGG
>JBOGKJ010000101.1:0-4590 GCA_050745565.1 Terriglobales bacterium | reverse complement strand
CACCGGGCCCCGGGCCGGTGCGAGCCCAACCGGGATGCCCGGCTTAGCCGGGGCCCGCGCCCGGCAATCGAAGCGGCGCGGCCCCCCCCTGGGCCGAATCAACGTAGGTGTGGCAAAACTAGCAGCCTTCCGACCGGCGCCACCTCCCGTGTGGCGAGTCGCCGACCCGCGCGCCGGCCGCCGGCCGGCGCCACGTAGCCGGGCAGGTGCCCGCGCCCGTCTCTGACGCACTGCACTAGCTCATTCCCGGCCGGCTGGCCGCGGGCGGCTCAACGCGCCCAGGCGCGCCAGAGCAGCGGACCCCAGGCCAGCGCCACCGCCGCCGCTGCCGCCAGGAACACCCCGAAGGGCAGCGCGGCGTGCCCCAGATACACCCGGCTGGCTTCGCGCGCCCGCCGCCAGCTCCGGCCCCGCCGCCGCCGCCCGATGAGCACCCCGCCGGCCTGCGCCAGCCCTGCCGCCGCGCCCGCAATCGCCGCCAGCACCAGCGCCACCAGCCCTCCCGCCACGCCCAGGTAGGCGCCCAGCAGCCCCAGCATCTTCACGTCCCCCCACCCCACCCCCTGCCGCCCGCGCCAGCGCTGGTAGCCGAGCCCAACCGCCGCCAGCAGCCCGGCGCCCGCCACGCTCGCCATCAGCGCCTGCCGCAGGCCCAGCGCGGTCCAATGCGCCAGCGCCAGGCCCACCGCCCAGCCGCCCAGCGTCAACTCGTCGGGCAATTGCCGGCAGTCCAGGTCGGTCGCGGCCAGCGCCGCCAGACAGGCCAGGAAAAACGCCTCGCGCACAAACTCGACGCCTCCGCCACTGTGCCACCAGCTCCAGGCGAACAACGCCGCCGTGGCCAGCTCCAGCGCCGGGTACCACCACCCGATCGCCTCCCGGCAGCCGCGGCAGCGCCCCCGCAGCCCGAGATAGCTCACCACCGGAATATTCTCCCAGCCCGCCAGACGATGCCCGCAACGCGGGCAGCTCGAGCCCGGGTACACCACCGACAGGCTCCGCGGCAACCGGTACACGCACAGGCTCAGGAAGCTGCCGGCCACCAGGCCGAACAGCCCCGCCACCAACATGGCCATCGTCACTCGATTACCTTGCAGCTATAGATCACGTCCAGCCGGGGGAAGTTCCGGGTTAAATACGCCGCCCCCGACTTGAGGATCATCCGCGGGTCCGGGCCATGCCCCGCCGGCGCCATCTCGCCGTAATCGGCGGCCATGTGCGCCAGCGCGTCCAGCCCTGCCGTCACCTCGCCGAAGGGCGCAAATCCCAGCCGGTCCAGCCGTTGGTTGTTGCCCAGGTTCACAAACACCTGCGTGGAGCGCGTGTTGGGGCCGCGCGCGGCGAAGCTGATCCGCCCCCGCAAGTTCGACTCCCGCACCGGATCATCCGCGATCGGCCGCTTGCTCCACGCCTGGCTCAGCGCCGCCGTGGGGCTCAGACCCCACTGCACCACGAAGCCCGGCAGCACCCGGAAAAACGCGTTGCCGGTGTAATAGCCCCCCTGAACCAGCGCATGAAAACGGTCGGCGCCGCGCGGCGCCCACCCCCGATGCACCTGCACGGTGAAGGCGCCGTTGGTGGTGCTGCAGTTCACGCTGTAGGCCGCCGCCGCCGGCGCCGGCGCCGGGGCCGTCGTCGCGCGCCAGACAACCGCCAACGCGAGCACGGTGGCGGCGGCGAGCCCGCAACGGTAAGCTGAACGAGTGAAGATCACGGCCCGCATCAACACCTTCAACGAGGAGGATAACATTGCGGCCGCGCTCGACACCCTGCGCTGGGCCGACGAAATCCTCGTCGTGGATTCATTCTCGACCGACCACACGGTTGAGATCGCCCGCCGCTACACCGACCGCGTCATCTCCCATCCCTTTGCCAGCCATGGCGCGCAGCACAACTACGCCGACTCGCTTTGCACCCACGACTGGGTGCTCACCCTCGACGCCGATGAGCGCCTCACGCCCGAGTTGATCGCCGCCATCGAGCGCCTGCGCCAGCGCGGCCCCGCCGCCGACGGCTACTCCATGGCCCGGCGCGCCTGGTACCTGGGGCGCTGGATCCGCCACTCCGGCTGGTACCCCAACCGCCAAACCCGGCTCTACCGCCGCGCCCTCACCCAGTGGGCGGGCGAGCCGCCCCATGAAGCCCCCAAGGTCCAGGGGCGGGTCGAGCCGCTCGATGGGGACATGCTGCACTACACCCGGCGCAGCCTGCGCGAACACGTTGCCATCATGAACACTTACACCGACCTCGCCTCCGCCGCGCGCCACCGCGCCGGACGGCGCGGCTCGCGCCTCCGCCTGGCCCTGACCCCGCCGCTGGTGTTCCTGCGCAGCTATTTGCTCAAGCAAGGCTTCCGGGATGGCTGGCCGGGTGTGGTGATCGCCCACGCGGCCGCCAGCTACGTCATGTTCCGCGAAGCCAAACTGCTGGAACGCGACCTGCCCCCCACCTCCTGACCCGCCAAATGGCCTGCGGCTGCAACCCACCCCCCGTGATCTCACCGCCGATGCGGCCCAAATCCTAGCGGCTAACGGCTAATGGCTAATGGCTAACGGCTAATGGCTAGCGCCTAACGGCTGCCCGCATTTCGCGAGAAATGCGGGCAAGGAACATTCCCCCCTTGCCCGGCGTCTACACCCTCAGGCACGCATCCGTAGTAAATTGGTAGCTAAGGCCGTTGTCATGAGCACGCCTGACACTACGTTCCAATTCTCCGGCGCCATGGCCATTTCGCCGGCCGGCGATGCCGCCGCCTATGGCGAGCAGGCCTTGGCCCGGGAGCTGCGTGCGGGTTCGGTCGAGGCCTTTAACTACTTGATTTCGCTGTATCATCAGCCGCTTTATCGCTTCATCCTGCGGCTCACCGGCCAGGCCGATGACGTCGGCGACATCCTGCAGGACGTCTTTTTGAAGGTATTCCGTTCGGCCGCTCATTTTGAAGGCCGCAGCAGCGTGAAGACCTGGCTCTATCAAATTGCCCTGCACGAGGCCAGCAATCACCGCCGGTGGTGGCATCGCCACAAGCGCCGGGAGATGTCGCTCGAGGCCGAAGACACCAGCGGCGATAGCTGGGCGGAGCGGCTGCCCGATGGCGGCGAGTCGCCGCTGAGCCAGGCGATGCGGGAGGAGCAGGGACGTCAGTTGCAGCACGCGCTGCAGCAGGTGCCGGAGCCGTTCCACTCGGTGCTGGTGCTGCGCGAGGTCGAGGGTTTCAGCTACGACGAGATTGCCGCCATCGTGGGCGTGCGCGTGGGCACGGTCAAGTCGCGGCTGCTGCGGGGAAGAGAAATGCTGCGCCAGCGTTGGCTGTGCGACAACAGCGCCCCGGCCAAGGTCGCGGCCGCCGGGTTCAACGCCGGCCGGGCGGCAGCGAGGAGCGAAGTCCATGGCTGATAAGTCCAACGCCGCCGCTTGCGCCCAGTGGGCGCCCGACCTGTCGGCCTATTTCGATGGCGAGCTGGAGTGCGCGCGCGGCCAGGCGCTGCAGCGCCACTTGGAGAGTTGCCTGGAGTGCGGCGCGCGCCTGGCAGCCTACCGCGCGATGGGTTGCCAGTTGCGCGCCTTGTCGGCCTGCTCCGCGCCCGCCGAGTTGGCCATCCGGCTGCGGGTCGAGGCCTCGCATTATGCCGTCCGCGGCCAGCGCTGGGCGTTCTGGCGGGTGCGGCTGACGAGTGCGGTCCAGGCGCTGGCCCTGCCCATGGTGGTGGGAACGGCGGCGGCGCTATTCTTGTTTTCAGCCCTCGCCGGTGGCATGCACACCAACGCGCCCGCTTATCCGCAGCGGCCGGACGTGGCCGTGGGTGAGTCGGCCACGCCTCCGCGCCTGGCGTTGGCCTCCAACTATGGCGTCGATGGCTCGGTGCTGGTGGAGGCGCAAATTGATGCCACCGGACATGTGTACAGCTACGAGGTGCTTGCCGGCCACGCCGACGCCCAATTGATTTCGCGTCTCAACAATCAGTTGCTGCTGAGCGTGTTTCAACCCGCCACGACCAACTTTGGCCAGCCCACCACAGGAAGCTTGTTGGTGTCATACGGCAGCGTGGACGTGCGCGGGTGAGCTGGGTTCGCCGCTTTTACTGCACCCCCGCGCGGGGGGCGCGCCTTTCGCCGCGCGGGCAGAGTCGGCGCGAAGCGCAGCGGAATTCCGAAGGGGCCAACGCGTGCGTTTGCGCCCTTGGGGAAAGAAGCTGGCGCGGCCCTTGCGACTCCCCGGCCCTGCCTGCGCGTAACAAGGCAACGTGGACGGGCGAAGGCGCCGGTGGCACGTTCACCGAGCCGGGCGGGCGCGCGTTGCCGCCAAGCGAATTCCGGCCGCCGCCCGATCATCGGGTCCCGCAAGGCGCTTGCGCCTTGGGGCGGGAGCATCGGGAGAGCGTCCTGTCGCGGGAGTCGCGCTGTTTGCACCGCGGGCAAAATCGGCGCGAAGGGCCGCGGAATTCCAAACGGGCTGAAAGCACCGGTGGCGCTTTCACCGCTCCCGATAAACGAAGCGGCGCGGCTCCCTTCCAACCATGCCGCTCGCCCCCCCTTGGGTTCACCGGGCCCCCTGCCGGCGCGAGCCCAAGCGGGATGCCCGGCGTAGCCGGG
>JBOGKJ010000100.1:0-4216 GCA_050745565.1 Terriglobales bacterium | reverse complement strand
GCGCAGGGGTCTGAGGCCGAATAGCCCGGGGCGGGCTGCGGGTCGTTCCAGGCGGGGCCGTTGGCGCCACGGCCCCCGCGGCCGCGACCACCACGGCCGGCGGCAGCCGCGGCGGTCGCGGGCAGCGGCTCAACGCGGAAGTCCCAGCAGGCAGTCTGGATGCCGGCATGCAGGCGGGCGCCGGTCAGGGCCAGGGTCCGCAGGCGCTGGCCGACGGCGTCGGTAATGGTGAGCGAGGCGTTCTCCGTCGCCGCTGTCAGGTCGTACTGAATCACCGCTTCCTTGGGCGGGTTTTCGCCCATGAAGTACTGATGGGCCCAGAACTCCTCGTTTTTGTCCTGGAACGGTTTCCATTCGAGCGCCGGGTCGGGCGTGAACAGATGCGCCTCGGCCTTCTGCGCCGCGGCGAACTCCTGGATGGGGGCGAGGTGGTCGAGGATCCAGATCGCCCTCCCGTGGGTGGCGATCAGCATGGCGTTGTCGCGGGGTTGGATGGTGATCTCATCGACTCGCACGGTGGGGAGGTTGGCCTGGAGCCGCTGCCAGCTCTGGCCGCGGTCCAAGGTGAGGAAGATGCCGGTTTCGGCTCCGGCGTAGAGCACGTCCGGGTTGCGCTGGTCTTCGGTGAGGGTCTTGATGACCTGGCCGCTTAGGTTGCCGTTGAGCGACGTGAAGGTTGCGCCGAAGTCGTGGCTCACCCAGATATGGGTTTGGTAGTCGTTGAGCCGGTGCGCATCGCTGGTGACGTACACGGTGGCCGCGTCGTAGCGCGAGGGCAGCACCTTCGAGACCCAGCCGCCGGGAACGAAGCCGGGCATGCGCGTGGCCAGCGTCTTGTCCCAGGTCTTGCCGCCGTCGCGCGAAACGCTCACGGTGCCGTCGTCGGTGCCAGCGTAGTAGAGGCCGGGCTGCTTGGGCGACTCGGCGAAGCTGACGATGGTGGGCCAGGCCGAGATGCCATCGTTTTTGGCGATATGAACGTCGCTGCCCTTCACCCCCATGGTCTCAATCTGCTCGCGGTCGGCATCGGTGGTGAGGTCGGGGCTGACGGCGGTCCAGGAGTCGCCGCGATCGGTGGAGCGGAAGACGTGATTGCCGGCGATGTAGAGCACGCCGGCACTGTGGGGCGAGAACACCATGGGCGTATCCCAGTTGAAGCGGTAGGGCGCGCAGGGGGCGGCGTTGCCACCGCGTCCACCCGCAGGGGCGGCGGCGGGCTTGTCGCAGCCTGGCTCGCCCACGCCGGCATTCACCACGTTCTGCGGCGACGGCCGGATGCTTTTGGATTCGCCGGTGACGCGGTCATGCCGCATGGTGGCGCCGTCCTGGGTCTCGCTGTACACGGTGCGGTTGTCGGTCGGGTCCATGATGGCCACAAAGCCGTCGCCGCCCTGAATCGTCTGCCAGCGGTCATTGCTGATGCCGCCGGTGGTGCGCACGGCGCTGGGCCCGCACCAATCATAGTTGTCCTGCATGCCGCCACAGACGTTGTAGGGTTCGGCATTGTCGAAGCCCACGTGGTAAAACAGCCCGACCGGCAGGTTCGGGTACCAGATCCAGGTGTGACCCATGTCCCAGGTGGTGTAGGCGCCGCCGTCGGTGCCGATCAGCAGGTGGTTGGAGTTGCGCGGATCCCACCAGATGGCGTGCTTGTCGTCGTGCTCGGAGGTGTCAATCGGCCTGAAGCTGCGCGCCCCATCGGTGGACAGATAGAGCCGCACGCTCGCCACCAGCACATGATCGGGGTTGTTGGGATCAATCCGCACCTGGCTGAAGTAGATCGGCCGGTTGTCGGGATCGGCGAACTTGCGCCAGGTGGCTCCGCCATCGTCGCTGCGGTAGATGCCGGTGGCCGTGGCCGGCGCGCCACGCCCGGCCGCCGCCGCACCGCCGCGGCCGGCGGCGTCCGCGCCGCCGCGTCCGCGGGCGGGATCGTTGCCCTCGATTTCGGCGTAAACCAGGTTCTCGCTGTGCCGGTAGACGGCGAGCGCGATGCGCCCCAGGGGGCCCGACGGCAGGCCGCCCCCGGCGAGCCTGGTCCAGGTGTCGCCGCCGTCGCTGGATTTCCAGATGGCGCTGCCGGGGCCGCCGCCGTTGAAGCAGCACTGACTGCGCCGCCGCTGGAAGGTGGAGGCGTACAGGACCTTGGGATTGGCGGCGGACATGGCGATATCGTTGGCGCCGGTGTTTTCGTCGCCCTTGAGCACCAGTTTCCAGCTCGAGCCGCCGTCGGTGGTCTTGTAGACGCCGCGGTCGCCGCCGGGCCCAAACAGCGATCCCTGAGCCGCGACCAGCACCGTGTTGTCGTCGTTCGGATCAATCACGATGCGGTTGATGTGATAGGAATGGCCGAGGCCCATGTTCTTCCAGGTCTTGCCGCCGTCGGTGGATTTCCAGATGCCATCGCCCCAGGAAATACTCTGCCGGTTGTTGCCCTCGCCCGTTCCCACCCACACCAGGTTGGGGTCGCGCTGCGACATCGCCACCGCGCCCACCGACATCAGGCCGTCTTGCTGGAACTCCGGCGTGAAGGTGGCTCCGCCGTCGGTGGTCTTCCACAACCCGCCGTGGGCAGAGGCGACATAAAAGATCGCCGGGTTCGACTCGAGCGCGGTGAAGTCGGTGATGCGTCCCGACATGGAGGCCGGCCCGATCGAGCGGAAGTGCAGGCCGCTGAACTGGGTCGCGACCGGAACGGCGCCGATGGCGGGGCTCTGGGCGACGGCAACCACCGCAAACACGGCGCAGGCGGCAAGGCTGGCTAGGGCGCGATAAGGGCGAGTGGACATAACGACCTCCGGAAATAGGCTGCCGCTGATTATATAAAGCTGCCCGCCGGTTGCAACCGGAATTGCATCCGCGCTGCCCAACATGCCACGCCCGGCATGCCCGTGCGGGCCGCGCGGCGGGGCGGAGCGGCAGTCGGTGCCGGCCGCTGGCGCGCGAGGCGGCGCGGCCGCCCTGCTCAGGACGCCCTCCCGCTGCTCCCACCGGCGCTTGGGGCCCCGGGGGCCTCACCCCAAGGCGCATGCGCCTCGGGGGCCCCGGGGGCAAGGGCTGCGGCCGTAATTGGCTTGGCGGCAATGCGGGCCCGCTCGGCTCGGTGAACGCGCCGCCGGCGCCTTCACCCGTCCAAATTGCCTCATTGCCTCATTGCGATAGAGTGAAGGGATGGGTGCGCGAGGGCTGGGGTGGATGCTGCTGGCGCTGGTGGCGGCAGCGCCAGCGCAGAGCGCGGCGGAGCTGACCGCAAGCGGGCTCCAGCATTTCTATAACTTGGAGTACCCGCAGGCCATCGCCATCTTCACCCAGGAGACCCAGCTCACGCCCGATGCCGCCGCCGCCTGGAACCATCTCGCCCAGGCGCTGCTCTATCAGGAAATGTACCGCACCGGCGAGCTCGAAACCACGCTCTACGGCAAGGGCAACGCCTTTCTGGGCCGCAAGCGGCTTCAGGCCTCGCCGGCCGCGCTTACCGCCTTCGACCGCGCCAACCGGCGTGCCTTCGCCTGCGCGCGCGACCGGCTCGCCACCCATGCCGGCGACGCTCACGCCCACTATGACCTCGCCGTCGCCTGGGCCATGCTCGCCAACGAGAAGTTCTCGCTCGAGCACGCCTGGTGGCCGGCGCTCAGCGACGCCAAACACGCCCGCGCCGAGGCCAGCCGCACCGTGAAGCTGGAACCGGAGTTCGTGGACCCCGAGCTGATTCTGGGCGTGCAGAGCTATGTGGCCGGAAGTCTTCCCTGGAGCGCGCGCCTGCTTTCTTCCGTGGTCGGCTACCGCGGCAACAAGGAACAGGGGCGGCGCCTGATCGCCGATGTGGCCGCACACGGCGAACGCGCGCGCACCGACGCGAGCGTGCTGCTCGCCGTCGTGGACCGGCGCGACGGGCTGAACCGCCAGGCCGCGCCCATCCTGCTCGGGCTCAGCACGCAATATCCGCGCAACGTGCTGTTTGCGATTGAGGCGGGCGAGGCGCTCGAGGCCAGTGGCAACCACCAGGCCGCCGAGCGCCAGGACCAGAGCGTGCTCCGGCGCGCGACCGCTGGCGCCCCCGGCTTCAATCGCGCCCCGCTCGGACGCGTCTGGTACGACCTGGGAGAGATCGAGGCGATCGATGGGCGCTGGGCGGAGGCCGCGACCGACTATCGCCACGCGGCCGCGGTCGCAACCGCGCCGGCGTCGCTGCGGGCCGCGGCCCGAAGGGCGGCCG
>JBOGKJ010000099.1:0-13419 GCA_050745565.1 Terriglobales bacterium | reverse complement strand
CGCCTGCACCGCCGCCCCGGCGGGGGCGGGCGCCGCCGCCACCGCTTCCGCGGCGCCTGCCGCCGCCCCGGCCGCGCTCCACAGCACCCAGGCCCTGCTCGCTTCGCTGCCCCAGGCCTCCGCGCCGGCGCTAACCGAAATCGAGGCCATGACCCTCGCCGCCTATCCGCTCTCCTGCCTCGACAACCTCCAGGCCGCCGGCGGCCGCCGCGGCGGTTACCTCTGGCAGTCCGAGGGCGCCACCCGCCTGCTCGGCGGCTACGGCAAGGCCCGCGCCTTCTACGGCTGCTACGACTGGCACTCCGCCGTCAACTCCACCTGGACGCTCGTCACCCTCCTGCAGCGCTTCCCACAACTCCCCGTCGCCACCCTCATCCGCGAAAAACTCAACGCCCATCTGGGCAAGTCCAACCTCGAAGGCGAGCTCAAGTTCTTCCAGGCCTCGAAAAGCTTCGAGCGCCCCTACGGCCAGGCCTGGCTGCTCAAACTTTACGGCAGCCTGCTGCAGTGGAACGACCCCGACGCCAAAAAATGGGCCGCCAACATGGCCCCCCTCGCTCAGTTCTTCTCCAAGAACCTGACGACTTACTTCACCCAGCTCCCCACTCCCGTCCGCACCGGCGTCCACCCCAACACCGCCTTCGATATGGACCTGGTGCTGCCCTACACCGAGGCCGACCACGACGCCGCCCTGCACCAGGCCGTGTTCGCCACCAGCCGCCGCTTCTACGCCGGCGACGCCCAGTGCCCCACCGGCTACGAGCCCGCCGGTGTTTCCTTCCTCTCGCCCTGCCTGGTCGAGGGCGCGCTCATGACTCACGTCCTGCCCGCCGCCCAGTACGTGAGCTGGCTGAACAACTTCCTGCCGTCGCTCTACAGCCCCGCCTTCCGCCCGCTGCTCCAGCCCTTCGACCCCAGCAAGATGAAGCCCGACCAGATGGCCGGCCAAAGCCACCTCGTCGGCCTCGCCTTCTCCCGCGCCGCCGCCATGCTCACCATTGTGCAGGCGCTTCCGCCCAACGATCCCCGCATTCCCGTGCTCAGGCGCCTGGCCTCCATCCACGCCGTCCAGGGCTACAAAACCCTCGACGAGGCCGGCTACCTCGAAACCCACTGGATCGCCACCTACGCCCTCATGTACCAGCTCGACGCCGCTCCCGCCACCGTCGCCACCCCCGCCCGCGCCGTCGCCACCAACCGGCAACGCTGAAGCCGGCAACGCCGCGCGCGCCGGAAGCCGGCTGGCCAAGCGAGGTGCGCGCGGGAAGCACGGGAGGGGCGGTCCTCCTCGGCGCTCACCGGCTCATCGTCAATCGGGGCCTCGGCCAAGGCGCGGGCGACGGGGTCATGCATGGCTTCGAGCAGGTTGGCGACCGCCGCGACCTGGACGGGCGCCATGCGGTCGATGAGATCGTGGGCGTGCTGGCGGGCGTCGCTGGGCATGGGGCAGCTCCTAACTGATTTTCCGCCGCCAGAAAATTATCAATGGCCGGGAGCAGGGCGCATCGCGGGGGGCGCACCCCATTGCCCTGCGGGCAAAGCAGGCGCGCAAAGCCGCTCGCGGGAGTCGTGCCGTTTGAACTGCGGGCATAATCGGCGCGAAGGGCCACGGAACTCCAACCGGGCAAACGCATGCGTTTCCGTTCCCGGTAAACGAAGCGGTGCGGCCCCCCTTTCAGGGCCGAATCAAAGTAGGTGTGGCAAAACTAGCAGCCTTCCGATTGGCGCCACCTCCCGTGGGGCGGGTCGCCGACCCGCGCGCCGGCCGCCGGCCGGCGCCATGCGGCAGTTCGCGTAACTACAGCAACTGTGATTCTGCCGTAGCGATAGGCCGCTCGCGCCCCCTTGGGCTCGACGAGCCCCGGGCCGGCGCTCCACTGCCCTTCGAGTGCGGGCGCGGCGCTGCGAGTGTCTCAGCCGAGCAGGGGCAGGGGCCCGCGCCGGGCAATGCGGCTCTATTCCCCGTGGGCCAGAAACTTTTCAGTTTCGATCGCCGCCATGCACCCGCTGCCGGCGGCGGTGATCGCTTGCCGGTAGCGCCGGTCTTGCACATCGCCGCAGGCGAACACGCTGGCAACGTTGGTGTACACGTAGTTGTGGGTCTCCAGGTAGCCGTCCGGGTCGGTCGTCAGTTGCCCGGCGCACCAGCTCGTGTTGGGCACGTGGCCGATGCCGAGGAACACGGCGCTGATCGGCATCTCCCATTGCCGGTCGCGCCCGTCGGTCGAGCGCAGCCGCACGGCGCTGACCTCTTTTTTGGCCACGTCCATGATTTCGGTGATGGCGGCGTTGGTGACCCAGCGGATCTTCTCGTGCTTCCGCGCGCGGTCCAGCATGATCTTCGAGGCGCGGAACTCGTCACGCCGATGCACGATCGTCACCGTGCTGGCGAAACGGGTCAGGAACAGCGACTCCTCCATGGCCGAATCGCCGCCGCCCACGACGATAATGTCCTTGCCGCGGAAAAAGAAGCCGTCGCAGGTGGCGCAGCTTGAGACCCCGTGGCCGATCAGCGCCTGCTCGCTCGCCAGGTCGAGCCAGCGCGCCCGCGCCCCGCTGGCGACGATCAGCGCTCGCGTCTGCAGCGCCGCCGCCCCCTCCTCCTCCAGCACCAGCTCGAGCGGCGCCTGCCCCAGCCGCGCCGCCACCACGTCGCCTGCGGCGAACTCGGCCCCGAACGCCGCCGCCTGCTCGCGCATGTTTTCGATCAACTGCGGGCCCTGGATGCCGGTGGGAAAGCCGGGGAAGTTCTCCACTAGTGTGGTGAGGCTGAGCTGGCCCCCGGACTCGCGCCCCTCCACCACCAGCGGCTGCAGCCCGGCGCGGGCGCAGTAGATGGCGGCGGTCAGTCCGGCGCAGCCGGAACCAAGAATAATAACGTTGCGAATGGGCATGGCGGCTGTTTGCTAGACTAACATCTATGCCGCTTTCGCCCGGACTTTACGCGCATTTCTCCACCACCCTGGGTGACTTCACCGCCCGCCTGTTCGAGGCCGAAGCGCCTCAGACCGTGGCCAACTTCACCGGCCTTGCCGAAGGCAGCAAGGAATTTACCGACCCGAAATCGGGCGGCAAAGCCAAGCGCCGCTTTTACGACGGCTTGGTGTTTCACCGCGTCATCCCCGATTTCATGATTCAGGGCGGCGACCCGCTGGGCACCGGCACCGGCGGCCCCGGCTACCGCTTTGCCGACGAGTTTCACCCCTCGCTGAGCCACAAAGAGCCGGGCATGCTTTCCATGGCCAACGCTGGCCCGGGCACCAACGGCTCACAGTTTTTCATCACCGTGACGCCGACCGCCTGGCTCGACCGCAAGCATTCGATTTTCGGCCAGGTGGTGGAAGGCTACGACGTGGTGGCAAAGATCGCGCAGACCCCGCGCGACGCCCGCGACCGGCCGCGCACGCCGGTGACCATCGAGCAGGTGCGCATCGAGCGCGTCGGCTAGCCGAGCGATGCCGCTGTCGCCTAAAATGCGGTTCAAACTGAACCGCTGGATGAACAAGTTCCAGGCCTGGAAGGCGGGCGCGCGCCAGACCCAGCAGGCGGTGACCGCCGCCACCCGCATGTGCCCGGCTTGCCGGGCGCTCATCTCCGCGGGCGCGCACGAGTGCCCCTACTGCGGTCAGCGCCTCCAAGCCAGCGGCCCGGTGCGCCGCATCGCCCGCCGCGCCGCTCCCACCATCCCGGTCACCGGCTACCTGATTCTGGCCAACCTGGTCATGTTCATCATCGAGTACGCCGTCAGCGGCACCTCGATCCTGACCAACCTGTTCGGCCACCCCAGTCAGGCCGCCACCATGCGCCTGGGGGAAAGTCTGCCGTTGGCGTTCGTCGTGGGCACGCACCAGTACTGGCGCTGGATAACGGCCTGCTTTCTGCACGAGGGGCTGCTGCACATTGGCTTCAACATGTGGGCGCTGTACGACATTGGCCCGCTGGTGGAGTCGTTCTACGGCGGGGCGAAGTATCTATTCTTCTATCTCGCCACCGGCGTGTTCGGCTATTTCGTCTCCAGCTACTTCGGCAACTTCAGCCTGGGCGCCTCCGGGGCCATCTTCGGCATCCTGGGGGTGATGATCGCCTATGGCGTGCGCCGCAGCCACACCGCGCACGGGCGGGAGCTGCGGAGCGTGGCGGTGCGCTGGGCGATTTATGCGCTGATCCTGTGCTTCGTCATCCCCGGCGTGGACAACTTCGCCCACATTGGCGGCCTCGCCTCCGGCTTCGGCCTGGGCATGATTGTCGGCGACGACCCGCCGCTCACCGAGGCCCAGACCCGGCGCTGGCAGGCGGTCGGCGTGGTGATGGTGGTGATCGTGGCGGCGGCGTTCTACTTCATGGCGAAGTCGCCGATTCGGCTCGGATAGAGCCGCTCGCCGGCGCTTCCGCTCCCAAGAAATCCCGGCCGGTGCGCTCGCTCCCGAGCGCGATGACGATGGCGACGGCGACGATGATGGCGAGCTCGAAGCCGGCCATGGCGCGCCCATAGCCGAAGTGGTCGCGCAGGGCGTACTCAATGTTGCTGGTGGGGGCGGCGATCAGAATGCCAATCTGGTAGCTGAAGCCCGGCAGCAGGCCGCGCGCGGCGTCCGGCGCCAACTCGTTCAAATGCGCGGGAATAATGCCCCAGGCGCCCTGGACGCCAGCCTGCATCAGGATGGCGGCCCCGGCCAGCATCCAGAGCGAGCCCCCAAACGCCCAGAAGGGAACCACCACCAGCGACAGCGCCAGCGCCGCCAGCATGCTGCGCCGCCGGCCCCAAGGCTCGCTCAGCAGCCCAAACACCACCGCGCCGGCCACCGCGCCGAGGTTGTAGAGCACCGCGACCCAGGCCACCGTGGACGGCGCCAGGTGATGCATCGTGGTCAGGAAATCCGGGTACAGATCCTGGGTGCCGTGCGACAGATAGTTCATCAGCGCCATCAGCACGATCAGGTAGATCACCTGTTTGCCGCCCGTGGCCAACGAGCCGAATATGTCCCGGACCGAGCGCGCCCGGTGCCGCTGCCAGGCCGCCGACTCCGGCACGTTCCGCCGGATGTAAAACGCCAGTAACGCCGGCACGCCACCCAGCCAGAACATGGCCCGCCATCCCAGCGTTGGCAGCACGTAGCGCGCCGCTAGCGCCGCGAACAGGTAGCCCACCGGATAGCCCGACTGCAGCAGACCGCTCAGCAGCCCGCGCCGCTTCCGCGGCGCCGCCTCCATCGCCAGCGCCGCCCCCACGCCCCATTCCCCGCCCATGCCAATCCCGAACAGCGCCCGCAGGATCAGAAACACCGTGAAGTTGGGCGCAAATCCGCACGCCACCTCGATCGCCGCGAAGTAGACGACATTGGCCATCAGCGGCACCCGCCGTCCGTAGCGGTCCGCGAGCAGCCCGAACAGAAACGCGCCCACCGGCCGCATCGCCAGCGTGGCGGTGATGGACCAGACGATGGCGGACTTGGGCACGGCGAACTGCTGCGACAGCGTGCCCATCAGAAACACGACCACGAAAAAGTCGAACGCGTCCATCATCCAGCCCAGAAAGCTGGCCGCCAGGGCGTGATGTTGAGGACGCATCCGGTAGAGAATACAGCAAGACCGCACCGCTATTCGGCAATTAGTTCGTGCGCAGCGGAGCGGTCGAGCCCCCTCGGGTGGGCAGAGCTAATCGCTAACAGCTAATAGCGGGAATCGCGCCGTTTGTACTGCGGGCAAAATCGGCGCGAAGGGCCGCGAAAGTCCGGAGGGGTGAAAGCTCCACTGGCAAAACGAGCCGCCTTCCGGCCGGCGCCACCTCGCGTGGGGCGGGTCGCCGACCGGCGCCACGCGGCAGTTCGGGTGACCACAGGAACCGTGATTCTGCCGTAGCGCAAGGCCGCTCGCGCCCCCTTGGGCTCGCCGGGCCCCGGGCCGGCGCTCCACAGCCCTTCGAGTGCGGGTCCGGCGTAGCCGGGCAGGGGCCCACGCCCGGCAATGTAGCGAGCGTCTCAGCGAGCAGGAACCCGCCCCCGGCAATTATTTCGCCCGAAGCGAAGCGGTCGAGCCCCCTCGGGTGCGGCAGAGCTAATCGCTAATTGCTAACAGCTAATAGCTAATCGCTAACAGCTCTTAGTGCAACTGAATATAGCTGAAGGCGCTGGCGGAGGCGCCGTTGACGGTGGCGTTGGTGGGATCCACCTCATTGACGTCGGCGCCGCCGGCGACCCCGGCGGCTGACTGCAACGCCGTCAGATTCATCTTCACCAGCATTCCGTTGTCGTTGCGTACGGCCAGGCCGTAGGCGTTGCCGTCGGCGCCGGTATAGACGGCCAGCGTGTGGGGCGAGCCCAGCGGGGTGTTGGCCCAGACAATGCCATCCGGGCCGGCGGGCATTTGCGCCCAGTGGACCGAACTCGGCCGCCCCGGCGCTCCCGTGGTCGCCGCCGGCGTCAGCGCGGCGACCGCAAGGCAGCCGCCCAGGTTGGCGAACCAGCCCAGATGGCTGGTGAAGTCCAGGTCCATGGCGTTCCAGGTGCCGGGGCAGCCGGCGCTGATGGTGAACGGCGTGGCCGGCGTGTTCACGGCGCCTCCCGTGCGCGTGGCGTTGTTGAGGTTCAGGCTGGTGTAATTGCCCGAACTGGCGTCGCCGACCGTCACCAGGTCGGTCCCCGGATCGAAGGCGGCGGAGTCGGTCTCGGTGCCCAGCAGCACGCCTCCGGACGGCAGCACAGGCGAGACCACGCCTGTGGTCAGATCAATTTCGTCCACGCCGCTCGTGGTGCCGTTATAATAGGGAACGTACACCCGCTGGGTGGAAGGGTCGTAGGTGAAGGCGTTGCTGGCCGGAGCGACAATGGGGGTGGAGCTGCTGCCGTCAGCCAGGTTGAGCACGATGTAGCCGGACGCGGTGGACAGGATTGCCTGCTCGCGCGGGCTGTCCACCATCATCCCGCAGATGGTGCAGGTGGCGCCGTCCACCGTCGTGGTGGTGGTCACAGGTACCGGAAAGGTCTCGGCGACTTGCTCCAGATCGCCCGCGATCACCTGGACGAGATTGCTTCCGGTGCCGGCCACCAGCACCTGATGATGCGCCGGATCGGCCGCGGCCATGGTCGGAGTGAAGCCGGTCGGCATGGGAATGGAGCCGATTTGCTTGCTCGCATCCAGGTTCACAATGGCCACGCTTTCGGCTTCCGGGATGTAGGCTTTGGTGGCGGTAACGGGGTTGCCGCTGCTGTCATTGCCTGCGCGCCCAATCTCGACCGCCACCGCGCTGGCGGAGGCTGGGCTGGCGGGCTGGCTGCGGATGGCGGCGTAGTTGGTGGCGCCGAACGGTTCGGGGTTGATGACGCCGAGCGAGAGCAGGCCGGGGGCCTGGATCTGAGCCGTCAGTTTCATTTCGCTGTTGCTGATGAACTGGGGCGGGCTGGGCTGGGCGGCGCCACTCAGGCTCACCGTGGCTCCTTGCGCAAAGTTTTGGCCCACGATGTCAAACGTGACGGTTTGGCCCTGGGTGACGATGTTGGGGCTGACCGAGCTGGTGGTGGCGGTGGGATTCTGCAGGGTCAGCGTGGTGAAGGCGCGCTGAGTGGGGTCCACATGCGCCTGCGCCAAAATGGTCACCACGTTCGGGTTTGGAACCGCCGTGGGTGCGGTATACACGCCAGTCGAGTCGATGGAGCCCAATTGAGCGTTGCCCCCCACCACGTAATTGCCCAATTGGCCAACGGAGTAAATAATGGCCGGGTCGGGCGAGTTGGCCACCGCGCCCTGCAGTTGCAGGGTTGAAGGGACCAGATTGCCGCTGCTGTCTTCGGTGGTGATGACGAGCGAGGCCTGGAAGCTCGTGAGCGTGATCGAGACCGGCGGGGGCGGAATGTAGTAGGTATTGCAACCGGCCGCCACCAGCGCGGATAGAGCGAGCAGCGGCAGTAGGGTTCGGACAACCAACACGCGTGAAACGGGACTCTTCATAACGGTGTGCAACTCTAGCCAATTTCCCCCTTTCGGGGTAGTGGAAGCGGGGCGCGGCGGGAGCGGGCAAAATCAGTGCCCATTATGCCATGCCCGGCTCGCAGTTTGGCCCTGCAACTGCTGGAAATGATGGCATGAGCGATTTCTTAGCTCGGCGGATGTTGCAGGTCGGCTTCGCGGCAGCAACCATGGGATCGGGGATGGCGATGGGCTACATCAGCCTGCGCCTGCTGTTGCGCGGCATTGAGCAGAAATTACGTCCTCACATGTGATTTTGCGAAGACGTATTCGGGGACCCATCCGTTACAATCAACGCCAATGCCACTTGCAGCGCGGACAAAATGGGCCGGAGCCGCCGCCCCCGTCATCGTCGTCATAGTCCTGGTGGGGTGGATGGCCCGGGCTCACTCGCGGCAATCGGCGACGCATCCAACCCGGACCGCGGCAACCAGACCGGCGCCGCCGCCGCCGCCCCAGACCACGATTGAGAGCACGACCGTACCGGCGCGCAGCGTGTTTGCCAAGGCGCTGTCGCCGTTTCACCTGGATGCGGGCCTGATCGCCGAGTGGGTGCGGGTGGCGCATCCGGTATTCAACCTTGGCCGCATTCAAGCCGGCCACGAGGTGGAACTGGTGCGGGACCTGGCGGGCGTGCCGCAGGCGCTGCGCTACCAGATCGACAACAACCATTGGCTGTGGCTGAGGCTGCAAACCGTGCAGGCCGCCGGGCAGCCGACCGCACCGACCGCCCCGCAATGGAGCGCGCACATTGAGGCCATTCCGTACGTCACCAAGCTGGCCAAGGTGAGCGGCGGGGTGCAGTCCTCGCTGTTCGAAGCGGTGGAGGATAGTGGCGAACACGATGCGCTGGCGATTGACCTCGCCGATATCTTCGGCTGGGACCTCGACTTCTACACCGACACCCGTCCCGGCGACGTCTTCCGCGTGCTGGTGGAGAAGAAGTACCTGGACGGCAAGTTTGCCGGCTATGGCCAAATTGTCGCCGCCGAATACGTCAACGGCGGCACCGCCTACGACGCCCTTCGATTCCACGACGATCTCGGCCTGCTGGCCTACTATCGCCCCGACGGCAAGCCGCTGAAACGCGAGTTCCTGCGCTCGCCGCTGAAGTTCGCCGCCCGCATCACCAGCGGCTTCAGCTATCACCGCTACCATCCCATCCTGAAGATTTACCGTCCGCACCTCGGGATCGACTTCGCGGCTCCCATCGGCACGCCGGTGCAGACCATCGGCTCGGGCGTGGTGGTGGCCGCCGGACGCAAGGGCGAGGACGGCAATCGGGTCCAAATCCGCCACGCCGGCGGTTATCAAACGCTGTACCTGCATCTCTCGCGCATCCTGGTGCGCGTAGGCGAGCATGTGGCCCAAGGCCAGCGCATCGGGCTGGTAGGCATGACCGGACTGGCCACCGGGCCGCACCTGGACTTTCGCATCGAGCACAACGGCCAGTTCGAAAATTTCGAGGCGCTGCGCAAGAAGCTGCCGCCCTCGTCTCCGGTCTCGGCAGATCAGATGGCAAAGTTTGAGGCGCTGCGCGCCCACTACATGCCCGAGCTCGAAGCCCTGCAGCCGGTCCACGCCGTCGCTGCCGCCACCACGCCGACCGGCCCGCACTGATGGGGCCGCATTTCGCGGGAGTCGCGCCGTTTGCACTGCGGGTAAAATCGGCGCGAAGGGCCGCGGAATTTCCCGGCAAACGAAGCGCGCGGCCCCCCTCCAGGGCCGAATCAACGTAGGTGGCAAAACGAGCAGCCTTCCGACCGGCGCCACGCGCCAGGTCGAGTGACCACATCAACCGTGATTCTGCCGCGGCGAGAGGCCGCTCGCGCCGGCTTGGGCACGCCGGGTCCCGGGCCGGCTCTCCACAGCTCTTCGAGTGCGGGCGCGGCGCTGCAAGCGTCTCAGCGAGCAGGCGCCCGCGCCCGGCGACTGAGGTTAGGCCAGCAAGGGCTCAAGTGCGGCCAGGTGGCCGGGCAGGTTGAACCCGGCGGCGTGCTGCCAGGCGGCGAGGCGCTGTCGCTGCCAGCGTTCCGGGTCGGTGAGCAGGCGGGCGAGCGCGGAGGCCATGCCGTCCACGGACGGCGGCGCCGGGGCGAGCTCCCCGGTGAGCCCGGGCAGGAGCCACTCCGGAATGCCGCCCACGGCGAACGCCACCGCGGGAACGGCCTGCGCGGCGGCTTCAAGTCCCGTCAACCCAAAAGGTTCGGGCCAGAGGCTGGGAACCACCAGCACGTCGCTTGCGGCCAGCAAGTGCTGGCGCTGCGCGGCGCTGACCCATCCCGGCAGGCTGAGCTGAAGGCCGAGGCGCTGCGCCAGGCGGCCGAGTGGCGCCTGTTCGGGCCCATCGCCGGCAATCACCACGGAGAGGGGTTGCGGCAGGCGCGGCTGCAGGCGGGCGAGGGCGCGCAGCAGAACGTCGGCGCCCTTGCCGGCCGTCAGCCGCGCCAGCATCAGCAGGCGGCGGGGCGGGCCCTCAGCGGCGGGCGGCGCTTCCGCCCGGGGCGCCAGCAAGGGGTAGGGAACGACGCTCACTGGCGGCGCGGCACGGCCGGAGCGGGCGACGGCATCGGCCATGTGGCGGCTGGCCACCAGCAGGCGGCGATAGCGCGGCCAGGCCGCGGCGCGCTGGCGCTGGCGCTGGAAGCTGGCCGCGAAGGCGGCGGGGTGCAGCCGGCCGCAGTGGCGGGTGAAGTTCATCGCCACGCAGGCGGCGCCCATGGCGCGGGCGCAGGGCGTGGGCGCGGGCCAGCGGTGGAGGCGCTCTCCGGTGGCGCACAAGCCGTCGTAGTTGTGCAGGTGCAGGGTGGCGGGCGCGAGCTCCAGCAGGCCGGCTTCGAGCGCGGCGCTTTCCAGGCCGTGCAGCCACACCGCATCGGGCCGCCAAGCGCGCGCGGCGGCGAGCGCTGCCGCGAGGCCGTCGGTGGGCACGGACCATTCCGCCGCGCAGGGGCGGTAGGGGTCGGCGGAGTCCCCATCAGCCGCAGCCGGCTCCAGGCGGCGCTCGAATAGCACCGCGACGTCGTGGCCGCGCTCGACCAGTGCGGGGACGATGCCGCGCAAATAGCTTTCAACTCCGCCGATCGGCCCGCGCGTGCGGCTGGCAACGAGCAGGCGCACGTCAGGCCGCGCTCCCGCCCAGCAGCGCCCGCAGTCGTCCCCGCCACCGCGCCCGATCGGGCGGACGCAGCACCAGCACCCAGCAATAGGCCAGGCTGGCGAGGCCCATCGCCACCGCCTCGGCCGCGAGCCCGGTCCAGGTGGTTGCCGCCGGCAGCTTCCAGGCGGCCACGACCGCCAGCGCCACCCAGATGCCGCCGCGCAGCAGGGCACCGAGCAACGCGCGCGCCAGCGCCGCCCCCGGCACCCCGTACTCGCGAACGACAAGGCGGGGAAGGAACCAGGCATCGGTGGCGAGGTAGGCAACCAGCGTCGCCAGGGCCACGCCCGCGACGCCCCACACCCGCACCCACCACAGGCTCAACCCCAAGTTGAGCGCCGCCCCGGCGAGGCTGACCGGCAGCCGCCGCCGCGTGTCGCCCTGAGTGTCAAGCAGCCAGCCGAAAAACGACAGGAGCGCGCCCACCACCATGGCGGCGGCCGTGGCCCAGGCGAGCAGCCGGCCGTCAAAGTGCGAGGCGCCCACCCAGAGTGTCACAAATGCGGGGGTGAGCACCGCCGCGGTGGCCATCAGCACCATCGCTGCGCCGGCGAGGCAGGCGGTAATCTCGACTACGCGATCACCAAATGCCCGGCCGCCGCTGGCGCGCAGCTCGCCCAGCGCAGCCCAACTCACGCCGCCGATGTCGGCGAGGCGATTCCCAGCCAACAGCGGCAGGGCTTGGGTGAGGGCAAAGCCAGTGACTGCCGCCGCGCCCAGCGACAGGCCGACCACGGTGTTGTCGGTGAACAGGTTGATCTGATTGCCGGCCATGGCCAGCATGAGGGGCCAGTTCACCCGCCACAACTCCCGCGCCCGCAGCGCCACCGGCGGCGTGCGGCGCCAGCCCGGCACCCAGTGCCGCGCCCACCACCACCACAGCCCGCCGCCCACGGCCATGCCGGCCACCGAAGCTGCGGCCATGCCGACCAGGCCCCAACCCATCCACACCCAGCACAGCGAGAGCGCGGTGATCAGCAGCGACTGTGCCAGCAGCGCCGCGCGGGCGTAATAGCCGCGCTGCACCGTTTCCAGCACACCGCGAAACAACACCGTCGGGGCCAGGCCCACACCGCCGAGGGCGGCAAGCGCGACCGCCCAGCGCAGCGGCTGCAGCAGGGCACTCGAGGCGTGCAGGCCTGCCGGCGCCCACCAGGCCAGCGCCACCGCCGCCGGGGCGAGCGCGACGGCCGACCAGAGATAAATCCTGAAGCCGCGCCTGGCCATGGCGGTGAGCGCGCCCGGTTGGCCGCTGGTGTGAGCGCGCAGCAGGAACACGGTCATGGCGCCGGGGCCGAGCGCCATGCTGCCCAGGCCGAGATACCCCATCCACTCAACCACCACCGTCCAGGCGCCCCACGCGCCGTCGCCCAGCCAGCGCACCAGTAGCGGCGTGGCGATGAACCCAAAGCCCGACACCACGAGCGCCGAGATGACGCCGGCCGCCCAACTCGCCAAGGAGCGGTGCGTGCGTCGGTCGTCCTGCGGCTGGCAGGCGGGGGCCGGCGGCAGGGTTGCGGCCGCGCTCATCGCCTCGCCTCGCTGCTTGCGGGAGTCGCGCCGCTTGCGCAGCGGGCAAAATCGGCGCGAAGTGCCGCGGAATTCCAACAGGGTGAAAGCGCCACTGGCAAAACGAGCAGCCTGCCGACCGGCGCCACCTCCCGTGGGGCGGGTCGCCGACCCGCGCGCCGGCCGCCGGCCGGCGCCACGCGGCAGTGCGGTTGACCACAGCAACCGTGATTCTGCTCGCGGGAGTCGCGCCGTTTGCACTGCGGGCAAAGTTGGGCGAAGGGCCGTGGAATTCCGACGGAGTGAAAGCGCCAGTGGCGCTTTCACCGCTCCCGGAAAACCAAGCTGTGCGGCCCCCTCCAGCGCCGAGGCAACGTAGGCGCGGCAAAACCAGCAGCCTGCCGACCGGCGCCACCTCCCGTGGGGCGGGTCGCCGACCCGCGCGCCGGCCGCCGGCCGGCGCCTCGCGGCAGTTCGCGTGACTACAGCAACTGTGATTCTGCCGTAGCGAGATGCCGCTCGCGCCGCCTTGGGTTCGCCGGGCCCCGGGCCGGCGCTCCACAGCCCATCGAGCGGGGGCGCGGCGCTGCGAGCGTCTCAGCCGAGCCGGGGCAGGTGCCCGCGCCCATCATTGGAAGGGCAGCCGCGCCACCGTCCGCCCGCAGGGAACTGGCAACGGGCAACGGGCAACTGCTATCCTGTACCCTGCCATGTACGAGGATTTCACGGTCCAGGACCCGCTCACGCACGAGTCGTTTCATTGCGAATACCGCTCCCTGGTGGTCGGC
>JBOGKJ010000098.1:0-7605 GCA_050745565.1 Terriglobales bacterium | reverse complement strand
TCCTGCTCGCCGTTCGATATCGCCGCCCATTTTTTAGGGCGCGCCGCGCCTGGATGCGAGCTTCGTGACCTGACTGTGAGAAATGCGGACTAGCGCATGCGCTGCAGACGGTGCGGCCGCCGTGGATGCACTCTCCCTCCGCACTCCGCCATCACCCGCAGTCGCGGCCCCAACGCTAACCGCTAATCGCTAATTGCTGATTGCTGATTGCTACCCGCTATGCCCCCATCGCCAGCTCCGCCGACGCCCCCTGACGCTGCGCCGGGCGGTGGGCGGCGCTGGGCAGATAAATGGTCATGGCGGTGCCCTCGCCCGGCACGCTGCGGCAGGTGATGGCGCCGCCGCTTTGCTTTACGATGCCGAAAACGGTGGCGAGCCCGAGGCCGGTGCCCTTGCCGGCGGATTTGGTGGTGAAAAACGGCTCGAAAATGTGCGCCTGCGTGCGCTGATCCATGCCGGCGCCGGTGTCGGTGACCGTCAGCACAACATAATTGCCGGGCTCGACCTCCGGCGGACGTTCGCCGGGAGCGGGCCCGCCCGACAGCCACCGGTTGATTTCGACATTGCCGGTCGCAATGGTGAGGCGCCCGCCCTCGGGCATGGCGTCGCGCGCGTTGACGGTGAGGTTCATCAACACCTGCCCGATCTGGCCGGGGTCGGCGCGGACCAGCTCCAATTCCTGGCCCAAGCTCAACTCCAACTCGACCTGTTCTCCCACGGCGCGGTGCAGCAGGGTCTCGACATCGGCGATCACGGCGTTTAAGTTCACCTCGCGCACCTGCATCACCTGCTTGCGGCTGAAGGCGAGCAGTTGACGCGTCAGCACCGCCGCCCGCTCGCCCGCCTTGCGGATGCTTTCCGCCCTGGACTGCATCTCGTGCGCGCCGCCGTGGTCATCGCCGAGCCGTTGCAGGATCAGGTCGGCGTAGCCGTTGATGACGGTCAGCATGTTGTTGAAGTCGTGCGCCACGCCGGCGGCGAGCCTGCCGACAGCTTCCATTTTCTGCGCCTGGTGGAACTGCGCCTGGAGCTGTTTGCGCTCACTGACGTCGGAGAACGTCACCACGGCGCCGGTGGTGACGCCGTTCTGGATCAGCGGCGAGCTGCGGCAGTCGGCCGGAAAACTGGAACCGTCGGCGCGGAAGACAAGTTCCTCATCGGCGGTATAAGGCTGGCCGGCGCGCGTCGCCAGGGTCATACCGCATTCATCGGCTGGGAAGGGCGTGCCGTCGGACCGCTTGTAATGGATCAGATCGTGGATATTGTGGCCGAGCAACTCTTCGGGCCACTGGTAACCGAGCAGCCGCACCGCGGCCGGATTGCACCAGATGCACCGTCCCTGCATGTCCACCGCGAACAGGCCCTCCATGGTGGATTCCAGCAGCACCCGCACCTGCAATTCGGCCTGCTCGCGCTCATGCTGGGCGCGCTCGCGGGTGGCGTCAAGCCGATCAAGCGAGCTCGAGATCAGCCACAGCAGCGCCACGCAGAAGGCGACAACGCACAGCAGTAGGATCCACATCGCCGCCTGACCCAAGCCCTTTACGTGCCGCTGCACCTCGCTGAGCGAGACCAGTAGCACCGGGAACAGCAGCGTTACCGGCAGCACCCGGCGCAGAACCACGCCGGCCGAGCCGCCTTCGAGGAAATAGGCGACCGGGCGCTGTTCGGGGAAGGCGCTCATCCAGGCGCTGGCCAGCACCAGCAGGCCCAGCGCGGGCCAGAAGCCCAAGTGCGGCCCCATGGCGAACGCATATTCGAGGACGACGACGAAGGCCAGGGCGGCAATGAACAAATCGGCGGCCACCGCGACCCGCAGGGCGAAACGCTTCACCAGCAGCGAGGCGCCCAGCACCACCAGGCACACCGCCCAAACAGTGGAAAGCGAGCCCAACACCGGCCAGACGCGAGTCCAGGCTGCGACGCCGAGGGCGAGCGTGGCGAGGGCCGCGGCGTAGCCGGCGAGCCAGCGGCCGGATTCGAGCAGCAGCACGGCAGCCGCGGCCGCGAGCAGCGCCAGCGGTGCCAGCAGCGTTGCGCCGCCAACGCCGGCCAGGGCGAGCACCGCGCCGATGCCGACCGAGGCGGCGGCGAGGCGCGCGCCCAAGCGGTAGCTGGAGGCGGCAGCATGGCTCATGACACAGAGAGTACGCCGCGCGCAAGCCCGCGGCGGTTAAATTACTCTTAGAAACTGTAGATTATTCAGGGCCGCGCCGCCGCCCAGTGCGTCATCACCATCAGGCGCTCGTGATCGTCTGGATGGGTGGTGGCGAGGAAATGCTGACCGTCGGCGGTGGCGGCGAGCAAGGCGGGAAAATTGGCCGCCAGCAGCACCGGGGCGCCGAAGGTTGGAGCCTCACTGGTGCCGCCGACAGCGATGGCGAGCATCCGGGCATTGTCATCCTCGACGTCGAGCTCGCCTCCGCCGCGGCTCCAGAAGTAGTTCGCCACCCCGAAGGTGGTTACTTGCCAAACGGCGCCCGTGCCGCCGCGGAATGGCACCACGTAGAGGTTGAAACCCTGGCCGGGCTCGGCGGCCAGATAGCTGGCCCAGCGCCCGTCCGATGAGAGCGCGGCTCGGGTGATTTGCATGCCCGCGGGGTTGGTCACGGGGCGCAACGGCCCACCCTCGGTCGGAAATGCGACGAGTCCCTGTTTGGACCAGCAAAGAATCTCGCGCCCGTCCGGCGACCACGCCGCGGGCGCCAACCCTCCGCCCGGAGATTGCCGAAGTACGGTCTGCGCGCCGCCGCCGGCGGGCCGCACCGCAAGCTGCTTCTGGCCGGCGCTGGTCATGGTGCCGTAGGCCAGCTCGCGCCCATCCGGCGACCACACCGGGTACAAGCTGGCGATGGGGCCGAAGGTGAGACGCGTCCGGGTGGCGCCGCTGGCGGGCCCGATCCAAAGATCCTGCACGCCCTGGTCCAGCGACACCGCGAGCAACTGTCCGTTGGGCGAGACCGCCGCGGTGGCGGCGGTACCACTGTAGGCCGCCATCGGTGGCTCCAGTTGGCCCTTCCGGTCCACCCAGGCCATCTGCTGCGCGCCGGCTGAGCCGGAGGCATACACCAGCACACCGGTGTTGGAAGCGGAATAGCCCGGCCGCCAGGTGATGTCGTCATCGTAAATGTTCTGGGCCACGGCGCGGGGCTGGCCGCTGAGGGCGCCGGTGGCCGGGTTCATGGGCTGGGCGGTGAGCACGCCGCCGGCGGAGTAGAGCAAATTGCCTGACGCAAAGATGGCGCCGGTGACGGCGTGCAGCAGCGGCCGCATGGTGCCGTCGAGCGCGCCGAAGTACAGCATGTCTTTACCGGGGTCGTCATGGCTGATGGCGAGACAGAGAAAATGGCGGCCGTCGGGCAAAAAATAGGGGAAACGCAGCGAGCTGTACCCGGGCGGCAGGCTGGCTACCGGGCGCACGGCCCCGCCGGAGGCGGGAACACCGGAGAGCGTACCGGTGACATCGGCCGCAAATAAGACGGTGCCGTCCGGGGCCCAGGTGCCGCCGCGGGCCTCGCCGGACGGGACCAGCACGCGTGGCAAACCGCCAGCCAAGTTCAGCACCACAAGGTAGCCGCCCCCCTCCAGTCCGCCGTGCGTAAAAAATCCGATGGCGCTGCTGTCGGGCGACCAGAACGGCAAAAAGCCGGTTTCGCTGCCCGCCAGCTCGCGCGCCTGCGGGCTGCCGAGCGCGCGCAGCCAGAGCGAGCGGCGGCCGCCGGCGGCTTGGGCGCCGAACACCACCCAGCGCCCGTTGGGGGAAATGGCGGCGGTGCCGGGGTCGGTGCCGCCCAAAATCAGGTGGGTGCCGGCCGGCGCCGGTATCACTGCAGCGACCAGCACGGGTGCGGTTTGCGGCCGCAGCCACCAGCCGGCCGCGGCGGCCACGAGCACTGCCGCCGCGGCCGCGGTATAGCCCAGCCAGCGCCGGCGGGGCGGCGCCGGAGCGGTGACCGGCCCCGCGGCCTCGCCCGCCGCGCGTAGCATCAGTCCGGCGTCGTGCGCCGACTGCACGCGCTCGTCCGGGTTGTGCGCGAGGCAATGCCCGATCAGGCGATGGAGCGCGGGCGGCTCCACCGCCCGGGTGCCGCGGTAGGCGGGCTCGCCCGAGGCCATTTCGTAAAGCACGCACCCGAACGCGTACAGGTCGCTGCGGGCATCGGCCTCGCGCCCTTCAAGCTGCTCCGGCGCCATGTAGGGAATGGTGCCCAGCACCGCGCCCGCGCGCGTGGCCGCTGGAGCGGTGGGCGTGTCCGCCCAAGTGGCGGCGATGGCCGACGCCGTATCCTGTTTCGCCAGACCGAAGTCCAACAACTTAATTTGGGGCTGGCCGCTGCCGCTCAGCAGCATGATGTTGGCGGGCTTGAGGTCGCGGTGGACGATCCCGGCGCGGTGGGCGCGCTCGAGCGCCGCGGCCACCTGGCCGCCAATGGCGATGATCTCGGCCAGCGCCAGCGGGCCGCGCCGCAGCCGCGCGGCCAGGGTTTCGCCCTCAAGATACTCCATCACCAAATAGGCGGTGCCGCTGTCGCGCCCGACGTCGTGCAGTATGCAGATGTTGGGGTGTTGCAGCGCCGCCACCGCGCGCGCTTCGCGCTCGAAACGGCCGTGCATCTCTGGCGTTGCGTCCAGCTTGCCCGACAGCACCTTCAGCGCCACCGTGCGGTCCAGCCGGCTGTCGCGGGCGCGGTACACCTCGCCCATGCCGCCTTCGCCCAGCGGCGCCAGTATCTCATAGGGCCCGAGGCGCGTGCCGGGGGAGAGCATGAGTCAGTATAAGGAAAGTTGAGGATTCCGCATCTCGCCGGAGTCGCGCCGTTTGCACTGCGGGCAAAATCGGCGCGAAGGGCCGCGGAATTCCAACCGGGTGAAAGCGCCAGTGGCGCTTTCACCGCTCCCGGTTAACGAAGCGGTGCGGCCCCCCTGCAACCATGCCGCTCGCGCCCCCCTTGGGCTCACCGGGCCCCGGGCCGGAGCGCGCCCAAGCGGGATGCCCGGCGGCGCCGGGCAGGGGCCCGCGCCCGTCAATGTCCGCCTGCTTGGCCCGGGTTAGTCCGCATTTCTCACCAACCCAGCCGCTGCCACGCGCGGCATAGCGCGCCCGTCTAGAAAAATGGGCGGCGCAGCACCTGCCCTGGTGCCATCGTCCTCCAGACAGCGCGCCCTGCTCGCCGTTCGATATCGCCGCCCATTTTTTAGGGCGCGCCGCGCCTGGATGCGAGCTTCGTGACCTGACTGTGAGAAATGCGGACTAGCGCCCGCCGGCTAATGGCTAACGGCTAATGGCCGGCTGCCCGCATTGCTCCGCAAGGCGGGCCCTCTACTCCTCAAACACGCCGCGCTCGCGCCCTAGGTCGCGCGCCGCCGGCGTAACAATCGTCTTCGGGCCGAGCACGATCTTGCGGCCGGCGGCGTCGGCGGCGCGCACGTCAGCTTCGCACACGAACTCCGCCGGCTTCGGGCGCGGCGCCACCGGCGGAGGCGTAAAAGCCGGCGCCGGCGGCGCCGGCGTCACTGCCGCGGATGCCGCGAACGTCGGCTGCGGCGCGGCCCCCACCGCGTAAATCCCCTTCGACGCCAGCACCCGCTCGATCGCCCGCCGCACCGCCTCCTCGCCCGATGTTGGATTGCCTGCCGCCGCCGCATGCTGACACCCACAACTCGCCCCCACCGCCGCCGGCGCAGATCCGGCCACTGGCAACTGAGAACTGGCAACCGGCAACCGGCCACTGCCAACCTCCCACGCGATCCGCTTGATGTTCATCAGGTGCTGCGGGCCAATGTTGTCGCCGGTGCTGTTGCCACCCACCGCGCCGCATCCCAGCGTCATTGCCGGAAATAGATTGGTGGTCGCGCCAATCGAACCCAGCGGCGCCGGACTGTTCACCACCACGCGGAACGCCGGCATCCGCGCGCCGTAAGCGCGGATTACCGCATCGTCTTCGGCGTGTATCACGCACGTGTGTCCCAGCCCGCCGAAATGCAAGAGGTCTGAGGCGCGCTGGAACGCGCTCTCGCGGTCAGCCATGAAAAACAGCGCCAGCACCGGCGACAGCTTCTCCGCCGAGAGCGGATGCTGCTTCCCCATGCCGGCGAGCTCGGCCGCCAGCACCAGGATATCGGCGCCGACCGCGTCGCCAAAGCCGGCCATGGCCGCCAGCTTCTGCGGTGACTGTCCGACGCACTTGGGATTTACCGTGAACGTTTCCGGATGTATCAGCAGCGCCGCGAGGCGCGCCGCCTGCTCCGGGTTCATCAAATACACGTGGTTCTGCCGCAGCGTCGCCAGAATCGCATCGCGCATCCCGGCCTCTGCAACGATGGATTGCTCCGAGCTGCAAATCGTGCCCCAGTCAAAGCTCTTGCCCTTCACCACATCGGCCACGGCCTTGTCGAGCCGGGCGGAAGGATCGATGTAGGCGGGCACGTTGCCCGGCCCCACGCCGAACGCGGGCTTGCCCGAGCTGTAGGCCGCCCGCACAATGCCCATGCCGCCCGTCGCCAGGATGACGCGCGTCTTGGGATGCGTCATCAGCACCTTGGTGCCCTCCTGCGTTGGGGTCCCGAAACACCCGATCAGATCCGCGGGCGCGCCCACGCGCACCGCCGCCTGGCGCATCAGGTCCACCGTGGTGCAGATGCAACGCATCGCCGCCGGATGCGGGCTCAGCACGATGGCATTGCCGGCCTTGAGCGCGATCAGGATCTTGTAGATCGCCGTCGAGGTCGGGTTGGTGCACGGCAGAATGGCCGCCACCACCCCCACCGGTTCTCCCATCTCGATGATGCCGCGCTCCGGGTCGCGGCTGAGCTCCCCCACCGTGCGCATCGGCCGGATCGCCTGATACACGCGCTCGGAGGCGAACAGGTTCTTCTGGATTTTGTCGGCGACCTTGCCGTAGGTCGTTTCTTCGACCGCCAGCCGCGCCAACGGCTCGGCGTTGGCCGTGGCGGCGGCCGCCATGGCGTCAATGACCGCATCCACCTGGGATTGAGAGAAGCGGCGGTAGCTCTGCCAGGCCGCGGCGGCGCGCTCGATCAGCTCGCGGGCAGCCTGGACTTCGCTGGAAGCCGGTGCGTCGGGTTGGGCGCCGCTGGCCACGCGCGCTTACCTTACTTCGTCGGCGCGGCGACCACGCCCTTGTTGGGCAGAATTTTTTCCACCTCGCTATGGGGCCGCGGAATTACGTGCACGCTCACCAGCTCGCCTACCCGGCGCGCTGCCGCCGCGCCAGCGTCGGTGGCGGCCTTCACCGCGCCCACGTCGCCGCGCACCATCACCGTGACGTAGCCGGCGCCTATGTACTCCTTGCCCAGCAGCGCCACGTTGGCGGCCTTGACCATTGCGTCGGCGGCCTCGATCGAGCCCACCAAGCCCTTGGTTTCCACCATGCCCAAAGCTTCCATCCGTGTCTCCTTAGGACAGCCCCCGCCCTCGCACGTCGGCAGCGTACTACCCGGCCTAAGCTAGCACGAAAGAGTTGCCGGTTGCTAGTGGCTAGTCCGCATTTCTCACCAACCCAGCCGCTGCCACGCGCGGCATAGCGCGCCCGTCTAGAAAAATGGGCGGCGCAGCACCTGCCCTGGTGCCATCGTCCCCCAGAC
>JBOGKJ010000097.1:0-4319 GCA_050745565.1 Terriglobales bacterium | reverse complement strand
GGAAGCATCGGGAGGGCGTCCAGAAAAGGGCGGCCGCGCCGGCTCATGCCTGCAGCGCGCCGCCGCGGGTGGCGATCACCCTCGCGTACCAGTGCGCCGCGTCCTTCAGCACCCGCCGCTGGCTCTGGAAGTCCACGTAGACCATGCCGAAACGCTGGGTGTAGCCCAACTGCCACTCGAAATTGTCGAGCAGCGACCAGTGCAGATAGCCGATCACCGGCGTGCCGGCCGCCGCCGCCCGCGCCAGCGCGCGCAAATAGCGCCCGGTAAAATCCACCCGCTGCGGGTCATGCACGGCGCCGTCGAGCGCCACCCAGTCGCACATCGCGCAGCCGTTTTCGGTCACCAGCACTGGCAGCCGGTAGCGCTGATGCAGCCAGTGCGGCGCCCAGTAGAGCGCCTCGGGCGTCACCGGCCAGCCGTTGGCGGCGTGGGCCACGCCCGCCGGCCAGGGCAGGCGCTCGGCGCCGCCGCCGGGCGCGGCGCGCACCGGCTGGCCGCCGTAGACGTTGATGGCGAGAAAATCGAGCGGCTGCCGGATGGTGGCCAGGTCGCCCGCCTCCACCCGCGGGGCGTCCGCGCCCAGCGCCGCCAGCGCGTCGGCGGGGTAGGCGCCGTTGTAGACCGGCTCCAGCCACCAGGCGTTCTCGCTCCACCAGCCATGCGCGGAGAAGTGCGCGGCCGGGCTGGCGAACGTCGCCTGCTCAGCCGCCGCCGCGTCGGCGGCGGTCTGCGGCAGTGCCGGTGTGACATCGCAGGGTAGGCCGACCTGAATTCTCCGCCCTGCGCCCGCCCGCAACGCCTCCACCGCCCGTCCGTGCGCCAGCAGCACGATGTGCGCGGCCTGCAGCGCCGCGCGGCGCGGGAGATGCAGCCCCGGCGCCTGCACGCCGGCCACGTAGCCGCCGCCGATGAACGAGCGCGGCTCGTTGATGGTCAGCCACCAACGCACGCGGTCGCCCAGCGCGCGCGCCACCACCTCGGCGTAGGCGGCGAACCCGTCCGCCATCGCGCGCGTTTGCCAGCCTCCGGCTTGCTCCAGTTCGAGCGGCGTGTCCCAGTGGAACAGCGTGGCCACCGGTGCGATGTCCGCCGCCAACAGTGCGTCCACCAGCCGCCGGTAAAAATCCAGCCCCGCCTGGTTCACGGCGCCCCGCCCGGCGGGCAGCACCCGCGTCCAGGCAATGCTGAACCGGAACGCCTTCAGTCCCAACTGCCGCATCAGCGCGATGTCAGCCGGGTAGCGGTGGTAAAAATCGCAGGCCCGGGCGCCGGTCTGGCCGTCGGCGATGGCGCCGCGCCGTGCCACAAAACCATCCCACACCGACGGGCCCTTGCCGCCTTCTGCGGCCCCGCCTTCAATCTGGTACGCCGAGGTCGCCGCGCCCCAGAGAAAATCCGGCGGAAATGCCGCCAAACCTGGGGCCCGGGCCTGGAGTTCGGGCAGGTACAACGCCGGCAGCATCGCCGCCCCGCCCGCCGTCCGTAGAAACTCCCGCCGCCGCATGCCCCACCCTACGCCATCCGCTACTCACCCGCAATCGCCGGGCGCTAACTGACAACCGACAACTGATGACTGACAACTGTTTTAGTGCAGCTTCCCGGTGATCTCGAGCCGGTCCTGCGTATCCACGGCCTCGGCAAAGTTCCGGAATCCCGGATAGGCCTGCGGCGGCACCAGGTTGGCATGCAGGACGAACAGCCGGTTGAAGCTGATGCGGCGCCCGCCGTCGGCGGTGCCGGTCTGCTTGAAGGTGGACTCCAGCCGGCCGTATTCGGTCTGCAGGTCGGCGTCGGTCGGCAACACCGCCGCGCCGAACCGTGCCGGCAGGTCGAGGGTCACCTTGGTCTGCTCGAAGCTGTCGCCACCAATCACCAGCGGCTCGGTGCGGAAGGGAAGCTGCGCATAGCGGCCCAGCACGCCCACGCTCCCGCTCAGCCGCGCGATGTCCCAGCCCGCGCCCGGCGTGAGCGCGTCGCTGCGCACGAAGTTGGGCACGGTGGCATCCACGTCAATGATCAGCGGCTTGGTTTTGTCTTTGCGGTTCTCGATCCTGCCGCCGCTGGAGACGCCGTTGGGATAGTTGGCCAGCAGTAGTTGCTGGTAAATCTGCGGCAGGTTGCTGTCGGGTTGGTTGGCCAGCGCCGTCCGAATTTGTTCGCCATCGGGGCCGCGAAACTCCAGCGCCAGGTGCAGCGCCGCATCGCCCGAGCCGGCCACCGTCCCGGTCACCGTCACCACCACCCCGTCCAGCGTCGAATCAAACTCCGGCACGTGGATGAAGCTGCCGTCACTGTGTGGGTTCGCGGCCAGCGCCAGCCCGCCGCGCACCCCAGCCACCAGGTAGTCGGTGTGGATAAAATCGTTGTTCAGGTCATACCAGCCCGCCGCCGACTCCGCGCCGCCGTGGCCCACGTGCACCAGCGGGTACTGGAACTGGAACAGGCTCGGGATTTTGGTCGAGCTGTCGTCGGTCACCGCCCGCGCCCACACCATCTCGTAGGGAATCTTCGCCGCCGACAGCAGCCCCAGGAACACCGCCACCCGGTTGCCGTTGCGGTCGGTGAAGGTCTGCCGCGCCGGCGCCAGAATCGAGCCTTCGCCCGGCTGGATATTGGCCCCCACCCAGTCCAGGATGGCGTCGGCGCGCGCGATGTCGCCGCTACGGCCGGCCACCAGCTTTTCCGCCTCCTGGCGCATATCCGGCGTGGCTTTGCGCACCGCAAACATGTGGTCGGCGTAGTAGCGGCTGATCTGTGCCCACGTGCTCTGGCTGCTCACCCAAACCTTGGGCACCAGATTCTGTTCCGGCGGCATGTGCGGCTCGGTCACCAGAATGCGCGTTTTCTGCACCAGCCAGGAGTGCGCGGTATAGCCGTCGGGAAGCTGGGTTACGGTGGGGGTGTTCGGGAACCGCTCCTGGTCCACCATCAGCGGATAGCCCGGCGGCGTGAGCACGATGTAGTTGGAGTAGTGGTAGGGCTGGGTGGAGGAGTTGAAGACGAAAAACTCGCTGTTGTCCAGATCTCCCGGCAGCACGCTCGAGGCCGGCATGTGCTGGATGAACTCGAGCTCGATGTAGTCGCCCGGCTCCAGTCCCGGCATGGTGATATCGGTGATGTTGGCCATGTGTTCGGGCAGCAGCTCCCGCCCGTCCTGCTTGATGGTGCGCACGGTAATGACGTCGCTGCCCCGCGGGATGGTGGTGACGTCGCCCAGTTGCGCGATGCCGGCGGCATCGAGCACGCGGTAGATTTGGTGGATGTACTGGTCCTGGGTCGAGTCGGGGTTGATCCGGTTCACCAATTGGTCAAACACCAGGATCGAGTGCGCGCTCGGGTAGGCGTTCTTGCCGGGCGCGTCCTTGATCAATGTGGCGGCGGAGTGGTACCACGGCGCCCAAAACTTGTCGCCGGCCAGGTAGTCGGCCTGGTGGCGCAGCACGTTGCGGCGAAAATCGGTCTGCCGCAGCGCCGCGATGCCCGCCCGCGCATTCTGCCGCAGCGCCACCTCGTCGGCCGCGGCCGCCACCCTCCAGTCATGGGGGAAATCCGCCAGCGCCTGCTGCGCCGCCGTCTGTGCCTGGGCCAGGTTGCCGCTCAGCAGCAGCGCGTCCAGATACTGCTCGCGCGGCCCCGGCGCGGAAGGCGCCTGGGCGATGGCGGTCTGGAAGAGCGTCGCGGCCTTGGCGGCGTCGCCGTGGCGGAGTTGATAGGCGCCGTAGGCCGCGGCGGCGCGCGGATCGGCCGCCAGCACCCGTTCCCAGCGCGCCGTCTGCGCCGCATCGCCGACGGAGGAGTAAAATTCCAGGCCGCTCGCGATACTGGGCCAGTCCGAGCCCGACTCCGCCAGCGCGTGTTCCAGCGCGCTTTCCGCCTCCGGCAGCCAGCGCTGGGACGCATCCAGGTGAAACGCGCTCCAGTCGCAGTCGCCGTAGCCGCGCCCGCTGCAGTGCGCAAGTTCGCGCGCGGCGTCGGTGTGCTTGCCCTCGGATTCGTACACATGCCCCAGCCGGTCATGCGCCCGCAGCGCCCGCGGCGAGGCCTTCAGCGCCTGCTGGGCGGCATGCTCGACCTGGGCCGCGATCCAGCTCTGGCTGGCGTCCCGCAGCTCGCCATCGGCATTGGCCAGCGCCAGCCACACCGGTACCGCCTGCGGCGCCAGTTTGGCGGCGTGCTCCAGAGCCACGCGCGCGTTTTCTCCGTCCTCATCCTGGGTGCGCCGCACCCCGTCCACCCACAGCGCCACCGCATCGCCGGGATGCCCCGCGAGCCGGGCCGCGCTCCAGCCGGCCAGCGTGCTCGGCGCCCCCAGCCGC
>JBOGKJ010000096.1:0-12965 GCA_050745565.1 Terriglobales bacterium | reverse complement strand
TTGAAGAAGTAGAAGTCCTTGTCCTTGCGAATGGGCCCGCCCACACGCGCGCCGAAGCGGTTGTCGGTGAATGGCGTCTCGGCGATGCCCTGGTGATTGTTGGTCCAGGTGTTGGCGTTGAAGTGCTGGTTCTGGTTGTACCAGTACACCGAGCCATGCATGGTGTTGGTGCCGCGCCGGCCCACAAGGGTGATGTTGCCGCCGCTCGAGTCGTTGAAGCTGGCGCCATTGTCGGCCACGCCCACCCGGAACTCCTCCACGCTGTCCACCGGCGTCGGAACGGCCTCGACCGAGGTGGACGCGCCCGCAATTACGTGGCCGCTGATGTCAACCCCATCGAGCTTGATCGTGTTCTGGTCGTCAATGGCGCCGTTGACGCGCGTTCTCGAACCCGAGCCCAGCACCGCCGGCTGCAGCCCCAACAACTCGACGGTGTCGTGCTGTACCGTCGGCAACTCGTCAATGCTCGCCTCGCCGACCACGTTGCCGACGGTGGCATTGACGGTCTGCAGCTCCGCCTGGGCCGTCGCCGTCACCTCGACCGTCTGCGACTGCTGGCCCACCTGCAGGCGGGGATTCTCGGTCACGCTCTTGTTGACCTGCACCGTGAGGCCGCTGATCACGCTGCGCTGGAAGCCGGTGGCCGTAACCGTCAGCGTGTAGCTGCCGGGGGCGACGTTCGAAAAGACGAACCCCCCGCTGACATTGGTGCTCTGGTTCAGCACCAGCCCGGTGGCGGCGTCCTTCAATGCCAGTTGCGCGCCGGGAATCGAGGCGCCGCTCGCATCCGACACCGACCCCACCACGGTGCCGCTGGAGGCGTTTTGCGCCACCGCCGCCGGGCTCGCCACTCCCAAAAACAGCGCCACGGCCGAAGCCGCCGCCATCGCCGCCAAACGCGACCAAGTCCCACGCATAATCCACACCTTTCTCGGGGGGAGGCGGTGCCACATGAATCACGCCTTGGCGTGACGTCAATTGGGCGAAGTATCGCACAATTCGGCAGGCCCTCAACCACCGATTTTCTCAGAGCCTGCGATTCTTAAACTGGAAAGACGATTCGAAAACTTGAAACTTGCTGCCCGAAACTTGAAACTAACAAGCGTGGCTCCCCGCGCCCTCACTGCCGACGTCGCTGCCTCCGGCGCCGAACCCGGCCCGCGCTGGAACATTCCCTGGAACTGGATGGACCTGCTGTGGCTGGTCTTTCTCGGCGGGCTGGCCCTGTTACCGCCGGTGACAGAAATCCACAAGCAACTGATCCTGCTGGCGTTTGCGCTGTTTCAGTTGTTTGAGGGCAGCCTACTGCGCCGCTGGGAGCGGCACGGCCGCACCGTCGCCGTGGCGGTCAAGGTCGCCCTCGCCACCCTGCTGATCAACCACACCGCCCAGGTGCCGATCAACAGCACCTACTATCCAATTTTTTATATACCAGTGGTGACCGCGGCGATGCTGTTCGGCCCCTGGACTACGCTCGCCTGGACGGCGGTGGCCTCAGCCGCCTACGCTGCCTATCTGCCGCTGGCGCTGCGCCACTACAGCATTGATGCCGCTGGAATCGACGAGCTTATCCTGCGGGTTTTCTTCTTTTTTCTGCTGGCGGTGATCATCAACCGCTTCGTCATCGAGACCCGCCGCCAGCGCGACCTGTACCGGCACGCCGCCGAATCCCTGGCCCTGGCCAACCGCGACTTGGTCGCCGCCCAGCAGGAAACCCGCCGCGCCGAGCGCTTGGCCGCGCTCGGCCAGCTCTCGGCCGGGATGGCGCATGAAATCCGCAACCCGCTCGCGGTCATCAAGGGCTCGGCCGAAATGCTGCAAAAAAGCCTGGGCGGCGGTCCCAGCGCCTCCCCCGAGGTGGCCGCCGAGCTGGCTGGCTACATCTCCAGCGAGGTCAACCGGGCCACCCTGCTGGTCGGGCGGTTTTTGGATTTTGCCCGCCCGCAGCCGCTCGAGCGCCAGCCCGAAGCGCTGGCGCCGGTGCTCGACCGCGCCTTGGCCGAGGCGCGCCGGCTATGGCCGGACTCGCCCGCGGCCATCGAGCGCGACTATGTCGGTGCCAACGCCTGGCCGCCGCTGGCGATGGATGCGACCCTGCTCGAGCGCGCCTTCGTCAACCTGGCCGCCAACGCGCTGGAGGCGATGGCATCGGCCGCCGGCGCGGCGCCGCCCCGGCTGCGCGTGCACGCTGCTGCCGCCCTGGCCGGCGGCCAGCGCGGCGTGCTGGTGACCTTCGCCGACACCGGCCCCGGCATCCCCGCCGACCTGCGCGAGCAGGTCTTCAACCCGTTTTTCACCACCAAGCCCCACGGCGTCGGCCTGGGCCTGGCGATTGTGGCTAAAATCGTGGATCAACACGACGGCCAGCTCCGGCTCGAGGCCGCCCCCGGCGGCGGCGCCCAGTTCGAGATCTTTCTGCCCGCCGCCTGAGCCGCCATGGCTGCCATTCTCATCGTTGAAGACGAACCCAAAATGCTGCGCTTGCTCTCGCTCGAGCTCGGCGGTGCGGGCCACACCATCGTCGCCGCCGCCAGCGCCGAGCACGGGCTGGAACTGCTCGACCAGCAGCCGGTCGCGTTGGCCATCACCGACTTGCGCCTCCCCGGCATGAGCGGCCTCGAGTTCCTGCACGCCGTCAAGCAGCGCCAGCCGGCCCTGCCGGTCATTGTCATGACCGCCCACGGCACCGTGGGAACCGCCATTGAGGCCATGAAGGCCGGCGCCGCCGACTATATCCTCAAGCCCTTCCCGCTGGAGGAAATGACTCTCGCCGTTCAGAAGGAGCTGGCCATCGCCAGCCTGCGTCAGGAGAACCAATCGCTGCGCGAAGCCCTCGGCGACCGCTACGATTTCCCCAACATCATCGGCCGCAGCTCCCGGATGCGCGAGCTTTTGGCGCTGGTCGAGCGCGTCGCCCCCACCAATTCCACCGTCCTGCTCGGCGGCGAAACCGGCGTCGGCAAAGACCTGCTCGCCCACGCGCTGCATCTGCACTCGCGCCGCGCCCAGGGCCCGTTCGTCAAGATCAACAGCACCGCCATCCCCGAGACGCTGCTCGAAAGCGAGTTGTTCGGCTACGAAAAAGGCGCCTTCACCGGCGCCGTCAGCAGCAAGCCCGGCAAGTTCGAGCTCGCCGACGGCGGCACGCTCTTCCTTGACGAAATCGGCGACATCCCCCTCGCCACCCAGGTCAAACTGCTGCGCGTACTGCAGGAGCGCGCCTTCGAGCGCCTCGGCGGCACCCGCACCATCAAGGTGGACATCCGCCTCATCGCTGCCACCAACCGCAACCTCCGCTCCGCCCTCGAAGAAGGCAGCTTCCGCGAAGATCTCTATTACCGCCTCAACGTCGTGCCCATGGACGTGCCCCCGCTGCGCCAGCGCAAGGACGACATCCCCGCCCTCGCCCAGTTCTTCCTCACCGGCTTCGCGCGCGATGCCGCCAAGCCGCTCGCCGGCCTGGCCCCCGCCGCGCTCGCCAAGCTCATGGACTTGGACTGGCCCGGCAATGTGCGGGAACTCGAAAACGTCATCGAGCGCGCCGTCGCCCTCAGCCCCGCCACCGCCGCCGAACTCACCGCCGACGACATCCGCCTCGACCTCTCCCCCGCCCGCGCTCCGTCGGGCGATCCGCAACTACCTCCCGGCTGGACGCTCGAGAAATACGAGCAGGCTATTATCCGCGACGCCCTGCTGCGCGCCGGCGGCAACAAGAGCCAGGCCGCCCGCCTGCTCGGCCTCACCCGCAACGCCCTCCGCTACCGCCTCGCCGCGATGGGCGAAACTGAAGAATAGGCAACGGCAAGCCGCCATCCGCCGCCTGTTACAATTCCTTCCAGTGGGTCATACACTCAGTGTGCGCCTGTCCAATGACTTGGCCGCATGGCTGAAGGAGCGTGCCCGCCGCAGCGGACTGCCCGTTGGCGAAGTTGTGCGTTCAGAGCTTGAGCGGGCACGCGCGCGAAACGAGGCAACTGGGACGCGCCCTGAGCAGAGCGGGCGCGCGTTGCCGCCCAGCGAATTTCGGCCGCAGCCCGACCCCCGGGGCCCCCAAGGCGTTTGCGCCTTGGGGTGGGAGCAACGGGAGGGCGTCCGGAGATGGGCGGCCGCGCCGCCCCGACCTGGCTGACCTGTGCCGGATCCGGATGAGCGAGCTTCGTCCGCGACACATCGTCGTCACCACGGACCGGGCCGATTTTGAGGTTTATCGCCGTAACCGCCGGGAAGCCATCCCGCTGCTACTGCCGCCTGAGCGGTAGAAGGGTGGTGTGCCGCACTGGCTGAAAACCACCACTGCGGTGGTTCGCAACCGCTGAATCGGCCCCGCCCATCCCCGCATCTCATTGAATATGGACGGTTTGCAGTTTGGTGCAGGGCGTGCAACTCAAAGGCTGGAGTAGCAGGAGGCAGCTATGAAACGGATCGTCTTGGTAGTTCTCGCGGTGCTGGTCACCGCCGCTATGCTGGTGAGCCAGGATGGCGCCCAGGGCAGCACCCAGACCGCAGCCCCGCCCCAGTCCAACGCCCTGGTGGCGCGCCTCAGCCTCATCAGTGGCAGCGTTTCCACCCAACGCGGCGACACCGGCGACTGGACCGCGGGCGCGCTCAACACCCCCATCGTCACCGGCGACAAGGTCGCGGCCGGCGCCAACTCCCGCGCCGAGATTGAACTGGATTTTGCCGACGTACTCCGGCTGGGCGACAACGCCCAGGCGAACTTCGTCAGCCTGACCCAAAACCAAATCCAACTCCAGCTTGCCTCCGGCCTGGCCGATTACGTGGTCGAGAAAGACACCCAGGCCAGCTCCGAGATTGACACCCCCAACATCTCCGTCCGCCCGCGCGGCGCGGGCGTCTTCCGTATCCTGATCCCGAACGATTCCGAGACCATCGTCATCGTGCGCAAGGGCGCGGCTGACGTCAGCACCCCACAGGGCAGCACCACGCTGCAGCAGGGGCAGCAGATCACCGTGCAGGGCACCGATGCGCCCGAGTACAAAATCGCCGACGCCCCCGCGCAGGACGCCTGGGACCAGTGGAACAACACGCGCGATAACACCGAGCGCGAGTCCGCCAGCCTCAGCCACACCAATCCCTACTACACCGGGGTGCAGGATTTGGACAACTACGGCGACTGGACCGTCGTCCCCGGTTACGGCCAGGTGTGGGTGCCGACTCAGAACGCCGGTTGGTCGCCTTATAGCGACGGCCGCTGGCTCTGGGAGCCCGGTTGGGGCTGGACCTGGGTGGACTACGAGCCCTGGGGCTGGGCGCCGTATCACTATGGGCGCTGGTTCACGTATGGCGCGGACTGGGTGTGGTGGCCGGGCCCGATCTCGCCGTGGTACCGGCCGATCTGGGCGCCCGCCTACGTCTCCTTCTTCGGATGGGGCGGCGGCATCGGCGTGGGCTGGGGCAGGATAGGCTGGCTGCCGGTGGGCCCGTGCGATCCGTACCGGCCCTGGTGGGGTGGACGGCGCTTCAGCCACGTCAACATCAACGTGATTACCGTCAACAATATCTACATTCGCAATGGCCGCGTGGTGGCGCCGCTCTCTCCGGTCCGGCGCGGCCGCACCACCTATTCCAACCTGCTGGCGGTGCGCACCAATGCGCGCGTGCGCGCGGCCATCATCCGCGTGCCCACCAATGAGTTCGGCCACGGCGCCATAGGCGGCCGCGAGCACGTATCCACGGTCGAGTTGCGCCGCGGTTCGGTGCTCGGTGGGCAGTTGCCGGTGGCGCCAACACGCCAGAGCCTGACCGTGGGCGCGCGTGTGACCAACCCCACACGGCTGCCGCACAACGTGGCGACGCACTTCTTTGGCACGCGCGGCACGCTCGAGGCTCGGCCCACGTTCAACCAGGAACAGTCGCGGGTGGAGAGCCGCATCGGCGCCTCCGCGACCATTCGCGCCCATGGCCAAGCCCCGGCGGCGCGCGTGGCCACCGAAAACAGCCTCGCCGCCGCGCGCGACCGTAACCCCCGCGCGGTCGGTGCCCCGGCGCCGCGCGCCAACGCCCCGGCGGCTTCCCGCGCGCCCGCGAGCGGCTGGAGCCGCTTCGGCCAGCCCGCGCCCTCGCACTCGGTAGCCCCGCACGTGGTGCGCCCAGCCCCTGAGCGGCCGGCGGCGACGCCGCACGCGTTTACGCCCTCCGCGCCGCGCCCGCAACCGGCAGCCCCCGCCGGCGGCTGGCAACGCTTCCGCCCGCAGCCGGCTGACCATGGTGTGGTGCGCGGCGGCGGCGAGCCCAGCTACAGCGCGCCCACCATGCGCGGCGAGCCCAGCTACAGCGCGCCCACTATGCGCGGCGAGCCCAGCTACCGCGCCCCGTCCTATGAGGCGCCGCGGCGCTCCGAGCCCGCCTACCGTCCGCCGTTGTCGATGAGCCACCCCATCGTCCAGGCTCCGCGCGCGCCGGCCTATCGTCCGCCTGCGCATATCGAGGCCCCGCGCAGCGGCGGCTACAGTGGCGGCGGCGCCAGTCACGAAAGCCACGCCGCCCCCAGCCACGCCAGCCATGGCGGCGGCCCCGGCCACCCCCACCACTAAGAGTGGCTATCTCCTTCATGGACTGCGGCGGGGCGTCCCAGACGCCCCGCCAGTTTTTTGTCCTACGCCGGAATCAAAGTAGGTGTGGCAAAATTAGCTGCCTTCCGACCGGCGCCACCTCCCGTGGGGCGGCTCGCCGACCCGCGCGTCGGCCGCCGGCCGGCGTCACGCGGCAGTTAGGGTAACTACAGCAACTGTGATCCTGCCGTAACGAAGCAACTTGGACGGGTGAAGGCGCCGGTGGCGCGTCACCGAGGAGAGCGGGCGCGCGCTGCCGCCAAGCGAATTCCAGCCGCAGCCCGACCCCCGGGGCCCCCGAGGCGCTGGCGCCTTGGGGGGAGCAGCGGGAGGGCGTCCTGAGAAGGGCGGCCGCGCCGCCCTACCCGGCGCGGTGCCCGCCGCGGGCGTAGAAGTCCACCGCCGGGGTGATCACCAGCGACAGCACCATCGAGATCAAAATGCCGCCGATCACGGCAATCGCCAGCGGCTGCAGCATCTGCGCCCCGGTGCCCAGCGCGAACGCCAGCGGCAGCATGCCGACCACCGCCGCCAGCGCCGTCATCACAATCGGCCGCAGCCGCCGCCGCCCGGCCTGCACCATGGCCTCGAGCGGGTCGAGCCCCATGCCCCGGAAGCCCTGGTCGGCGTCGAGCAGCAGGATCCCGTTCTTGGCCACGATGCCGACCACCATGATCAGGCCCATGAACGAAGCCAGATTGAACGTCGTGCCCGTGATCAGCAGGGCGAAAAACACGCCCGAGGTGGAAAGTAGCGCCGAAGCCAGAATCGCCACCGGCGCGGAGAAGTCGCGGAACTCAAACAGCAGCACGATGAACACCAGCACAATCGCCAGCACCAGCACCATCACCAGGTCGGCGAACGACTTCTGCTGCGTGGCGTAGGTGCCGCCGTACTCGATGCGGATCGCCGAGGGCACGTGCAGCGCCGCCACCGCCTTCTGCACCGCGGCCACGCCGTGGCCCAGGTCCACGCCCTCCAGGCGCGCCGAGACGTTCACGCTCCGCTGCAGGTTCTCGCGCAGAATCTCGGTCTGGCTGGGCAGCTCGCTGACGGTGGCCAGCGCGCCCAGTGTCGCCGTATGCCCGCTGGCGCTCACCAGCACGGTGTTGCGCATGGCGTCGAGCGAAGCCCGGTCGGCGGCGGGGAAGCGCACCCGCAGCGTATAGGCGCGGTCGTTGGCGATCACCGGCATCGCCGCCGCCGCGCCGCCCAGCAGTGCGTTGGCGTCGGTGGCGACTTCCTGGGCGGTGAAGCCGGCGCGCGCGGCCACCACCGGGTTCACGTGAAACACGATGGCGGGGCCGCTGGCGACGCTGTCCACGCCGTCATTCACATCCACCACGCCCGCGATCTTGCCAATGGCGTCGGCCACCTTCGGGGCCCAGGTGTTGAGCAGGACGCCGTCCGGGTTGAACAGCTTGATGACCACCGGCTGGGGCGCGTTGGTGAGGTCGCCGATCATGTCCTGCAGCACCTGGGTGAAGTCAATGTCGAGCTGTGGATAGGCCTGCGAGACCCGCGCGCGCGCCTCGGCGATCACGTCGTCAATGCCCCGGCTGCGCTGGTTCTTGAGTAGCACCGATATGTCGCCGGTGTTGGCTTCGGTCACCGTCGCGAGGCCCAACTGCAGGCCGGTGCGGCGCGACGTGCCGGCGACCTCCGGGATGCTGTGCAGGATCCGGTCCACGCCGGTGAGCACGCGGTTGGTCTCCGCCAGCGAACTGCCCGGCGGCATGACGTAGTCGAGCACGAACCCGCCTTCGTCCATTTCCGGCAGCAGGTCCGAGCCCAGCGCCCGGAAGCAGAACCAGGCCGCGGCGATCAGCACCGCGCTGAACGCCAGCAGCCACAGCGGCCGCACCAGCGCCCGCCGCAGCCAGCGCTCGTAGAAGCCCACCACGCGGCGAAAGAAGCCGCTGAGCGAGGCCTCTTCCGCCGCCAGCACCTTCTCCATCTCGCTCAACTGCTCGAAGTTGGCCGGCAGCGGCTTCTCGCCGTGCTCGCGCAGGAAGTATTGGCTCAGCGCCGGCGTCCAGGTCAGCGCCAGCGCCAGCGAGGTCAGCAGCGCCACGCCCACCGTGACCGCCAGCGCGCGGAAGAACACGCCGGTGACGCCCGCAATCGAGATCAGCGGCAGAAACACCACAATCGGCGTGATGGTCGAGCCCACCAGTGGCTTTGTCATCTCCGCCAGCGCGGCCCGGATGGCGTCACTGCGGCTCTTGCCGGCGTCGCGGTGCAGTACGATGTTTTCCACCATCACGATGGCATCGTCAATCACCAGCCCCACCGCCGCCGCCAGCCCCCCCAGGCTCATGAGGTTGAAGCTCTGCCCCAGCATCGCCATGATCACGAACGTGATCAGCAGCGTGGCCGGAATCACCAGCCCCGCCACCAGTGAGCTGCCCCAGTCGCCCAGGAACAGCACCATCACGATCGAGGCCAGAATCAGCCCGATGAGGATCGCGTCGCGCACGCTCCCGATGCTCTCGCTGACGATGTTCGACTGGTCGTAGTACGGCTCCAGCACCACCCCCGCCGGCAGCGACTTCTGCAGCGCCGCGATTTCGGCGTGCACTTCGGCGGCCACCGCCAGCGTATTGCTGAGCGGCTGCCGGTTGACCGACAGCAGCACCGCCGGCTGGTTGTTGGCCTCCACCAGCGTGTACTGCGGCTCGACCGAGGGCGCGACCGTGGCCACGTCCTCGACCCGCACCGGCGCGCCCCTGGCGGTGGTCTTGATCACGATCCCGCCGATCTGCGCCGGATCGCTCACTTGGCCGTTGACCAGCCCCAGGTAGAGCTGATGGTTGCGCTCGATCAGGCCGGGCGAGTCCACCAGGTTGGTGTTCTGGACGGCGTTGAGGATGTCCTGCACGGTGACGCCGGCGGCCTCGAGTTGAGCCGGGTTGGGGGCGATCTGGAATTCCGGCACCTGGCCGCCCTGCACCAGCACGCTGGCGACGCCGTCCAGCCGGTTCAGGCGGGGCTTGAGGTCGTAGGTGGCGAGCTCCCAGAGCGTGGTTTGCGGCACGGTGCGGGAGGTGAGGCTGTAGCCGATGATCGGGAAGCTGGCGAAATTCAGCCGGTGGGTCGAAATCGCCGCCCCCGCCGGCAGCGCGCTTTGGGCCTGCGCCAGCGCCGCATTCACCAGTTGCAGCGTGGTCACCATGTCAACCTGCCAGTCGAAATAGAGGTCTATTTCGGCCGAGCCGCGGCTGGTGATGGAGTTGACCATCTGCAGCCCGGGCACCGTGTTCACCGCCTCCTCCAGCGGACGCGTCACGGTGACCATCATCTGGTCAATCGGCATCACGCCGTTGTCCGCCCCAATGACGATGCGCGGGAAATCCGTTTGCGGGAACACGGAAATGGGCAGCCGTAGCGCCTCGTAGACGCCCACCAGCGCCAGCGTGATGACGAGGAAGATCAGCGGGCGCGAGTACTGCCGCACCCAGCCGAAGCGGGCGCCGCTCTGCTCCTGGGCCGCGTTCGATGGCATCCGGCTGATCACGCCCCGTCCGCCGCCGGCGCCGCCTGAATGGTGATTTTGGTGCCATCAGCGAGCCCGTAGGCGCCTTGGCTCACCACGCGCTCGCCGGCCTTCAGCCCTTTGAGTATCTGAATCTGCCCGTTGACCCGCAGCCCGGCGCTGACTTCGCGTTCATGGGCCTTGCCGTCGGCGCCCGCCACCATGACCGAGGTGGCGCCAGCGGCGTCGGTCAGCAGCGCGCTGGCGGGGATGGTGAGCGCCGCCGGAATGGTGCGCGCGAGCATGGCGGCCTCGACCGTGGTGCCCGGCCGCAGCGCGTCGCCGGGATTGGCGGCCTCGACCCAGACCGACACCGTGGTGCTGGAGGGATCGGTCGCCGGGCTCACCACCGTCACCTGGCCGGGGAGCGGAGCGCTGGCCCCTGGCGCCGTCAGCCGGGCCTGGTCGCCGGCGCGCAGCAGTGCCGCCTGCGCCGCCGGCAAATGTGTCCGCGCCACCACGGTGGCGAGCTGCATGATCGTCATCAGCGGCGCCGAGGGCGTGGCCAGTTCGCCCGGGTACAGCGGACGGTCGGTCACCACGCCGTCCAGCGGGCTGCGAATCTCGGAATATCCGAATTGCGCCTGGGCCGCCTCCGCCTGCGCCTGGGCGGCGTCCAGTGCGGCCTTGGCCGCCGCCAGCGCCTGCTGGTGGCCGCCGGCTTGGTCGGCCTGCAGCGCCTGTTGGGCCAGGTCGTAGGCATTCTGCGCGTTGGTCAGGTCCACGCCCGCCTGGTCCAGCAGGCGCTTGGGCAGCGCGCCCTGCTGAAACAACTGCTTGCGGCTGTCGTCAATGGACTGGGCATTGGCCAGCGCCTTCTGCGCGGCTTCGGCGTCGAGCTGCGCCTTGCGCATCGCCTGCGGGATGGCGCCAGCCGTGGCGGTGGCGTAGTCGGCCTGAGCGGCTTCGAGGCGCGCCTTCGCTTCCTGGTTGGCGGCCGCGAGGTCCTTGTTCTCCAGCCGGGCCACGAGCTCGCCGGTGCGGACGTGATCGCCGCGCTGCACGTAGAACGCCGCCACCGGGGCGCTGATTTTGGGCGTGATGATGGCCTGGTGCAGGGGATACAGCACCGCCTCGCCGTTCACCCATTGCTCAATCGGTCCCTGCGCCACCGCAGCCGCCTGCACCGTCACCACCGGCGCCGGCCCTTCGCTGCTGCCGCCGCCGCAGCCGCCCAGCCCCACCGCCAGCGCGGCCGCCATGCTCCATCCGATTCGTGCTCGTCGCATCAGAATGCCCCCGTCAGCGTCTGCAATTGCGCCAGCGCCACCCGGTAGCGCACCATGCCGTCTTCATCGGCGTCCGTGGCCTGGGTGGCGGTGTTTTGTGCGTCCACCAGCTCGAGAATTGTGCCCTCGCCATCCTGATAGCGCAGCGCCGTCAGTCGCAGGCTCTCGGCGGCCAGGTCGCGCGCCTGCTGCAGCGACGCCAGCTCGGCTCTCGCCGCCTGGGCCTCGGCATAGTCGCCGGCCAATCGCGCCAGCAGTTCGCGCTGGGTGTAGCTCAATTCGCGCTTGGCCTGCTGCTCGTCTAATTTCGAGACCTTCAGGTTCGACCGGCTCGCGCCCCAGTCGAACAGCGGGATGCTCAGCGTGCCCATCACCGAATTGCCCAGGTTGGTGTGCCCGAACTGGTTGCGCAGCGCGAATTCATGGGCGTCAATGCCATAGAAGTAGTCCAGCGCCGCGCTCGGCAGCAGGCCGGCGCGGGCGATGGTCACGTCCTGGTGCGCCTGCGTCAGGCTCGCTTCGGCCGCCGCCAGCGCCGGATTGCGCTGCCGCGCCAACGCCGCCACTTGCGGCTGGCCGGGCAGTGGCGGCGGCAACGCCAGGTCGTCCTGCAGCGTGAAGTTCAGGTTGAAGTCCGGAAACAGCAGCACCGCCAGCGCCAGCCGCGCCTGCTCGGTCGCCAGCCCGGCCTCCCGCGCCGCCTGCTGCTGTTGCGTCACCTGAATTTGCGCTTTGATCACGTCCGCGTGGGCCACCTCGCCGCCTTTTTCCAGCTCCTGGCTGATGGTCAGGTACTTTTGCGCCTCGGCCAGCGCCTGCTGCGCCGCCGCCACCTTGTGCTGGTCGGCCAGCAGCGCGTAATAACCGCCGGTGACGGTCGCCGCCAGGCCGCGCGCGGCGATTTCCGACTGGGCCCGCGCCAGCACCTGACCCGCCTGCGCCCGGCGCAGCGTGGCGTCGGAGCCGAAGTTCAGCGCCTCGTGTACGTCGCCCTGGCTGATCCACTCGTGCGGCCCGTCGTTGGCAACAAAGATGTTGTCCTGGGTGAAGATGTAGTTCTGGTTGTAGTGCAACGAGGGCAGCAGGGCGGCTTGCGCCTGGGTGTGCACAGCCTGGGCGGCGCCTTCGGCCACCAGCGCCTTCTGGAAGTCCGGGCTGTTGGCGCGCGCCCGCGCCAACGCCTCGGCCAGCGTGAAATGCGGCTCCGACGCCGGCGCAGCCGCCGGGCTGCCCGCCGGGGCAGCGCCCTGAGCCAGCGCCACGGCGGCCACGCTCAATAGCACAATCCAGATCCGCATCTTGGAAGCTTAAGCCTACCTCAAACGAGCCTACGGATTTCGGCTGAAGCCAAGCTTAACGCAGCAATTTGGCCCCCCCCGGGGAAGCGCAGGTGCGCGTTGCCGCCAAGCGAAACGAGGCAACTTGGACGCGCCCTGAGCAGAGCGGGCGCGCGTTGCCGCCCAGCCAATTTCGGCCGCAGCCCCGACCAGCGGGGCCCCCAAGGCGCTTGCGCCTTGGGGTGGGAGCAGCGGGAGGGCGTCCAGTCGCGGGGGTCGTGCCGTTTGCTGCAAAATCGGCGCGAAGGGCCGCGGAATTCCAACGGGGTGAAAGCGCCAGTGGCGCTTTCAC
>JBOGKJ010000095.1:0-4187 GCA_050745565.1 Terriglobales bacterium | reverse complement strand
TTGGAGACGTCATGTCGCTTGAGCCGCGGCGGCACGGCCGCGCTTCTCAGGACGCCCTGCCGCCGCTCGCACCCCAAGGCGCAAGCGCCTTGGGGGCTGCGGCCGAATTCACTTGGCGGCAACGCGCGCCCGCTCTGCTCAGGGCGCGTCCAAGTTTCCTCACTGGTCAGCGCCGATTGAAAACTCCCGCACCCAGAACCCCTCGGAGACCCTTGCCGAGAGGCCTCAGCAAGCTAGGTAGCGGCCGCGCTCGCGGTGCGGCACCAGCCGGCCTTGCATCGCCCTTTGAGCCGATAGCTGCCGCTGCGGATGCTGGCTGTGGTGGCACGGTGCAGCACGCGGTCGAACCTCCGCGACGCGAGGGTCGCATATTTCCGTGTCTCAGTTTAGGGGTGCACTCCAGTGTGAAGCAGACGCAATTTGTGGAATCTGAAGCGCCACTCCATTGCAAGCAAAGGAGATCGCATTCCACACGGTTGAGCTTGCTCCGATAGCTTGCGGCGCCCTTCTCAGGACGCCCTCCCATTGCTCCCGGCTGCGGCCGAAATTCGCTTGGCGGCAACGCGCGCCCGCTCGGCTCGGTGAACGCGCCAGCGGTGCCTTCACCCCTCCAAGTTGCCTGGTTGGGACTTGAAAACTGTGCAGTTTTCCCTTGCAAGTGATTGAAATCCCTAGGAAAGCGATTGGAGACGGCAGGTGGCGTCAGGGGCTTCGCGGGAGTGGAAATAAGTGTGACGCCGAAGCGCGCTCTTCGGCGCCAACCAGAGTCTTCAGTTGTCAATTCGAACCTACTGCCAGCCGCCCCTGGGGGCAGCCTAAGCAGAGTTGGATGCGGATGGGCGTGTACAGTTGGCCGACCCCCAAAAGAAGCCGCCGGGCGTTCGCCCGCTTTCTCATTCCGCTGACGCTGGCTTTAACCCCAGAGCTCGGCTAGGGCGGCGAAGGCGGCCGCGGGGGTGATAGCGGGCAGCGAGCGCAGGGCCACGACGCGTCCGGGCGGGCGCGGCACGGGGTCAAAGGCCGGAATTTCGCCGAGCGTGAGCACGCGGGCTCCGACGGCGGCGGCGATATGGGAGGGCCCGGTGGGGTTGGTGACCACGACACGGCACAGCGCCAGCGCCGCGGCCAGTTCCTCGACGCTCAGTCCGCCCAAGATGCGCAGGTGGGGCAGGCCGGCATAGGCGGCCAGTTGGCGGCGGGTTTCCTCCGGGCCTGCGAATACGGCGACACGCGCCCCCAGGCGCTCGACCGCGGCCCGCGCCAGGGCGGCAAAATGCTCCGGCTTCCAGCGCCGCGACGGGTGCCCGGCACCCGGGCAAATGCCCAAGGCCGGCAGCGAGCCCAGCCGAGGCGGCGACGGGCTGGACCGGCCGCGCACAGGGGCGGCGCCGCGGACCACCGGACGGGTGGTTTCCTCGCGCGCCCAGGCGGTGAACTGCTCGACCGCCTGGGCGCGCGCCCCCGGCGGCGGATCGAGGGAGGGGGTGCGGTTGGCGACCTGGATGCCGAGCGGTTCGAGCACGGTGCAGTAGCGGTCCACGAGCCGGCCGTCGGTGGCATCGGGTGGGGGCTTGAGGTTGATGAGCGACGGCATCGAGCGCGTGGGCCGCAGCATGGCGCAGCGCCGCGGGATGCCGGCCAGAAAGGTCAGCCAATTGGTCTCGATGTAGGAGTGCAAGTCCACGGCCAACTGAAAGCGCCCGGCCACAAGCTGCGCCCACAGCCGCGGGATGCCCCAGAGGGCCGACAGCGGCTGCTGTTTCCAGCGCGCGCGCTCCGCCACCTGGACATCCTCGAAACCCGCCATGCGGAAGATGGCGTCGCCGCCCCGCGCCGTCAGCACGGTCAGCGCCGCCTGCGGAAATCGCGCGCGCAGAGCCAGCGCCGCCGGCAGCGCCATCACTGCGTCGCCCATCTGGCCAAAGTGGAGCAGGAGAACGCGGCTCGGGTCTTTCCGATTGCGGGGTGCGGCCATGTCATTCGCCCATGACTTTAACGATGACGCGCTTGGGGCGCTGGCCGTCAAACTCGGCGTAATAAATCTGTTGCCAGGGGCCGAAATCGAGCCGGCCGGTCGTGATCGGGCAGATCACTTCGTGGTGCACGAGGAGGCTTTTGAGGTGGCTGTCGCCATTGCTCTCGCCGGTGTGGTGGTGTTGATAGTCGGCGCGGAAGGGCGCGAGGTGCTCAAGCCAGGCGTCAATATCGCGCAGCAGCCCGTCTTCGGCGTCATTGATCCAGACGCCGGCGGTGATGTGCATGGCCGAGACCAGCACCATGCCATCGGCCACGCCCGACTTTTTGACCTCGGCGGCGACACGGTCGGTGATGTTGATGTACTCGCGGTGACCGCGGGTGTTGAAGGTGAAATAAGCGGTGTGGGTCTTCATGTGAGCGACAAGCCCCCATCGACGACCAGCGTCTGGCCGGTCAGAAACGGGTTGCAGGTGGCGAGAAAGCGGACGGCAGCGGCCACATCGGCGGGGGTGCCGGCGCGGGCGAGCGGGGTGCGGTCGCGCATTTTCCGCTCCCAGTCGTTGAGCGGGCCGCCGGCGTGGATGAGTCCGGGCGCGACCGCATTGACCTGAATAGCCGGCGCCAGGGCCCGCGCCATCGCCCGCGTCAGGTGGGCCAGGCCGGCTTTGGAGGCGCAGTAATGGGCGTGGCTCGGGAAGGCGCGGAAGGCGCCCACCGAGGCCAACTGGATGATGCGGCCGCCGCCGGCCCGCCGCAGGGGCTCGACCGCCGCGCGGCTGACCAGGAAGGGCGCGGTCAGGTTGGTGGCCAGCATCTGCTCCCACTGGGCGTCGGTGATATCGGTAAACGCGGCGGTTTCATAGCGGCCGAGGTTGTTGACGACGATGTCCAGGCGTCCGAAGTGCGCCAGCATGGCCTGGAGCGCCGCCTCCACCGCCGGGCTGTGCCGCAGGTCGGCGCGCACGCCGGCGGCGCGCACGCCCGCCGCCACCAGCGCCTGCTCGAGCTTCAACGCCCCGGCCTCGGAGGTGCGGAAGGTGAAGCCGACATCCGCGCCCGCCTCGGCCAGCGCCAGCGCAATAGCCTGCCCAATCGCGCTGGCGGCACCGGTGACCAGCGCGACCCGCCCCGCCAGCGGACGTTCCGATTGTGAAGGCGCAGCCGCCATGCCCCATGCTACCAGCCCGCCCAGTCGGAGCCCTGCGCGTGGCCCGATCGGCACCTGCTCCGCCCCGCGCACTGTACATTGATCCGATGTACAATGCGGGAGTGGCCGAGTTCGATTGGGACGTGCACAATGTCGCACACATCGCGCGCCACGGCATCGTCCCCGCGCAGGCCGAGGAAGCCGTCGTGAGTGATCCGGTCGAGGTCGGGCAGTCGTGGCGGGGTGGGGAGCGGCGGGTCGTCGTCGTGGGCCTGGCCCGCGACGGCATAATGCTCACGGTGGTGTGGACGCCGCGCCAGGGCAGGATCCGCGTAGTGACCGCAAGACGTTCCAGCCGGGAGGAGGGCAATTTTTATGCGGAAGAGAAAGTCAACGCCACGTAGCCCCATGCGCGGCCCAGCCGCGCTCGAGCCCGCGCCGACCCGCGACCCGGCAGCCCACATCGGGTTCGTGGAGTTCAACATTCCGCGCTTTGCCACCGAGCGCGCAGAGGCGGCGTGGTGGGATCGCCATCCGGAGAAGGTCATGGAACTGCTCCGCCGCGGCCGGAACGAAGGCAAAATCACCCGTGGCGGCGTCACGGAGCTCGCCGCAACCCGCCCGATTACGCTCCGCCTCGCGTCGGCGGATATCGAGCGCGCCAAAGCCGTCGCCGGGCGCAAGGGGCTGCGCTACCAGACCTATCTGCGGATGATCATCCACCAGGAATTGCAGCAGGAGGCGGAAAAGGCCTAGGAGTGTGCGCGGCAGCAGCCGCGCAAGTGGCTAGTGGTTAGTGGCTAGTTGCTAGTAAGCTCCGGCGGCTGGCGCCGCCTCCACCGGGCGGAGTCGCCTTTTGGCGCCGCAGGCGGCGGCGAAAGTTGGTGGGCACTCGTCTACCTACCCTTTGCGGCCGCCAGAGTTTCTGCCGCACAAGCTGCTAGTCCGCATTTCTCACAGTCAGGTCACGAAGCTCGCATCCAGGCGCGGCGCGCCCTAAAAAATGGGCGGCGATATCGAACGGCGAGCAGGACGCGCTGTCTGGAGGACGATGGCACCAGGG
>JBOGKJ010000094.1:0-33490 GCA_050745565.1 Terriglobales bacterium | reverse complement strand
ATCCCACGCCGACCCACCTCCTCGAAGTCGTCGCGGGCCAGGACGACTGGCAGAAGCGCTTGCGCGAGCTAAGATATCCGGTGATTGGATGGCAGATCGGAACCCGGCTGTACAAAGGAGCCTCCGGACGCAAGCAGGCTGACTACGTCCTCAAGAGTTTTAAGCCCTGGCCGAAGGATCCATCGGGCACCATTCGCCGATACGAGCAGGAGCGCGCAAAGCGCAAGAACAAGGACACAGATTAACCGCCTGGGGCCTACTTGTCCGCGCCAACCGCCGATTCCGCTTCCGGTCACCGCTCCGCGAAGCCCAGCCGATATTCTGAACCGAGCGCAAATTCCCGATTGAGAGCCTCAAAGCTGTCCTGCGACCACGCGCAAGCGGGGGAGGGAATATTTTGCTAAATTGGCGGTACGCACAACCTCCGCTCCCGCAAACTGCCTGCCGCCGGGAACCGCCGCAAACGTGCGGCCACCCGCGCCGCAAGGCGCGGCACCCCGCCGGTTCCCCGGTGACGCGGCGCCACGGGCGAACCAGTGCCCGGTTGGAGTTAAACGGCGCGCTTGCGCGCCATAAGTAGGCAGGCCGCGACCTGGGCAGCGACCGCTCGAGCGAAGGGTGGAGGGAACGCGTTTCCAACTTGGCGGTAGCTGTTCGTCTTTCCCCCTGAGAATGACCAGCTGTCCGGGAACCCTTGCAGCCTCGCGACCATCCGAACCGTGAGCCTGGGCAGCCCGACAAAATCACGGGGCGGAGGTGCGTCAGCGATCCCTAGGCCGTCAACTCCCAGAGCCTCCCAAGCGCGTCGTGCGCGCGTCGGTCCGAGGTCGGGGCCGCCGTGCTTGTGCGAGCCGCCGACCACGGTAGGAGCGATTTCGCTGGCCTTTCGTGACCACGCCTTCGCGCCTTTCCAACCGTCGGCCGCCATCAGGTCGCCGAGGACACCACCCACGCTCGGGGGTTCGCCCTCGCACGGTCGGGGCCATGCGAAGAGGCCCGCCTCCGCCTCTTGGATCGCCACGAATACGACGCGCGGCCTCAACTGAGGTGCCCCAAAATCGGAAGCGTGCTTCAACTTCCAGCCCGTAATGTAGCCGAGGGCTCCGAGCTCGCCGGCAATATACCGCCGGTAATCCCAAAAGACGGCCTCGAGGATGCCCCGAACGTTCTCAATAACGACCGCCCTGGGCCGGATCTGAGCGGCGAGGCGGATCATCGTCGGGAACAGGTTGCGTTCATCGTCCTTACCAAGCTGCTTGCCTGCGATAGAGAAGGGCGGGCAAGGGAGCCCACCTGTTAACAAGTCAACGCCACGATATGACGAACCATCAAACTCCCGCAAATCCCGCTGAATAACAGTCCATTTCGGCCGATTCAGGCGAAGGGTCGCGCAAGCGTGCGCGTCAAGCTCGACGAGCGCCGCATGTTCGACCCCTGCCATCTCGAAGCCGAGCGCCTGGCCGCCAGCGCCGGCACAAACCTCAAGCGCCGTAAGGCCGACGCGGGCTGATGCCCTTGCGGGCGAGTGCGTCACTAGCGGCCACGGGTTTTCATTCAGCTCAGGAAATAAGGGCACAATATCCAGCGCAGTCCAGTTGTGTCGGCGTCGAAGGCGGGTCATTCCACGACCTCGCCTGTACAGATGCGAGTCTACAATGGGCCGCTCCTCCGGCGATGCCAATTGTACCGCCCATAATTCCCAATAGCGAGCACCGCCGCCCACCGGCGGCCGGGAAGCGGCAGCATGGAACGCGCTCGTGGGCGAGGCGCGGGACCGCGAAAACCCACCTCGTCCGCGTTCAAGAGGCGCTTATGCGGTCGCGGCCTTCCATATAGGGGCGCAGCGCGGCTGGAATGATCACCGAGCCATCGGCCTGCTGGTAGTTCTCCAGCACGGCGATCCAGGTGCGGCCGATGGCGAGGCCGCTGCCGTTGATGGTATGGGCGAGTTCAGCCTTGGTCTTGCCCTTCGGCCGGAAGCGTATGTTGGCGCGCCGCGCCTGGAAATCGGTGAAGGTGCTGCAGGAGCTGATCTCGCGGTAAGCGTTCTGGCTGGGCAGCCAGACCTCAAGGTCATAGGTCTGGGCGGCGCTGAAGCCAAGGTCGCCGGCGCATAAATTCATCACCCGGTAGGGCAGCTCGAGTTCCTGCAGGATGGCTTCGGCATGGCGCGTGAGCTGCTCGTGATCCGCGGCGGAGCGCGCCGGGTGGGCGATTTTGACCAGCTCGACTTTCTGGAACTGATGCTGGCGGATGATGCCGCGGACGTCTTTGCCGTAACTGCCCGCCTCGCTGCGGAAACAGGGGGTGTAGCCGCAGACGCTGACCGGCAGTGCGGCTTCATCCAGCACCTGGTCGGCAAACAGGTTGGTGAGCGGCACCTCGGCGGTGGGAATCAGCCACAGGTCGCTGCCCTCGCACTTGAACAGGTCGGCGGCGAACTTTGGCAGTTGGCCGGTGCCGCGCAGGCTCTTGCTGTTCACCAGCGCCGGCGGCAGCACCTCGGTGTAGCCGTGGCGGCCGGTATGGCGGTCGAGCATGAAGTTGGCGAGGGCGCGCTCGAGGCGGGCGCCGGCGGCGCGGTAGACGGCAAAGCGGGCGCCGGAGATGCGGGCGGCGGCTTCAAGGTCCAGGATGCCGAGGCGGGAGCCCAACTCCCAGTGGGGCTGGGGTTCGAAGTCGAACGGACGGGGCGTGCCCCAGCGTCGGACCTCGACGTTGTCCTCGGCGGCGCGGCCGGGGGGCGTGGAGGCGGCGGGAATATTGGGCAGGCTGAGGAGGATGGGCTCGGTTTCGGCCTCGAAGCGGCGCGCGGCCTCGTCGAGGGCGGCGATCTCCTCACCCAGGGCGCGGTTGCGGGCGATCAGCGAGAGGAGCGCGGCCTGGCCGGCCGCGTCGCCGCCCGCGCCGGCGGCGCGCTTCCGTCGCGCCACTTCCTCGGAGCCTTGATTGCGTTCCTGTTTCAGCCGTTCCGCCTGCTGCAACATGGCCCGCCGTTCGCGGTCGAGCTCGCGGTAACGCGCCAGGTCCACCGCGGCCGCCATGCCGCGCTGGCCGAGCATGGTCTCGAGCGCCTCCATATGTTCGCGCACGTAGCCGCGGTCGAGCATGTCTCAGTTTAAACGGAAGCGGTGGAGCGGCCCAGGGTGGACAACCAGCGCGACCCCGGGCGGCGGATGGCGCGGGCCCGGGCGCGGACCCGGCTGCGACGCTCGCATCGCGCCGATCGAGCCCCGCGGGGGTTCGAACGATTGAGGGGCGGCGCGGCCGCCCATCTCTGGACGCCCTCCCGCTGCTCCCACCCCAGGCGCAAGCGCCTTGGGGACCCCGGGGGTGGGGCCGCGGCCGAAATTCGCTTGGCGGCAACGCGCGCCCGCTCTGCTCGGGGCGCGCCCAAGTTGCCTCGTCCGGAAAGCCCTGGAACAGACGCGGACCAGAGCGGGGGCTATAATCGCCAGCATGCGCGCCGCCCCTGGAACCCGCCTCGGGTCCTACGAGATCCTCGCCGCGCTGGGCGCCGGCGGTATGGCCCTTCCATATCAGCGTCGCGGCCGACGGCCGCACGCTGCTGTTTCCCTATGAGGAGCAGCGCGAGGCCACCATCGGGATGCTAACGCTGCGGCGGTAGACCCGATCTCAGCCGCTCTTGCGGGCGGCGCGCCGCCTGGCGGCCCAGCCGGGTTTGGCGGCCTGGCGGGCGCGGCCGAGCGCCAGTGCGTCGGCGGGAACGGACTCGGTGATCACGCTGCCGGCGGCGACATAGGCGCCGGCGCCGATCTCGACCGGGGCAACCAGGGTGGCATTGCTTCCGATGAAGGCGCCGTCGCCGATGGCGGTGGCGTGCTTGGCGGCGCCGTCATAGTTGCAAGTGATGGTGCCGGCGCCGATATTGGCGCCTTCGCCGATGGTGGCATCGCCGAGGTAGGCAAGGTGATTGGCCTTGCTGCCGCGGCCGACCCGGGACTTTTTCACCTCGACGAAATTGCCGATGTGCGCGCCGGCACCGATGTGCGCCCCTTCGCGCAGGCGGGTGAAGGGGCCGAGCGTGGCCCCGGACTCGACGCGCGCCGATTCCAGCACGCAGTGGGGCCGGACGGTGACGCCGTCGCTGATTTCGCAGTCGGTGACGATGCTGTAGGAACGGATGCGGCACCCAGCTCCGACCCGGGTCGCTCCCAGCAGTTGCACGCCCGCCTCGAGCACGGTGTCGGCGCCGACTTCGACTTCCGGATCCACGACGACGGTGTCGGGCAGCTCGACGCCGACCCCGGCCGCCATCAGCTCGTGCAGCTTGCGCCGCCGCAGTTGGCGGTCAAGTTCGGCCAACTCGCGCCGGTCATTGACGCCGAGGCATTCATCGGCATCGGCCAGGTCAAAGCTCTCCACCCGCCGGCCGCGGCCCGCCAACAAGGCGATCGAGTCGGTGAGATAGTACTCACCGTGCGGGTTGGCGGTGCCCAGCCCGGTGAGCGTCTCGCGCAGCGGCGCGGTGGCGAAACAGTAAAACCCGGCGTTAAGTTCGCGGATCTGCCGCTGCTCGGGCGTCGCCTGGCGGTCTTCGACGATTCCCACCACGCGGCCGGCGTCGGCCGGATCACGCAGAATGCGGCCATAGGCCCGCGGTTCGCGTGGCGCCGCCGTCGCCAGCACCGCGGCGGCGCCGCTCGTGCCCTGCTGGCGGACGAGACCAGCCACCGTCGCCGCCGACAGCAGCGGCATGTCGCCGTGCACCACCACCAGCGCGCCGTAGCCGCGCCACCAGCTCTCAGCCGCCTGTACGGCGTGCCCGGTGCCGAGCTGCGGCTCCTGCCGCAGCACGCGCACCCCGGTCCCGGCCAGCGCCTGCTCCACCTGCTCGAAGCCGTACCCGGCCACGACGGCCGTGTCCGCCGCCGGCAGGCCCCCGCGCCGCACCGCCTCCGCCACCCAGCCCAGCAGCGTGCGTCCGCCCGCGCGGTGCAACACCTTCGGCAGCGCCGAGCGCATGCGTGTGCCCCGACCGGCGGCCAGTATCAACGCGGCGGCGCCCATCTAGTTTCCGGTTTCCGGATACAAGATCTCGGTGAAACGCGGATCCTCCATCAAGGGCTCGAAGTCGTGGTCCTGGCGCGCCAGCACCCGGCAGTGGCCGTCGCTCTTGATGGCCTCCTTGAGGTGGAACAGCGCCGCCTCGGTATCGTTGGTCTGCGCCCGCAGACAGGCCAGCGCATAGGCCACGTGCGCGCCCTTCACCCCGCTCTTCAGCGCCTTGTTCAGCAGGTCCTCGGCTTCCTGGTACTGCGCCGCATTCATCTTCACCACCGCCTGGTGGTAATACTCCTCCGGGTTGGCGGGCTTGCCGGCCGGCTGCAGCTTGCCGTTGCAGACGTTCAGATGCTGGCTGGCGCGCTCGGCCAGCTCGCGGTAGGGGCTGGCGCAAACCTTCTCCAGCAATGGCTTGGCCCGTTCGAACTTCTGCTGGCCAAAAAGTTTCATGGCGCTGGCATAGCTTTCCAGCGTGGCTTGGTACTGGGTATCGGCGGAACGCGCTACTCCGGTATTCATGGCTGTATTAGAGCAAAACTCTAGCGGGGCCACAACCCACCGCCGGGTGCGGGGCCGCGTTGCGGGGCGCCAGAGCCGTATATGATGGAAAGCGCAGTCTCCACGGGGCCTACCCATGTTTGATCAAGTCCCGACATTGCTGGAGGTGCTGTTCCTGGGGCGCAGTGTGCCGCGGCGGGCGGCATTGGCGCCGCACGTGCCGCGTTGGCTGGTCCAGCGCGTGCAGGCGGCCGAGTTCAGCCGCACCGTGGCTCACGTTGGCGCCAACAGCCGCTTCTACCGCGAGCGCTTTGCCGCGCTCGGCATTGATCCCCGGCGGGTGAGGCGACCGTCCGACCTGGGCGCCTTCTTCACCACCGCGCACGACTTGCGGGAGCGCGACACGGACGATTTTGTGTGCGCTCCGCCGCAAGCCGGCTTCGAGACCACCGGCACTACGGCTCACAACAAGCGGGTCTATTTCTCGAACACCGAAGTCCATGACATCGGCTTCGAAGGCGCCGTGGGGTTGTGGAATCTGGGCCTGCGCCCCGACGACCGCGTCGTGGACGCCTTCGACTATGCCTTCTGGAACGCGGGCATCAGCCTGCTGCACTCGCTCAACGCCGTCGGCTGCTTCCACATGATCGGCTCCAAGCTGGAGCCGGCCGAATTTTACCGGCGCGTCAAGGCCTACCAGTTCAACGTGCTCGTGGTGGACACCGCCTGGCTGGTCGGGTTCACCGAAATCGCCGAGCGCGAGGGCACCTGGCCGGTAAAGTTCATTCTGTCGGGCAGCGAAAACATGACCGAATCTACGCGCGCCTGGATCGAAGGCGTCTGGAACACCAAGGTGTATCAGGCCTACGGACAGACCGAATCGCTTGGCGCCAGCGGCATCGAATGCCCCGCCCAGAAGGGCTACCACTTGAACGAGTTCAACTTCCTGTTCGAGATCGCCGACCCCAACCCGCAGGGCTTTGGCGAACTGGTGTTCAGCACGCTGACGCGGAAGGTTATGCCGCTGGTGCGCTACCGCTCCAACGACGTCACGCGCTTCTTGGACGAGCCCTGCGGATGTCTGCTCCAATGCTTGCGCCGGGTGGATAAAATACAGGGCCGAAAGGATGAAATCGTTTCCTGCGGAATGGGCATGATCAGTCCCTGGATTTTTGAGACCTGGCTGGCCGGCATTCCCGGGCTCGCCGACGATTGGCAGGTGGCGGTGCGCCAGCCTGGCCCCCGCGACATCATCGAGCTGCGGCTCGAACTCCGCTCCGATGTCGCCCATCCCCCCCAGGCCGACATGGAAACCTTGGTCCGCCACCGTTTTGCCGAGCTGTTTCCCTACTACGAAAAAAACCGGGCCATGGGTTTGTACGACCTGCAGTTGTCCTTCCTGACCCGCGGCACATTGCGTGGTGCGCAACCAGGCCGCCACAAGTTGCGGCGCGTAGTGGACGAACGCATGGCCGTGGCCGCGCTGCCCTCCGCCTAAACTGCTTTTCTCACTGAGGGCAAGAGCTCACACTGAACCCCGGTGCGAGGCATCGGTAGTAGGGCGGGAGCGGCAGGGTGCGAGCCGGCGGCCCGCGCGCCGGTCAGGGGTCGGGCCCCAGCGGCGCTCGACCGGCCTCGCGTGCTGTCGGGCTAGAGCGAGGGCGATTCGACTAAACGAGGCAACTTGGACGCGAAGCAGCGCGGCCGCGCATTTCTGGACGCTCTCCCGTTGCTCCCACCCCAAGGCGCAAGCGCCTTGGGGGCCCCGTTGGTCGGGCTGCAGCCGAAATTCGCTCGACGGCGACGGGCGCCTGCTCTGCTCAGGGCGGCTAACCGGGTTTACTCAGGCGTTGCGGCGCGTAATCTCAATCCATGCGGGCGGGGTCGGGCGGCGGGTCGGGCGCCCCGCCCCATGGTGTGGGGCTGGTCGCCCGACCGGCGCGTGGAGCGGGCGTCCAACTATTACCTGTGAGCGCGGGAACGGGGCAGGGGCCCCATTCGCGCGGGCGCATGGGTAAGCGGGAGGGTGGGCGCAGCCCACCAGGGGCTCGCGCCAAGAAACGATTAAAAACCTTTAATGGTGATTTAACCGGCGGTTAATTCTGGCTTCGGACAATTGGGGCTGCAGGCAAGGTCCGAACCATTTAGCGCAAAAGGAGCCACGATGAGCCAATCGAGCAGCGGGAAGCACGACCCACAACCAGCGTCCAAACTGGGCATCATGTTGGTGGGCATGGGGGCGATTTCAACCACTCTGATCGCCGGCGTTGACGCCATTCGGCAGGGCCTGGCGCGGCCGTTTGGCGCGCTCACGCAACTGGCCGTCATCAACCCGCCGGGTGAGGCGAAGCGCCGCGTTCCGCTGAGTGAATATCTGCAGTTGGCGACGCTGGACCAGGTGGTGTTTGGCGGCTGGGACATCAACCCCGGCAACGGCTATGACATGGCGGTGGCCGCCGGGGTGCTGGAGCCGCTGCTGCTGCAATCGGTGCGCCCGGCGCTGGAGGGCGTCGAGCCGCTGGCCGGCATTCACGACCCGCAATATCTGCGCCGCACCGAGGGCCGCCGGGTCAAGAAGGAAACCAACAAGATGGCGCAGGCCGAGGCGCTGCGGAGCGACATCCGCGCGTTCAAGCAGCAACATGGGCTGCGGCAGGTGGTGGTGATGTGGTGCGGGTCCACGGAAGTGTTTCTGCCCGCCGGTCCGGCGCACCAGAGCCGCCACATCTTCGAGTCGGCGCTCAAGCAAAATGAGCCCACCATCGCCCCGAGCATGGTCTACGCCTACGCGGCGCTGCTGGAGGGCTGCGGCTTTGTGAACGCCACCCCGACGCTGACGGTGGACATCCCGGTGATGCTGGAGTTGGCCGCAGAGCAGGGCTGCCCGGTGAGCGGCAAGGATCTGAAAACCGGCCAGACGCTGCTGAAGACGATTCTGGCGCCGGGGCTAAAGCAGCGCATGCTGGGGCTTTCCGGCTGGTTCTCGACCAACATCCTGGGCAATGGCGACGGCCAGACCCTGGACGACCCGGCCGCGTTCCGCAGCAAGGAGGAGTCGAAGCTATCCGCCCTCAACCACATCCTCCAGCCCGACGTCTACCCGGAGCTGTACGGAAAGCTCAGCCACCAGGTCAAGATCAATTACTACCCGCCGCGTGGTGACAATAAAGAGAGTTGGGATAATATTGACATCGTTGGCTGGCTGGGCTACCCGATGCAGATCAAGATCAACTTCCTCTGCCGCGACAGCATCCTGGCCGCGCCACTATTATTGGATTTGGCGCTGCTGAGCGACGCCGCACAGCGCGCGGGGGAGTGTGGAGTGCTCGACTGGCTGGGCTTCTATTTCAAGAGCCCGCAAACCAGGCACGGGCAGCCGGAGCACGATCTGGCGGTGCAGTACCACAATCTGCAGCAGGCGTTCCATCGCCTGGCGCCGAAGCTGGCTGCTCCGCAGCCGGTGCGGGCCTGAGCGCCGGACGCCGAAAAACCCGCGGCCGCCGTGCCGTAGAGTTGAGCTGTTCATGAACCAGGACTTGACGGGAAAAATTGCGTTGGTGACCGGCGCGGCTCGCGGCATCGGCCGCGCCATCGCTCTGCGCCTGGGGCAGGGCGGGGCCGACGTGGTGGTGAACTACGCCACTAGCGAGGACGCCGCCCGGCAGCTGGTGGAGCAGTTGCGCGGGCTCGGCCGGCGGGCGGAGGCGGTGAACGCGGATGCCATCAGCCCGGAGGGCATCACCAAGCTGTTCGCGTTCATGCAGGAGAAGTTTGGGGCCCTGGACATCTTCGTCAACAATGCCATCGATGTCGCCACCTACGGCCCGGTGACGCGCCAGAAGCTGGAAGGCTGGAGCCACACCATCAACGGCAACACCAATGCGCTGCTGCTCAGCGCGCAACGGGCACTGCCGTTGATGAAGGGGCGGCGCGGCAAGATCCTGAGCCTGTCGAGCCTGGGGTCGCAGCATTACATCCCCGGCTATGCTTCCATCGGGGTGACCAAGGCCGCGACTGAAGCGCTGACGCGCTACATGGCGGTGGAGTTGGGCCGGCACGGCATCAACTGCAACACGTTGTCGGGCGGGCCGATTGACACCGACGCGCTGAAGATGTTTGCCAACTATGGCCAGATGAAGGAGGCCTGCGAGAAGCTGTCCCCCGCCGGGCGCATTGGCGTCCCGGACGATTTGGCCGACGTGGCGGCGTTTTTGTGTTCCGATGCCGCCAACTGGATTTATGGTCAGACCATCATTGCCGACGGAGGACTGTCGCTGCTCAGCGTAGGCTGACCGAGCCCTCCAGATTCAACTCCAAAGGAGTGAACCCGCATGTCAGACGCCAACCCCGCCAATGCCCTTCCACTCGGCGCCAGCGCCGCCGGCTCCAATGCCAGCGCCAATGTCGCCGAAGTGGTCAAGATCCGCCAGACGGCCGACCGGGTGCTGGCCCGCCGCCACGACGAAATCCTGAAGACGGTGCGCGGCGCGATTGCCGAGGTGCTGGGCCGGGAAGAAAACGAAGTCACGCCCACCAGCAGCCTGATGAACGATCTCAACGCCGAGTCGCTCGATTTCCTGGATTTGCTGTTCCGGCTGGAATCGGCCTTCAGCATCAAAATCCCCCGCGGCGGCATCCAGCGCGCCACCCAGGGCTCGCTGACCGAAGCCGAGTTTCAACAAAACGGCGTGCTCACCGAAGCGGCGCTGGAGCGGCTGCGGGTGCTGATGCCCGAAGTGGATCCGGCCAAGTTCAAGACCGGCCTGACGGCGCGCGAGATTCCCACGCTGTTCACGCCCGAGACCTTTGCCCGACTGGTGGCCTGGCGCATCGGCGAGCTGGAGGCGGAAAAAGCCGCCAGCAACTAGCGTCTTCCGGATGCCATGCGTTATCTCCTGCTGGACCGTATCGACGAGATGCAGCCAGGCGCGTATGCGGTCGGGCGCAAGTGCGCCAGCCTGACCGAGGATTACTTTGCCGACCACTTCCCGGGCTTTCCCGTGGTGCCGGGGGTGTTGATGGTGGAAGCCATGGCCCAGCTCTCCGGGCGGCTGATCACGTTTTCGGTGCAGGCCGAGGGCGGCGAGAAGGTGCTGCCGGTCCTGCTGACCATCCAGAACGCGCGTTTCCGGCATTTCGTGAAGCCGGGCGACACCATGATCATCCGCGCCGAACTGATGGGCCTGGTGGACGGCGCCGGGCGCTGCAAGGCCACCGTCAAGGTGGGCGACCAGTTGGTGGCGAGCGCCGAACTCATGCTGGGCTTTGACGCCCGCGGCGGCAACGCCGTGATTCCGGAAGAGGCCCGAGTCGAGCTGCAACAGTGGGCGGAACGGATCAACCGCACGCTGCTCGGGGACCTGCCGCCAGACGGCCGGCGGCTCGCAGGCACCGGACCGGGGGCGACGGCCACGCCGGGGCCGGCGCCAGGGAACAAAGGAGCGGCATGACCCCGAGCGCAGAGGGGAGCGAGTCCCGGGCGGCGGCGCCGCGCCGCCGGGTGGTGATCACCGGTCTGGGCGCGATCACGCCGCTGGGTCACAGCGTTGCGGAGACTTGGGCGGGGCTGGTGGCCGGACGCTGCGGCATCGGTCCGCTCACCATGTTCGACGCCTCCAGTTTTGAAACCCGGATTGGCGGCGAGGTCAAGGATTTCTCGCCGGAGCCGGTGCGGCGGGGGTGCCTGCCGGAGATCGCCGAGGCGCTCGATCGCAAAAACGCGCTCGGGCTGGTGGCGGCCACGCAGGCGATGGCCGATGCCGGGCTGAAGCTGGGGGCGCGCGGCAGCAATGGGGCCACGCTCGAGCCCAGGCGCTTCGGCATCGCGCTCGGCACCGAGGGCCGGCGCGACAGCCTGCTGCCGGAACTCGCTGAGCGCAAGCTGCGCCCCAGCGGCGTGGACGAACGCCGGGCGGCACTGGCCGCGATACCAGCGTGGGAGTACCTGCGCTATTCCCCCTACGGGTTGGCTTACGTGCTGGCGGCGCAGTTTGGCGCCTGCGGGCCCAGCAGCACGATCTCGACCGCCTGCACCTCGAGCTCGCAGGCGCTGGGCTACGCGCTGGACAAAATCCGCCACGGCGAAGCCGACGTCATGCTGGCCGGAGGGGCGGAATGCCTGATGGAGCCGACCATGGTGGCCGGGTTCATCCTGCTCGGAGCGCTCTCCAAAAACAACGACAACCCGCTCGGCGCCTCGCGTCCGTTTGACGCCGAGCGCGACGGCTTCGTGCTGGCCGAGGGCGCGGCCATGCTGGTGCTGGAAGACGCCTGGCACGCTTACCGCCGCGGGGCGCGCGTCTACGCCGAGCTGGCCGGATTTGGCGCCTCCATCAACGCCTATCGCATAACCGATTCGCCCCCCGATGGCCAGGGGCCGATGCTGGCCATGCAGGCGGCCCTCGCCGACGCCGGCATCACGCCGGAGGAGGTGGATTACATCAACGCGCACGGCACCTCCACCGTCCAGAACGACGCCAGCGAGACCATGGCGATCAAGCGCTGCTTTGGCGAAGCGGCGCGGAGGATACCGGTGAGTTCGACCAAATCCATGACCGGGCACATGGTCAATGCCGCCGGCGCCATCGAGGCCGTCATTTCCACCTGCGCCATCCGCGAGGGCTTCGTGCCGGCCACCATCAACTATCAACATCCCGACCCGGCCTGCGACTTGGATTACGTGCCCAACCAGGGCCGGCGGCAGCCGGTCGGCACCGTGGTGTCGAACTCGTTTGGCTTTGGCGGGTCAAATGGCAGCCTGGTGGTGCGAGCCTATGCCCCCTGAGGCGCAATACGGCGCAGGTTCGGATGGGGCAAATGGGACTCCGGGCGGACCGAGGACAAGCAGGATGGGCGGCAGCGCCGCGCCGGGGCCCGCGCCCAAGAATGACAGCCAGCGGACGGTGGTGATTACCGGCGTGGGCATGGTGTCGCCGCTCGGCAACTCGACCGCGGAGCTGTGGCAGAACCTGCGCGTGGGCCAAACCGGGCTGGGCGAGCTGGCCCATTTGGCGCTCGACGCCTATCGCACCCGGGTCGGCGGCGCGGTGCGCGATTTTCAGCCGCGCCAGTACATCCCCGACCCAAAATCGCTGAAGCTGATGACGCGCCCGGTGCGCCTGGGCGTGGCCGCGCTCGAGCTGGCGGTGCGCGATGCCGGGCTCGACACCCCCGCCGCCATTGCCGGCCTCAACCCCGCCCGCATCGCCTGCTACGTCGGCTCTCCCGGCCACGCCGGCGACCGCGATGAGCTGCTGCGCGGCCTGGACCTCAGTTATCGGCAGGACGGACTCGATCTGCGCGCCTTCGGCGCCGACGGCATCCCCACCATCAACCCCTTGTGGCTGCTGAAGAGCCTTGCCAACCTAGTGCTCTACTTTGTCAGCCTCCGGCTCGGCGCCCAGGGCCCCAACGCCAATATCTGCATGAGCGGCGCGGGCGGCAGCATGGCGGTGGGCGAGGCCTTCCACGTGATCCGCTACGGCCGCGCCGAGGTGGCACTGGCGGGCGGATACGAATCGCTGCTCGATGAGGAGCGGCTGGAGAGCTTCGAACCCAGTGGCCTGCTCTACCTGGGCGATGGCGATGCCGCCGCCGCCAGCCGCCCCTTCGACCGCGATCGCGCCGGGTTTGTCGCCGCCGAGGGCGGCGCCTTTCTGGTGCTGGAAGAGGCCGAGCACGCGCGCCGGCGGGGGGCGAAGATCTACGGCGAAATCCGCGGCTATGGCAGCGCCAGTTCCGGCCGGCCCGGCCGCTGCAACGACACCTCTGCCGCGTACCTGAGCGCGATGCAGGCCGCGCTCGCCGATGCGCGCTGCGATCCCTGGCAACTGGACGCGATCTTTGCCCAGGGCACGGCCACCGCGAGCAGCGACCGCGCCGAAGCCCAGGCGCTCAAGGAGCTGCTCACCGCCCGCGCCGCCTACACTCCGATCACGGCGGTGAAATCGCTGACCGGCAACCTGCTCGCCGGTTCCGGGCCGTTGGAGCTCATTGCCGCCCTCGGCAGCCTGGCCGCTCCCGGAGCGGTGATTCCCGCCATCCGCAACTGTCAGCATCCGGACCCCGAGCTGGGGCTTGACCTGGTGCGCGGCGACGCGCGCGCAGGCGACTATTGCCGCGTGCTGGCCAATGCCGCCGGGCTCGGCGGCGTTGTCGCCTCCGTTGTTCTCGAGCGCTGGCCGGCCGCCGAGCCGGCCCGCGCCTAGAGGCTGGCATGCGTCTCGCCCAGCAGGCCATCCTGATCACCGGCGCCAGCCGCGGCATTGGCCACGCCATTGCCCAGCGCGCCGCCGCCGAAGGCGCGCGCGTGGCCATCAACTACCACCGGCATGCGGAAGAGGCGGAAGCACTGGCCGCGGCGATCCGCGCCAATGGCGGCGAGGCGGTCGCGCTCGCCGGGGATGTGAGCGACGGGGAAGGCGCCCAGGCGCTGGTGGCGGCTGCCCACGAGGCGTTCGGGGGCCTGGACGCGCTGGTGAACAACGCCGGCATCGTCCGCGACAACCTGCTGCTGGCCATGGAGCCGGAGGAATGGCAGCAGGTGCTGGCCACGAACCTCTCCGGGGCCTTTCATTGCTGCCAAGCGGCAGCCCGCATCATGATCCGGCAGCGCCACGGGCGCATTGTGAACATCTCCTCGGCGGCCGGCGAACGCCCCAACCGCGGGCAGGTGAACTATGCCGCCGCCAAGGGCGGCCTCAATGCCCTGACGCGGGCGCTGGCGCAGGAGCTGGCGCCGCGCAACATCAACGTCAACGCGGTGGCGCCGGGCATGATCGCCACCGAAATGAGCCGCGCCATTCGCGAGCTGGCCGGAGAGCAAGTGCTCGCCCAGATCGCGCTCCGTCGCTATGGCCAGCCCGAGGAAGTCGCGGCCGCGGTCTTGTTTCTGCTCTCCCCCGATGCCGCCTACATCACCGGACATATCCTGAACGTGGACGGAGGCTTGCGCGCGTGACGCTGGCCAGCGTGACAAACCGCGCCGTGGTGGTGACCGGGCTGGCTGCCGTCACCCCCGCGGGACTGGGGCTGGAGGCCTACCGCCGCTGGCGCGCGGCCGGCAACGGCCCGGGCCCGACCGTGTGCGCCGGCTTCGATCCCGCCCACTTGATCCGACAACCGCGGCGGCTGCGGAGTATGCACCGCACCTTTCAGTTGGGCACCGCCGCCGCCGTGCTGGCGCTGGAAGGCGCCGGTCTCACCGCCGCCGACGCGCTGGCGCCAGAGCGCTGGGGCATCGCCTGCGCCCTGGCCGACGTTTCGCCATTCACCGCCGATCTGCGGGAAGTCGTCGCCGCCGCCATCGGTCCGGACGGGCGCTTCAACCTCAGCCAGTTCGCCGAACTGGGCTTGCACCAACTGCATCCCTTCCGCCGGCTCACGTTGCTGGCCAATATGGCGGCGGCCCACACCTCGCTGCTGCTCGGCCTCCAGGGCCCCAGTTTCACCTTCACCAGCGGGGCCGCGGCCGGCGCCCAGACGCTGCAGGAGGCCTACTGGGCGGTGGCCAGCGGCCGCGCCGAGCTGATGCTGTGCCAGGCGGCTTCGGGTCCGGAGCAGGCGCTGGCGGGCGCAGCGGTGACGGAGCTGGCCGCGGCCGCGGTGCTGGAGTCGGACGCGCATGCCCGCCGGCGCGATGCCACCCCCTTGGCCACGCTGCTGGCCGGCCCGGCCACCGTCGCCGCGGCCGCCAGGCCGGCGCCCGAGCCCGCCCACGCTGGCGCCGAAGCGCCGGTGCGGGGCCTGCTGGCCGCCCTGGACGAAATCGAAACGCGGGGCGCACGCCAGGTCATCGAGCTGCGGCCGCTGCTGGTCACCGCCATGGAGCGTGCGGTATGAACACCGCCGCCCAGGTCGCCTGCGTCATTACTGGGGTCGGCATCGTCTCGCCCCTGGGCACCGGGCTGGAGGCGAACCGCGCCGCCTTGCTGCAAGGCGCCGGCAGTATCGGCCCCATCCAGGCGTTTTCGGCCGAGGGCCTGGCGGCCCGCTGCGCCGGTGAGGTCGCCGACGTCCGCGTGCCCCGGGGCCAGCCGCGCGCCGAGGCCATGGCGCGCCTCGCCCTCGCCGAAGCCTGCGCCCAGGCGCGGTTGCCCCCGGGCGCGCCCGACCCCCGGCGCGCGCTCTCGTTTGCCATTGGCAAAGCCACCGTGGATCTGGAGGCGCTGGCCGCGGCGGGATCGTCCCCGGCGGCGCGTGAGCGGTTGGAACTGGAGCGCGCCGGCTTCGACGCCGCCGCGCTGCTGCCGCGGCTGGCCGACGCCTGCGCCGCCGGCGGACCGCAGTACTCCAGCTACACTGCTTGCGCCAGCGGCAATGACGCCGTCGGGCTTGCCATGCGCCTGATTCAGCGCGGCGAGGCCGAGATGGTGATCGCCGGCGCCACCGACGCGCAGGTGCATCCGCTAAGCCTGCTGGAGTTCGAGCTGCTTTCGGCGCTCTCCCACGAGCCGGCCGCGCGTGCCTGCCGCCCCTTCGACCGCAACCGCACCGGCTTTGTGGTGGGCGAAGGCGCGGCCGCCATGGTGATTGAAAGCGCCGAGCACGCCGCCCGCCGCGGCGCGCCCGCGCTCGCGGCGCTGGCCGGCTACGGCAGCTCGCTCGACGCCCACGGCCTGACCAAGTGCCATCCCCAAGGCCGGGGCGCCGCCCTCGCCATGCGCGCCGCGCTCGCCGATGCCGGCCTCCAGCCCGCGGACATTGACTACATCAACGCCCACGGCACCGGCACCGTGCTCAATGACCAGGCCGAAGCGGCCGCCATTGCCGCCGTCTGGGGCGAGGCGGTCGCCACCGTCCCGGTCAGCTCCACCAAGTCCATGACCGGGCATCTGCTCACCGCCGCCAGCGCGGTCGAAGCCGTCCTCACCGTGCTCGCGCTCCAGGACGGCCTGCTGCCCCCCAACCTGAATTTCGAGCAGCCGGACCCGGAGTGCCGGCTGAATGTTGTCGCCGTGCCCGGCCGCCGCGCCCGGCTGCGATTTGCCATGTCCAACGGCTTTGGCTTTGGCGGGCAGAACTCCAGCCTGATTCTGGCCTCCCCGCCGCTCATTTCCTGACCATGAGCATTGACACCATCTTCGGCTACTTCGACCACCACTTCCTGCGCTCGACCGCGGCCCGCTACCGCGTCGCGCAGCATCTGAAACGCGGCATGGTTGAGAAACTTCAGCGCGACAAGTTCCGCACCCTGGTACGCTACCTCGCGCGCCACTCCCGCTTCTACCAGCAGAAGTTCCGCGAGTACGGCATCAACCCCCGCCGGGTGAGGACGCACGCCGACCTGGGCGATTTCTTCACCACCGCCGACGACCTGCGCAACCATCCCATCGAGGACTTCCTGTGCGCCAAACCCGAGTTCGGCTTCGAAACCACCGGGACCAGCATGGGCGTCAACAAGCGCATGTATTTTTCCTATGCCGAGATGGTGGAATACGGGCGGGACGGGGCCGTGGGCATGTACAACCTCGGGCTGCGGCCGGAGGATGTGATCGCGGACGGCTTCGACTACTCCTTCTGGAACGCGCCGTTCACAGCCTTCTACACCATCCAGGCGATGGGGTCGTTCCACGTCGTTGGCGCCTTCGTCGAGCCGCGAGAGTTCTATGAGCGCGTGCGCGGCTATAAGCCCACCGTCATCATGGGCGTCCCCACCCACCTCGTGCGCGTCACCGAGGTGGCCGAGCAGGAAGGCATCTGGCCGGTCAAGTTCCTGCTGCTCGGCGGCGAAAACCTGAGCGAGCGCACGCGCCAGTATCTGGAATCGGTCTGGAAGGCCAAGGTCTACCTGAGCTACGGCCAGACCGAGGCCTTCGGCGCCAACGGTATCGAGTGCCCCGAGAAAGGTGGCTACCACATCAGCGACTTCACCCTGGTCAGCGACATCGAAGACCCCGACGAGGAGGGCTACGGCGAGCTGGTATACTCCACCCTCAACCGCAAGGTGATGCCGGTGCTGCGCTACCGCTCCGCCGACATCACGCGCTGGGCCACCGACGGTCCCTGCAACTGCGGGCTGAAGGTGATGCCGCGGGTGGCCAAGATCCGCGGCCGCAGCGACGAGCTGATCAACTGCTCGATGGGCAACATCAGCCCCTACTGGTTCGAGGAGATGCTGCGCGACATCCCCCAGGTCACCGACGAATGGCAGGTCATCGTGCGCCGCGGCGACCGCGACGACACCATCGAGTTCCACCTCGAACTGCAGCCGGGGGCGGAGGCCGAGGCGGTGAAGCAGCACGTGTTCCGCAATATCCAGGAGCGCTTCCCGGACTGCTGGCGCTACTACACCAAGAAGTTCTTCGATTTCGATTTCCATTTCCACGCGCCACGGTCGCTGGGCGGGGGGCGCAAACTCCGCCGCCTCGTGGATGCCCGCGCCCAGGCCTGGAGCCAGTAGGCTCCTGTTCCTAATACCTAACACCCAAGAGCTAGCACCCCATGCCTAACACCCCCATGAACACCCTCGCCCCTGAACTCGCCCTGCACGGCGGCACGCCCGCCGTCGCCGCCAATGCCCCCCGCACCTCCTGGCCGATGCTCGATGAGCGCGACCGCGAAGCCGTGCTGCGCGTGCTCGACCGCAAAATCCTCTGGGCCCAGACCCGGCCCGAGGGGCTCTACGCGCCCGAGCAGTCGGGGCTGGAGCAGGAATTCGCCGCCTTCGTCGGGGCGCGCTTCGCGCTGGCCGTCAACGGCGGCACCGCCGGCCTGCACATGGCGCTGGTGGCGGCGGGCGTGGCACCCGGCGACGAGGTCATCACCACGGCGTTTTCGTTCCTGGCCACGCCGGCGGCCATCCTGCACGCCGGCGCCACCCCGGTGTTTGTGGATATTGACCCGCGCACGTTCAACCTCGACCCCGCCCAGATCGAAGCCAAAATCACCGCTCGCACCACCGGCATCATGGCGGTGGACATTCACGGCCTGTGCGCCGACTGGGACCCGATCCTGGCCGTCGCCCGCAAGCACCACTTGACCGTCACCGAGGATGCCTGCCAGGCGCCCGGCGCCACCTACCAAGGCCGTCCGGCGGGCGGCTTCGGGGTGGCCAGTGGCTTCAGCGTGAATGGTACCAAGAACTTTGCCGTGGGCGAGGGCGGCTTCATGGTCACCAATGACGCGGAGGCCTGCGCCAAGGGCACCTGGCTCAAACAAGTGGGTGAGGTGCTGCCGGCCAGCGAACACGCCATGGATTTCCAGCACCTGCTGGCCTGGAACTACCGCACCCAGGAGCTGCCCTGCGCCCTCGGCCGCAGCCAGCTCAGCCGCCTGGCCGAAGTCAACGCCCGGGGCCAGCGCAATGCCGCCATCCTGGACGGCTATCTCAAGGACACTCCCGGCCTGCGCGCGCCGCACATTCCCGCCGGCAGCGTGTCGGTGTACCACAAATACCGGGTCAGCATCGTGCCCGCGGAAATGGACACGAAGCTGCGCGGCGCCGCGCTGCGGGATGCCCTCATGCGCGCGCTGGCCGCCGAAGGCGTGGACGTGGACCTGTGTGGCAGCGCGCCGTTGTGCGAACACCCCATGATCAAGGCCCGCAACTCCGCCGACCACGCCGCCGCCTACCCCAACACCGTCGCCATGTTCGCCAGCAGTTTCTGCCTCACCAACGACGAGCACCCGATCTACGCCCAGCCCGAGCCGCTGATGCACGCCTACGGCGCCGCCCTGCAAAAAGTAGCCCGCGCCGCCAGCGCCCTGGTCTAAAAAACTGGACACGCCATCGGGGATTGAAAGGGAATCGCGATGCGCGCCCGCGCCCGAGCGTTTAACTAGCAACTAACAACTAGCAATTAGCAACTGCCCGCAATCCGGCCAGCGGGACGCTGGCCGGATTGCGGGCTATGATGGAGTATGGCAACCGCCAACTCCTCTCTGCGCATGACGCTGGCCATGGACCTCGACCGGGTCGAGGCGCTCTCCGCCGATCTGGAGCGGGTGGCGGAGGACCAGCCGGCGATGCCGCTCATGCGGGCGCTGGTGCGGCTGTTCAAGGCGCGTGTGCCGCACTATCACTGGGTCGGCATCTATCTGCTGGAAGAGGGCGAATTGCGCCTCGGTCCGTATGCCGGCGCCCCCTCGCCCCACACCCGCATCCCGCTCAGCCAGGGCATCTGTGGCGCCGCCGCCCGCACCGGGGCCGCGCTGATCGTTCCCGATGTGCGCGCCGACGAACGCTACCTCGCCTGCTCGCTGGCGACGCGCTCGGAAATTGTGGTGCCGATACTGAACGGCGCCCAGGTGCTGGGCGAAATCGACATTGACAGCGACCACGCCAGCGCCTTCAACGAACACGACCAGGCCCTGCTTGAGCGCGCCGCCAGCTTCATCGCCGGCGCCATCGCCCGCGACCCCCATTCGCCGCGCTGGGCCGAACCCGAGCCCGTCGGCGCCTGAGCTGCCGTGTCCGCGCCGGTCGAGACCGCCAGCCCCCGCCCCCCGCCTCCCGTCACGGCGCCCGACGCCGGATCCACCGCGGCCGGCGACGGGGCTGCCGAATACCGCACCCGCCTGAGCCGGCAGCAGGCGCGCGCCGCCCTCGCCGCGCGCCGCGACACCCAGCTCGGCCTCGCCAAACTCGCCGGCGTCGGCGCCCTGGTGCTGGTCGCCTGGCTGGCCTTCATCAGCCACCTGATCGCCGGGTGGTGGGTGTGGCTGCCGGTGGCGGCGCTGGTGGCGCTATTTCTGGCGCATGATGGCGTGATCCGCGGTCGCAAGCGGGCCGAGCGCCTGGAGGCGTTCTATGAGCGCGGGCTGGCGCGCCTGGAAGACCGCTGGGCGGGCGGCGGCTCGAGCGGCGCGCGCTTCCGCGATCCGGCCCACCCCTACGCCGACGACCTGGACCTGTTTGGCCCCGGCAGCCTGTTTGAGCTGCTCTCGACCGCCCGCACCACCATCGGCGAGGAGCGGCTCGCGGCCTGGATGCGCGTCCCCGCGCCCCCGCAGGAGGTTCGCGCCCGGCAACGCCGCCTCCTCGCCCTGCGCGAGCAGCTCGACCTGCGCGAACAAATCGCCGCGCTGGGCGAAGAACTGAGTCAGAGCCTTGACCCGGCTCAACTCCGCGCCTGGGCGGCGGCGCCCGCCCGGCTGCAGTCCGCGGCGGCCCGAGCGGCGTGCTGGGCGGTGGCGGTGGCGGGGCTCGGGTTGCTGGTCTACGGGTTCGGCAGCGGGCAGTTCACACCGCTATTCCTGCTGATCGTGGCCGAGGCCCTGGTTTACTTCCAGCTTCGTCAGCGCCTGGCGCCCGCGCTCGGGGGCCGCGGCGCCCAGGGCGAGGGCCTGCGGCTGTTTGCCGGCGTGCTGGAGCGCATCCCGGACGCCCCGCCGGCGTTGCGCGACGGCCCGCGCGCGCTGCGCCAGCTCGCGCGCCTCGCCGATTGGATCGAAGCCAGCGAGAGCATGCTCGGCAAGGTCCTCGACATCACCGTGCTCTACAGCGTTCACCTCGCCTATGCCGCCGATGGCTGGCGCGCCCGCTACGGTGCCGAGGCCGCCGGCTGGCTCGAAGCCGTGGGTGAGTTCGAGGCGCTGCTCTCACTGGCGACGTTTGCCTACGAGCATCCCGCCGATCCCTTCCCGGAGTTGCTCGAGGCCGCGCCGCCGAGCTTCGAAGGCGAGGAACTCGGTCACCCGCTGCTGCCCGCCGCCACCTGCGTGCGCAACCCGGTGGGGCTGGATGATGCCACGCGGCTGCTGCTGGTCTCCGGCTCCAACATGAGCGGCAAAAGCACGCTGATGCGCACCGTGGGCCTCAATGCCGTGCTGGCGCAGATGGGCGCCCCGGTGCGCGCCCGCGCCCTGCGCCTCACCCCGCTCGCGCTCGGCACCCGGCTGCGCACCTCCGATTCGCTGCAGCTCGGCCGCTCCGGCTTCTACGCCGAAATCCTCCGCCTGCGCCAGGTCTATGACCTCACCGCCGGCTCGCTGCCGGTGCTATACCTATTCGACGAGCTTCTGGAGGGCACCAACTCGCATGACCGCGTCCTCGGCGGCCGCGGCCTGCTGCAGGCGCTGCTGGCGCGGCCAACGCTCGGCATCGTCACCACCCACGACCTCGCCCTCACCGCCATCGCCGCCGATCTCGCCGGCGTCCGCAACGTCCATTTCGAGGACCAGATCGAGGGCAACGACGTCCGCTTCGACCACCGCCTCCGCGACGGCATCGTCACCAAAAGCAACGCCCTCGCCCTCATGCGGATCATCGGGCTCGACGTATGATCAACAGGCACGGCCGGCCAGCGGCAGGCCGATAACCGAAGCCGGCCGCCGCGGCCGCGGTCCGCGACGCGGCCGCCATCGCCTGCGTCGGGCATACGGGCCAGCCGAGAGGGAAGCGGTTGCAGAACATAGCCATTTGGGTCATTGCCGGGCTCTCCATCCTGCTGATGCTGGTGCGGCCGCGCGACTGGCCGGAGGCGGTTTGGCCGGTCGCGGGCGCGGTCTTGCTCGTCCTGGTGCGCGTGGTGTCGGCGCGCGCGGCGGCGGCGGCGGTGGACCAGGGACTGGATGTGTATCTCTTCCTGGCCGGCATGATGATGATCGCCGAGCTGGCGCGGCGCGAAGGCGTCTTCGACTGGATGGCCGCCCATGCGGTCGCGGCCGCCCGGGGTTCCTGCCACCGGCTTTTCGCGCTCGTCTTTGGCGTGGGAGTGGTGGTCACCGCTTTGCTGTCGAACGACGCCACCGCGGTCGTGCTGACCCCCGCCATCCTGGCGACCACCAAAGCCGCGCGGGCGCGCCCTCTGCCCTACCTCATGATTTGCGCCTTCACCGCCAACGCCGCCAGCTTCGTACTGCCCATATCGAACCCGGCGAACCTGGTCGTGTACCAGGGCGGCATGCCCCGGCTCGGCAGTTGGATCGTCGACTTCGGGTTGGCGTCACTGCTCGCAATCGCCGCCACCTATGCCGGGCTGTTCCTGATGTCACGGAGCATGTTGCAGGGCAGCCTGGACTCGCGCCTCGAGGCTCCGCCGCTCACCGCCTCCGGAAAGCTCACGCTCCTTGGCATGCTGTTGCTGGCCGCGACGCTCCTGACCGCGTCCGCGCTCGGCCAGGCGCTCGGAGCGCCGGCCTGCGTGGCCGCGCTCGTGGTCAGCGCGGCGGTGACCTGGCGGGACCGTGGCGCCGTTGCCGGTGTTCTGCGCCAGGTTTCGTGGAGCGTCCTGCCGCTGGTCGCCGGCCTGTTCGTGCTGGTCGAGGCAGTGAATGGCGCCGGCGCCCTCGCCGCCGCCGTCGGCGGCCTGCGCGCGGTGGAAAGCTGGGCGCCGGCTGCGGGTGCGCTGGCCACAGGCTTCGGCGTCGCGATCGTTTCGAACCTCATCAACAACCTTCCCAGCGGCCTGATCGCCGGCGCCGCGGTGAGGGCCGCCGGCGTTGCCGGGCCGCTGCGCAATGCCGTGCTGGTCGGGGTTGACCTCGGCCCCAATATGTCCGTCACCGGCTCGCTCGCCACCATTCTCTGGCTCATCGCCCTCCGGCGCGAGGGACAGAAGGTGGGCTTCCGGGAATTCTTAAAATGGGGTGCGGTGATTACGCCCGTGGCACTGGCGCTGGCGCTCATGTCGCTGCTGGCGAGGAGGCTCTAAACTCGGGGCGCGCGGCAAAGCGCGGGAGTCGCGCCGTTTGCGCTGCGGGCAAAATCGGCGCGAAGGGCCGCGGAATTCCAACGGGGTGAAACCGCCAGTGGCGCTTTCACCGCTCCCGGCAAACGAAGCGGCGCGGCCCCCCTTGAACAGTGCCGCTGGCGCTCACTTGCGGCGCCGCTTCTTACGGCGCGGCAGGGGGTAGGGCGGGCGCGGCGCCGGTGCAGACGCCGGCGGAGTGGGCAGGGTTGCCGCGCGGAGCGGCGGCGCAGCGGGAGCAACCGAGGGCGCAGGAAGCGGCGCGAGCTCGACCACTGCGGCCGGGGCCGGGACCGGGACCGCGATAGCAGCGGGCGGCTCGGGTTCGCCCTGGCCGCGGGCCTCGAGGCCGGTCTCGGCGTCGTGGCGGAGGCTGGCCCAAGCTATCCAGGCCACGCCGACGCCAAAGGCCCCGTCCGGAATTGCCGCCCACCATAGGTTCTCCCACGCCATCCACGCCCCCAGCGCGATGGTGATCACCCCGAGCCCGATCAGCACATACCTCACGGCACGTTAGATGCAGTTGCCGCTCCTTTGGTTCCAGCCCAATTTTGCCGCCCCGGTCCCTGACGCTGCCACCTGGCAGCTCGCGGCAGCCAACGGCTTATTACTCACTGCTTGTTGCTGATCGCCAACTGCTTCCCGTGAAACTCGCTGCGCTTGCTGCCGTAGAACTTGTAAATCCCTAGTCCCACCAGCAACCAACCCACGAATCGGAGCCAAGTGATCACCGGCAGCGCCAGCATCAGGCCGCTGCAGAAGACGATGGCCAAGATGGGGAACAGCGGCACAAACGGCACGCGGAATCCGCGCGGGCGGTCGGGTTGCCGCTTGCGCAAAATCAGCACGCCCAGTGCCACCAGCACAAAGGCGAAGAGGGTGCCAATGTTGCTCAGGTCGGCGGCTTCGCCGATGTCCACCAGGCCAGCGGGAATGCCGACCAGAAAGCCGGCAATCCAGCTTGACCAGTGCGGGGTCTTGAATCGGGGGTGGACCCTCGAGAACACGTCCGGCAGCAGGCGGTCGCGCGACATCGCAAACCAAATGCGGGTCTGGCCGTACTGGAATACCAAGAGCGAGCTCAGCATGCCCATGAGCGCGCCGATATCCACGACGTAAAGCACCCACGGGTTTGCCTTCAGCGTCCGCAGCGCATAGGAGACGGGCGCATCGGAGGCGGCGCCGTTCAGGAACGTGCTGTACTTCATCATGCCGAGCAGCACGATGGCGACGCCGACATACAGGACGCTGCAGACGATGAGGGAGCCGATGATGCCGATGGGCACGGTCTTTTGCGGGTTGATGGCCTCTTCGGCGGCGGTCGAGACGGAGTCGAAGCCGATGTAGGTGAAAAAGACAATCGCGCCACCGCTGACGATGCCGGCAAATCCATGCGGGGCGAACGGATGCCAGTTTTTGGGGTTCACCAGCATGCCACCGGCGACGATGAACACCACGATGGCGCCGAGCTTGATCAGTACCATGATGTTGTTGGTGTCGGCCGATTCGCGGATGCCGCGCACCAGCAGCACCGTCAGCAGCATCACCACGATGAAGCCGGGGAGGTTAAACCAGGCGCCGGTGCGCACGCCGTTCTGCCAGATCGGTTCCGACAGTTTGGCCGGAAGATTGATGCCCATCGCTCCCAGCAGGCTGGTGAGGTAACCCGAAAAGCCGACCGCCACGGCCACATTGCTAACCGCGTACTCGAGGATCAGGTCCCAGCCGATGATCCAGGCGATTAGCTCGCCGAGCGTGGCATAGGAATAGGTGTAGGCGGAGCCGGCGATGGGGATCATCGAGGCCAGCTCGGCATAACAGAGCCCGGCGAAGCTACAGGCGACGGCGACCAGAATGAAGGAGATGGCGATCGAGGGCCCGGCCGCCGGCCGGCCATGCGTCAGCGCTCCGGCCAAATTGCCATGGTGGATGAGGCTGCCGATGATGTCGAAGATCTGGGCGTGCAGCAGCGAGGGCGCGATGAAATGCTCGCCCGCCGCCGCCGTACCGGTGAGCACGAAAATACCCGAGCCGATGATGGCGCCAATGCCGAGCGCGACCAGACTCCAGGGCCCCAGCGTTTTTTTCAGCCGCTTTTCCGGGTCTTCCGACTCGGCGATGAGCTTGTCAATGGACTTGGTGCGCCAGAGCTGGGAAGCCATGTGCTCTTTAGGCTAACACCGCGCCCGCCCGGCGCAAACGCGAACCGGACCGAGCGGGGGCCGCGCATTCCTAACGGCTAATGGCTGGAGCGTGCGCGGCGCCTGCCGCGCAGGCTCCTAAGCTAAAACTGCGCCTCCGTTGGCGCTAACCACCGAGCCGGTCATGAAGTTGGCCCAGGGCGTGCACAAAAACAGGATGCAGCCGGCGATTTCCTCGGGCCGGCCGACGCGGCCGAGCGGGATCGCCTTGAAGACGCGCTCGGGATGGGCACCGAAGGCGGGCCGGGCCATGTCAGTCTCGACCCAGCCCGGCGCAACCGCGTTCACCAGGATGCCATCGCGCGCCACCTCGGGGCCGAGTCCGCGCACCAGGCCGATGACGCCCGCCTTGGAGGCGCCGTAATGCACATGCCAGGCCTCGCCGCGCTGGCCGGCGGTCGAGGCGATGGCGATGATGCGTCCGCGAATGTCGCCACGATCTGGCGCCTGCGGTTTCATCTGCGCCACCGCCGCGCGCGCCAGCGCGTAAACCCCGGTCAAATTGCAGACGATCGTCTCCTCCCATACGGCCGGCGACATCTGCTCGATGGGCAGATCATCCACATTCCAAATGCCGGCGTTGGCAACGGCAATGTCGAGCCGGCCAAAGCGCTCGACCGCAGCGTGCACCAGCGCCTCGCCGCTCGCGGCATCGCGCGCGTCGGCGGCAATCGCGGCCACCTCGGCCGGCCGCGCGCAACTGGCGATAACGGCCGCGGCCGCGGCCTGGTTGGCCTGATAGCTGAACGCCACCCGCGCCCCGGCCTGGTTCAACAGCTTGACAGCCGCCGCCCCAATGCCGCGCGAGCCGCCACTCACCACCGCCACCTGTCCATCAAGCGCAATCGTCAGCACATTTCACTCCCGCTTCTCTCTCCCCACTTTCCCGCTCTTTTCGCGGGAGTGGCGCCGTTTGCACTGGGGGCAAAGTGGGCGCGAAGAGCCGTGGAATTCCGACGGACGGCCCGCTCCCGGCAACCGAAGCGGCGCGGCCCCCTTGAACAGTGTCGCTCGCGCCAGCTGGGGCTCGCCGGGCCCCGGGCCGGCGCTCCACAGCTCTTCGAGTGCGGGCAGGGCGCGGCGAGCGTCTCAGCGAGCAGGGGCAGGGGCTCGCGCCCGTCAATGCTTCGCACTCCCCGCCCCCACTTTCCCACGGCTCGCTTCCCACTTCCCGCTTCCCACTCCCCACTTTGCCCCTCCGCCTTCACCGCCGCACCGCCGCCGCTATCTGCCGCAGCAGTTGCGCCTGCGTCATGCCGCCGTTCCATCCGTGCGGCTTCTCGGGCCGCCCGTAGACAAACGTGCCGGCATAGTGCGGGTTTTGCGTCGTCTCCATGAAAGCCTGCAGATCGTAGACGCCGAGGTTCAGGTAGTAGGTGTCCATGTCGCCCACGTAGACGTGAATCCTGTTGACCAGCTTGGGACCGAGCGTGGGCCAGTTTTGCCGCAGGTAGGCGGTGATGTCGTAGCCATGGTCGCGGGCATAGGTCACCGCCTGCTTGTTGATCGCCCCCGTCGTCAGGTCCCAGAGCGGCACAGGGTAGCCGTCCGAACCCATCGGCCCGAAGGCCGCGAAGAAGACGTCGAACTGCTGCTCGCTGCGTCCGTGCGTGCCCTCGACCGCTTCGGCGCGGCTCATCTGCTCGACCGTCAGCAACGGCTGGCCGTCGGGCTGGCGGTTGGTGTAACGCGGGGTATGCACCCACGGACCCATGCCCGGCGCCCGGAAGGCGTTGTTGTCGTCGTAGAGGTTGATCATCTGGAAGTGATGGAAGTCGAGCGGGTCGGGGTAAAACGTCCAGGTGCCGCCGAAAAAGTCGGGATGCTTCACCTCCAGGTCGAGCGATTCCCAGCCGCCGGTCGAGCCCCCGGTCAGCATCCGCGTGCCGGGCGTGCCGATGATGCGGAAATGCTTTTCGACGTAGGGGATCAGCTCCTGCAGGATGGCGTCGCCGTAGGGACCGCTGTTCACCGAGTTCACCGCGTAGCTGTCGTCGTAAAACGGGGTGGGGTGCTGCAGCGTCACCAGAATCATCTTCGGGAAGTCGGGCTTGATCCAGTCCTGGTAGAACTGGTAGCCGGTTTCAAGCCCCAGCACCTTGAAAAATTGCGCCTCTTGCGGCGGCACCGGCGTGTTCTCGGTGGTGAACCCGTAGGGCGCGCGCAGACTGAAATGCCCCTGGATGTAAACCACCGGGTAGCGCTGCTGTGGGTGCTGGTCGTAGCCCGCCGGCAGCAGCACGGTGGCGCCCATATAGATCGGGTGCCCCCAGAACTTCGTCAGCATCGCGCTCTGCATCTTGACGCGCTTCACCCAGGCGGTGTCGGCCGGCGCCGCCGGGTGCGGCAGCACCCGGTCGAGCGTCAGAGAAAACGTCTGGTCTTGCGAGGGGTCAACATGAATGTGCTGGACGGCGCTGACCAGGTTGCCGGCCGAGAGATTGAACTGCTGCCCCTGCCACTGGTCCATGTGGGCCCAGATGGTGTGGCCGTCGGCGCGTGGGAACTCCGTGTAAACGTTCATCAGCGCCTGCGCGTAGTAGTCGCCGGCGGGCAGATCGCCCAGCGTGTTCACCACGTTGCCCATGGTCGCCGGCCCGACCACAGTCGCATGGCCGGGGGCCAGCGCATCCACGTCCTGACCGAAAAAGGGAATGTCGCCGTTGTAGCCGCCCACCTGCAGGCGCGGCTCGGCTCCGCTGTGCCGCGTCAGCATGATGAAGACGCGGCCGGTGATGGGCCCGCTGTGCGCGCTCGAGGTGAAGCTCACCGAAAACTGCGGTCCGCGCGCGGCGCCGTGCGCGGCCCCGCATCCCGCCGCCATTCCCGCACCCGCGATCAGTGCCACCGTTGCCAAGTATGTTGTCTTCAACATGCCATTCCTCCCAGCGCATCCAGCGGAACGCACCCGCGCTCGCACTGGCACTAGCCGGCAGCCAACGTCCGGCTCTCGCAGTTGTAAGCGGGATGCCGGCTTGGCCGGCAGAGGCCCGCGCCAAACAAAGTCAAGCGGGATGCCGCACAGCCGGCAGGGGCCCGCGCCAAACAAAGTCTAGCCGAAAAAGGCTTGCCGCATGGCTCACATCCTGTCACAATCCCGCTTTGGCAACTCATATTCCTTAAGGAGACCGGATGACGATGCGGAGCTTGCGTTGGCTAGGGGTGGTAGCAACTGCGGTTTGCGTGGCCGGATTGCCGTTGGCAGCCCAGGCGCCGGGAGGCCGGGGGCGGGGCGGACGCGGCGCCCAGGCGGCCCAGGCTCCGGGAGGGGGCGGAGGCGCCGCGGATCAGTTCATGTATGAAACGTCGGAGACCGATCCGCCGCCGATTGTCACCCATCACTCCATCACCATCAACGGTCAGCCGCTGAACTACACCGCCACCGTAGGCAAAATCCCGGTGCCGGATGGCGCCGGCCGCACCGAAGGCCACATGTTCTATGTCGCCTATACGCTCGACAATCAGGACACGGCCCATCCTCGCCCGGTGACGTTCAGCTACAACGGCGGCCCGGGCTCGGATTCGGCCTATGTCCATATGGGAGGCTTCGGCCCCCGCCGGGTGTTGCTGAACGACGACGGCAGCGTGCCGCCGCCGCCCTACAAGATCGTGGACAACCAGGAGACCTGGCTCACCTCCAGCGACCTGGTCTTCGTGGACGCCATGGGCACCGGTTACAGCCGCGCCACCTCGCGTGCCACCCTGGCCGCGGCGGCCAGCGTTTCGGGCGACGCCCAGACCTTCGCCGAGTTCATTCGCATGTGGCTCTATCAGAACAACCGCCTGAATTCGCCCATTATTCTGGCCGGCGAAAGCTACGGCACGTTCCGCTCGGCCGAGGTGGCCGGCACGCTGCTGAATCATCACATTGCACCGAGCGGCGTGGTGCTGCTCTCCAGCGTGTTGAACCTCTCGACGCTGTCGCCCTCGCTCAGCAACGACCGGCCCTACTGGCTGGCGTTGCCGACGCTGAGCACCATCGCCTGGGAGCACAAGAAATTGCCGCCCGACCTGCAGAAGGAACCCATCGCGGAGGTGGCGCAGCAGGCCGAAGAGTGGGCCCAGACCAAGTACGAGCATTATCTCGACATGGGCGACACGCTGCAGGGCGCCGAGCGCAAGCAGGCCGTGGCCGAGATGGCCCGCTTCACCGGCCTGCCCGCCAGCTACGTTGACGGCTACAACCTGCGCATCGGCACCAGCCAGTTCAACACCGAGCTGCTGAAGTCGCAGGGGCTCATCATCGGCCGCTATGACGGCGGCCAGGTGGGCGAGACGCAGACGCCGGGCAGCCCGTTCCCAGCCTATGATCCCAGCGACCTGATCGAGGTGCCCTACCTTCACGAGTTCGTCAACTATCTGAAAAACGAGCTCAACTACAAGACCACGCTCGAGTACGGCGACCGCGGCGAGGGCGGCGCCGGCAACCCCGGCTGGAACTACCAATTGGGCCGCGCGTGGTATGGCACCGCCGATGCCTCCAGCATGCTGGCCTCGGCGTTCGAGAAAGACCCGGCGATGCGGCTCATGCTGGTGGAGGGCTACTACGACCAGGCTACGCCCATGTTCGAGGCCACCTACAGCATGAAGCACCTGTTCATCAGCCCGCAGGAGCAGGCCCACATCACCATTCAGCACTACATGGCCGGCCACATGATCTACATCCGCACCAAGCCGCGCCAGAAACTGCAGCGCGACTTCGAAGCCTTTGTGAAAACGCTGCCCGGCGTGGCGAGCAACCAGTAAAGGCAACGACAGGAAACTGCAGGCAAAGAGCGGCGCGGGCGCCCTTCTCAGGATGCCCTTCCGCTGGTCGGGCTGCGGCCGGGATTCGCTTGGCGGCAACGCGCGCCCGCACTGCGCAGGGCGCGTCCGAGTTGCCTCGTTATGCCATCCAGTTTTCGATCCGCAACCCGGGCACGCGGCTGAATTCGCGCGTGTTGGCGGTCACCAGCGTGCGGTCGAGCGCCAGCGCGTGCGCCGCCAGCCAGAGGGCGTTGCCGCCGATTGGCATGCCCCTTCGCTCCAGGTCTGCCCGCAAGTCGGCATAGATTATGTCCGTCGGCGTCTCCAGCGGGATGACGCTAGAGCGCTCCACCAACATTACGATCTCAGCTTGCAGTCGCGCCGACCCCCGCTTTGCCGCGCCAAACCACAACTCGGCTGTACTGATCAGGCTCAGTGCCACCCGGCTTAGCCCCACCTGGGCGATCCTCGCCGCGACGGCCCCGCGCGGCTCACGCAGTACAGACGAAGCCGTATCCGCGTCGAGCAGATAGCCGCTCACAAATCAACCGGCTCCGGCGGCGGATCGTCAATTTCTGGGAACTCCTCAACCAGTGGCTCCTTTGTGGCTAGCCACTCCAGCAGGGAATCGCCGGGCGTCGGCTCCAAAATGAGGCCCCTCCCCAAGCGGCGCACCAGCACCTCGCTGCCCTCGAACTCAAACTCCTTCGGGATGCGTACCGCCTGGCTGCGGCCATTCTTGAACAACTTTGCCCGCTTCGCTGGCATATGCCGCCAGCATATCACAAGGCAATACAGCCCTCAGCGATTGAACAAGGCAATTTGGAAAGGCGCCGGCGGTGCGTTCACCGTGCAGAGCGGGCGCGCATTGCCGCCAAGCGAATTCCGGTCGCGGCCCGACCCCGGGTGCCCCCACGGAGCTTGCGCCTTGGGGCGGGAGCAACGGGAGGGCGCCCAGATAAGGGCGGCCGCGCCGTGATCGGCTGTTATAGTGGGCCGGAGCGGAGGACGCCATGGCGACGGTCGAACCCACGCTGAAACCGGAATCTGCCCGAGCGGAGCCGCGCTGGCGAGCGGCGACGCGCATCGTCTTCCGGTTCAGCTTCCTTTATTTCGGGCTCTACATCGTCCTGACGCAGATGCTGACGTCGCTGCTGTTCACGGCGACCAACGACAACGGCGCCTTCGAGCTGGACATGACGCGGCCGGCGCAGGCGGTGATCACCTGGGTGGCGGCGCATGTGTTCCACGCGGCGCATATTGTCACCGGCGATACGGGCAGCGGCGACCGGGTCTACGACTGGGTCGAGGTGGCCTGCATGCTGGCGCTGGCGATCGTGGGAACGGTGGTGTGGTCATGGCTCGACCGCCGCCGCGGGCATTACGCCGCGCTGTTCCGCTGGTTCCGCGTGGTGGTGCGGTTTGCGTTGGGCGCGACGCTGCTGACGTACGGTGCGGTGAAAATTTTCCCGGTGCAGATGGCGCCGCCCTCCTTCTACCGGCTGCTGGAGCCCTACGGCAATTTTTCGCGCATGGGCGTGCTTTGGGCCTCGATCGGCGCCGCCCGCGGTTACGAACTGTTTGCCGGGCTGGCCGAGTTCGCCGGCGGCGCGCTGCTGCTGTTTCCGCGCACGGCGGTGCTGGGCGCGCTGATCGCACTCGCCGACACGGTCCAAGTCTTCACGCTGAACATGACCTATGACGTGCCGGTGAAGCTGTTCTCGTTCACCCTGATCCTGCTGGCGCTGATCGTGCTGGCGCCGGAGGCTGAGCGGCTGTGCGACGTCATCCTGCGCAATCGGCCGGCCGCGCCTTCGCGGCATTTCCGGCTTTGCCGCGGCCGCCGCGCCAACCGTATCGCACTGGCGGTGCAGACCGCGGCCGCAGTGTTTCTAATCGGCGCCGGGCTTTGGGCCGCCTCGCGCATCGTAATGCCGCCGCCGCCCGCCTCGCCGCTCAACGGCCTGTGGAGGGTCGAGTCGTTCACGCTCGCCGGCCAACCGCACCCGCCGCTCACCACCGACACCACGCGCTGGCAGCGCCTCATCTTCACCGCCCCACACAGCTTGGTAATCCAGAACATGGCCGGCGGATTTCGCGGCTACAACGCCACGCTCACGCCGGGCTCCTCCACGCTGACGCTCACCGAGCCCGGGCAGCCCAAATTCCACGCCGATCTCAGTTACCGCCGGCCGTCGGCGGCCGAGCTGGAGGTAATCGGCACCTTTGCCGGGCAGCCAATGGCGGTGACGCTGCGGAAGGTGGACCGCAACTCGTTCCGGTTGCTGGGGCGCGGCTTCCACTGGGTGCAGGATTATCCGGTTAACCGCTGAGTGCCGGTACAATCAGACCCGATGCCGACGGTGTGGCTGGAGATGCAGAAGCTCGATGTGGCGGCGAGCGGCCTGGGCGAGGTCTGCGCCGGGCTCGAGGCCGCGCTCGAGCGGCAGGCGCCGGCGGCCCTGACGCTGCACAGCTATCGGCCGCGCCACCGCACGCGTGATCGCTGGCTGGGCGCGGCCGCGCCGGGCTGCGATCTCTGGCACGCGATGCACCAGGACCGGCCCTACCTGCCGCGGCGGCGGGAGGCGCCGGTGCTGCTGACCATCCACGATTTGAACTTTCTGCTGCCCGGCGCCGCGCCCGGCCGCCAGCGCGCGCGCCTCGGCCGCCTGCAGAAACTGGTGGACCGCGCCGCCGCCCTCACGGCCGTCAGCGAGTTCACCGCCGGCGTGGTCCGCCAGCACGTTGAGCTGGGCGGCAAATCGCTGACCGTGATCCCCAACGGCAACCCGCTCGACCCGGCCGTCGCCGGCGAGCGCCCACCCTGGGCGCCCGAAGCACCGTTTCTGCTGGCGCTGGCGCACGTGCACCCCAAGAAAAACCTCGCCGTGCTGCTGCCGCTGCTCACACGCCAGCGCGACTGGTGCTTGGTGCTCGCCGGCGATACGCGCCATCCCTACGCCGCCGAGGTCCGCCGTGAAGCCAAGCGGTTGGGCGTGGCCGCCCGCCTGCTGCTGCCGGGCGTCGTCCGTCCGTCCGCCAAGCGCTGGCTGCTCGAGCACTGCACCGCCTTTACGCTGCCCTCGCTGGCCGAAGGCTTCGGCCTGCCGGTGCTCGAGGCCATGAGCCTGGGCAAAGCGCTGTTTCTAGCCGAGCGCTGCAGCCTCCCCGAAGTTGGCGGCCCCGACGCCTTCTACTGGACCGACTTTGATCCCGAGCACATGGGCGCCGTACTCGATCAGGGCCTCGCCGCCTTCGCCGCCGACCCCGACCGCGCCCAACGCCTTCGCCGCCGCGCCGCCCAGTTCACCTGGGACGCCGCCGCCCGCCAGTATCTCAGCCTCTACCTCCAACTGGTTCGCTGACAGGCTTAAAATAGCCCGCATA
>JBOGKJ010000093.1:0-12183 GCA_050745565.1 Terriglobales bacterium | reverse complement strand
GCCCGTCTAGAAAAATGGGCGGCGCAGCACCTGCCCTGGTGCCATCGTCCTCCAGACAGCGCCTCCTGCTCGCCGTTCGATATCGCCGCCCATTTTTTAGGGCGCGCCGCGCCTGGATGCGAGCTTCCTGACCTGACTGTGAGAAATGCGGACTAGCGCCGGGTGTCCGTCGGGCGATCGCCCAGCAGGGCCGCGATGGCGGCGAGTTCGCCGCGCACCTTGTCGAGCAGCTCCCGGTCGCGGCCGCCGCTGAGCGGCAGCGCTCCCTGCGCCCGCTTGCCCTCGTGTTCGCTCTTGAGTTTCTGGCGCGCGCCGGCAATGGTAAAGCCCTGCTCGTGCAGCAGGCTCTTGAGCCGCAGCGCCAACTCCACCTCGCGCCGCCGGTACAGCCGCTGGCCGGTGGGGCTTTTGCCCGGCTTCAACGCCGGGAATTCCGTCTCCCAAAAGCGCAGCACGTAGGTCTCGACGCCCGCCAGGCGCGCCACCTCGCCGATTTTGAAGTACAGTTTGTCGGGAATGGCGGCAGGCGCCCGCATGGCTCATAGTAGCAGGCGCAGGCCCGCAACGGCACGAGGTTGCGATGAATGGCGTAGACGGTAAAGTATGTTCGTCATGTAGGCACTGGAAGCCCCTCGCCGAATACTTTGCCGACAGGAGCCATGGAAGTTCGCAGGGCGGTAGGCATTGCTGGTGCAAGGTCTGCCACGGTGAGGGAAGGAAGCGACAGGAGGCTACGAAAGGCGCATAGAATGGCGATATGTTCCCGTTTCCGGTACTACAGCCGATAGTGATTCAGCCAGCACATACCTGGTTTGATTGGCTGCAAGCCATTGCCACGCTGGTTGCGGCGCTCATTGGTGCGCTTATTGCGTACGGGGCTGGAATGAGAACAGCACGGAGGGCAGAGGAATTGCGCCTCAAGAACGAACGTGCAGAACGTGAGCACGAGCGCAAGGCTGAAATTCAACGGGCCAAGGAACACATCTACGATGAACTGGGGCGGCTTTACGCATGGGCCTCTGACCTAATCGCCAGCCAGTGCGCCGAAAGCCTCATACTGCCGCCCACAATCACCTTTGCGGATGCCAATACGCATTGTCTCCGCTACTATTATTTGTCGCGCCAAGATGTATTTCTTGAATTAGACCGTAAGCAGGTACATGGATTGTCCACCCTCATCAACATGATTTTTGACATACGGGATTCCGCGTTTTACAACAAAGAGGGCAATCGGGGGCTTGGTTTCATGAATATTCTTGAACGGTTCAACCTTGAGGAACAGGCGGGAAGGCTCTGTGGCACGCTCCTGCACGATTCTGAAGCGAGTCACAGAAACGAGGTTGCAGCAATCCAGGAAATCTACCAGAAGCAGAAGCTCGACGTTGCTGTTGCCGATCTGTAAGGCCCCCCGCCAACCGCCGTGTAAACCGCTGAGCTAACCGAGGAGAGTGGCGGGGGGTGGTCGGATTTTCACGTCCCCATACGCTATCCCGTCAATAGACGGGCGGCCGCGCCGCATCCTACGTCCGGTAGCGTGCGTTGATGCGGATGTATTCCTCGGTCAGGTCGCAGGTCCACATCCAGGCTGAGCCCGGGCCCGCATGCAGATGCACGCGCACATCCACCTCCGGCTGCAGCAGCCGCTGCTTGGCTTCCGCCTCCTCGAAATCCAGCGCCACGCCGCGGCGATAGACGGGCAAGCCGCTGAACCACACTTCGGCGCGCTCGGGGTCGAATGCGGCGCCGCTGTAGCCGGCGGCGCACAGCACGCGGCCCCAGTTGGCGTCGGCGCCGGCGATGGCGGTCTTGACCAGCGGCGAATGGGCGATGGCGCGGGCGGCCAGGCCGGCATCGGCGACCGAGCGCGCGCCCTCCACCCGGATGGTGATGAAATGGCTGGCGCCCTCGCCGTCCAGCACAATCTGCCGCGCCAGCGCCTGCGCCACCGCGGTCACCGCCGCCTGGGCCCGGCGCTCTCCGGCCGGGCTCAGCCGGCCGCGGCCGGAGGCGAAGAGCGCGCAGGTGTCATTGGTCGAGGTGTCGCCATCAACGCTGATGCGGTGAAACGACTCCGCTACCGCGCCCGCCAGCAGCCGCCGCGCCCCGGCCGGAGTGAGCGGGGCGTCGCTGAACAGGAACGCCAGCATGGTGGCCATGCGCGGATGGATCATCCCCGAGCCCTGGGCGAAGCCCGCGACTCGGTAGGTGTGGCCGCGGTCCTGGAAACTGGCCGCCGCCAGCTTGGCGCAGGTGTCGGTGGTGCGAATCGCCTCCGCCGCCGCCTCGGGGCGGTCGTCGCGGGCGGCGAGCGCCGGCAGCGCGGCCGTGATTTTCTCCACCGGCAGCCGCCGCCCAATCACGCCGGTCGAGCACACCAGCACCTGCTCGCCAGCGCAGCCCAGCAGCTTCGCTGCCGCCGCCGCCATGGCCTGCGCCGCGCGCGTGCCGTGAGGCCCGGTGGCGCAATTGGCGTTGCCGCTGTTGACCACCAGCGCCCGCACCCGCCCCCCGCTGGCCGCCAGGTGCGCGCGCGAAAGTCGCACCGGCGGCGCCTGCAGCCGGTTGGTGGTGAAAACTGCGGCGCAGCTTAGCGCCTGGTCGGCGTGCATCAGCATCAGGTCCGGCCGGCTGCGCTTCAGCCCGCAGTGCGTGGCCGCGAAGTGAAAGCCGGCGGGCCAGGCCGAGGCCTCCGCGGCGCACTCGGCGGCGGCCCGGGCGGCGGCGGTGCCCGCGGCCGTCACGGCGTCACCTGCGTTCCCGCCAGGGTGGCGGCGGCCCAGGCCTCGGGGCCCAGAATATGCACCTCGCTCACCCCCGCCGCCAGCGCCGCCCGGCAGGCGTCGGCCTTGGGCAGCATCCCGCCCCGCAGTATCCCCGCGCCCCGCAGCGCCGCCAACTCCCCCACCGAGGCGGTCGCGAGCGCCGCGCCGCTGGCGTCCAGCACCCCGGCCACGTCGGTCGCGAACAGCAACCGCTCGGCCCCCAATGCCCCCGCAATCGCCGCCGCGAACAGGTCGGCATTGACGTTCAACACCCCCCCGGCGCCATCCGACGCCAACGAGGCCAGCACCGGCGTGTAGCCGGCGTCGAGCAGTCGCCGCATCAGCCCACCCTCCGCCCGCGGCTCCAGTCCCACCGCCCCCATTTCGCCCCCCGCCCGCCGCGCCTGCATGCAACCGCCATCGAGGCCCGTCAGCCCCACCGCCGCCACCCCGCCCGCATTCAGCGCCGCTACCAGCGCCGTGTTCACCTCGCCCGCCAGCGCCATCACCGCCGCCTGCAGCGCCGCCGGCGTCGTCACTCGCAGCCCCTGCCGGAATTCCGTCTCCACCCCCAGCCGCCCCAGCAACCCCGTCAGCGCCTTGCCCCCGCCGTGCACCAACACCCAGCCCTCCCCCCGCTGCCGCGCCCGCGCCACCGCCTCCACCAGCGAGGGCTCCAGGCGCGTGCCGGGCTGGGGCTCAAGCGGTCCCCTGCCCGGCGCTTCCGTGACATACCGCTGCGGGGACGGCTTTGCCGCGTTGGGGCCCGCGCCAAAAAGGATGCTGCCTCCTATTTTCACCACCGTGATCCGTCCGCCGGTCGCCGGGCGCGGGAACGGCATCGCCGCGCCCGAGCCCCCGCCGAATATGGGTTTCATTGCAGTGCCGTCTCCTCCGGCCAGCCCGTCATCAGGTTGAAGTTCTGCACCGCCTGCCCGGCGGCGCCTTTCATCAGGTTGTCGAGGCAGCTCACGATCACCGCCTGCCGCCCGTCGCCCCGGATCGCCCACCCCAGATCGCAGTAGTTGGTGTGCGTCACCTCGTTCAGCTCCGGCAGCCGTTCGCCCCTCAACCGCACGAACGGATGGCCCGCATAGGCCGCGCTGTAGCAGGCCCCCAGCGCCGCCGCCGCGCCCGCGCCCGCCGCCGCCGGCCGCAGCCGCACATAGCAGGTGGCCAGAATGCCCCGCGACGTCGGCAGCAGGTGGGGAATGAAGGCGAACGTCTCGAGCTCCAGCCCGCTCTCAACCGCAATTTCCGGCGCATGCCGGTGGGTGTAGGCGTGATATGCCTTGCAGTTGGACTCCAACTCGCAGAAATGCAGGTCGGCCCGCAGCCCCTTGCCCGCGCCGCTGGCGCCCGATTTGGCGTCGCACACAATCTCGGCCGGTTCGATCAGCGCAGCCGCCAGCAGCGGCCACAACGCCGTCAGCGCCGCCGTGGCGTAACAGCCCGGGTTGGCCACCAGCCGAGCTCCTCGAATCCGCTCCCGATACTTCTCCGGCCAGCCGTATACCGCGCCCCCCGCCGCATCGCGCCGGAAGGCGTCGCTCAGGTCAATCACCCGCGGCTCCGGCCCCCCGCCTGCCCCCAACGCCGCCACCGCCTGCCGCGACGCCTCCGGCGGCGTCGCCAGCAACACCACCTCCGCGCCGCTCTCGCACAACGCCGCGCCCGGATGCCGCCGCAGCAGCCGCACCAGCTCCCGGCCCGCGTAACCGCTCGCCCCCGCCACCCGCACCCGCGTTTTGGAATAATTATTCACGCCAGGCATAATTATTCATCGGGGCGCCGCGCCTGTCAAGCCCCCTCCCGGGAGGCGCGGCTATTCGAGGCAACTTGGACGCGCCCGGAGCCGGGCGCGCCCCCGTTGCCGCCAACCGAGCTCCGGCCGCAGCCCGCCCAACCCGCGGCCCCCGGCGCGCGTGCGCGCTGGGGTGGCAACCCGGGGCCCCCGGCGCGCGTGCGCGGATGGGTGGCCGCGGGAGGGCGTCCAGAAACGGGCGGCCGCGCCGCTGCTGAGTTGGGCCGCCGCCCCGCCGAGCGCTACTCTGCGCCAGTCCGGGCAGGCGGTATACTGGCGCGATGGGAATGGCCGCATGTTCCGCGACGCTGGCGTAAGCGCGCCCCTAGGGGCAGCAGAAGCGGTGCGACTGGCGGGCGAACTCTACGCCCTGGAGTGCACCGCCCGCGCGCTGCCCGGCGAGTACGACGACAATTTCGAGTTGCGGACGGCCGACGGCCGCGCCTTCGTCTTGAAGGTGTTGCATGCCGCGCGCGAGCGCCAGTTTCTCGACCTGCAATGCCGCGCGCTGGAACACTTGGAGCCTCGGGTGCCCGGCGGCCTTCTCCCGCGTGTGTGCCCGGCGCGGAGCGGGGAAGCGTTTACCAGCGCTCGCGCCGGGGACGGCTCCGAGCGGCTGGTCTGGATGCTCAGCTACCTGCCGGGCACGGTGCTGGCGCAGGCCAGGCCGCACACGCCGGATCTGCTCGAAAGCCTGGGGCGGCTGCTCGGCGCCATTGACAGCGGCCTGCAGGATTTTGTCCACCCCGGCGCGCATCGGGAACTGAAATGGGATCTGACGCGCGCCGGATGGATTGGCGAAACGAGGCAACTGGGCCGCATGCAAGCGCCGGTGGCGCGTTCACCGAGCCGAGCGGACGCGCGTTGCCGCCCAGCGAATTTCGACCGCAGCCCGACCCTCGCGGCCCCCGAGGCGCTCGCGCCTTGGGGTGGGAGCCCTGGGGCCCCCAAGGCGCTTGCGTCTTGGGGTGGGAGCAACGGGAGGGCGTCCAGCAAAGGGCGGCCGCGCCGCCATCTCGACGTCATCGCTGACCGCGCGCGGCGCGCGCTGGTGGAGCGTTTTCTGGCGCTCTATGAAGCGGAAGTGGTCCCGGCGCTGCCGCGGCTGCGGCGCAGCATCATCCACGGCGATGCCAACGATTACAACGTGATCGTGGGCGATGCCAGCGTGCAACCCCGTGCCGTGGCCGGCCTGATTGACTTTGGCGACATGCATTACGGCATCACGGCCGCCGAGCCGGCGGTTGCGGCCGCCTACGCGCTGCTGGGGAAGGCGGATCCGCTGGAGGCGGCCGCGGCCGTGGTCCGGGGGTATCACCGCGCGTGGCCGCTCCAGGAACCCGAAATCGCTGTGCTGTATCCGCTCATCGGCGCGCGCCTGGCGGTGAGCGTGGTCAATGCCGCGCTGCGGCGGCGGGTAAAGCCCGACGATCCCTACGTCACCATCAGCGACGCGGCCGCCTGGGACGCGCTGCAGCGGCTTGCCACCCTCGCTCCGCGATTTGCCCATTACAGCCTGCGCGCGGCCTGCGGCCTGGAGCCGGCGCCGCAGAGCGCCGCCGTCCGGCGGTGGCTGGCCGACCACGCGCCGGCCGCGGCTCCGCTGCTGGACGACGACCTCCGCACCGCCCCCTGCCGCGTCTTTGACTTGAGCGTGGGGAGCACGTTCCTCGGCGCCGACCCGCGCGCGGGTGGCGCGGCCGCCATGACCGATGCCATCTTTGCCGCCATGAACCACGCCCGGGTCTGGGTCGGCGTCGGCCGGTACGATGAGGCGCGCCTGCTCTACCAGTCGCCGATTTTTGGCGCCAGCGCCTCTCCCACCGAGCCGCGCCGCACCATTCACCTCGGCCTGGACTTGTTTGTCGCCCCCGGCACCGGCATCCACGCCCCCTTTGATGGCGTGGTGCAGGTTCTGGCCAACAATGCATCGCCGCTCGATTATGGGCCGCTGGTTATCCTGCGGCATGCCAGCGCCGGCGGGCCCGAGTTTTTCACCCTGTACGGCCATCTCGCCACCGCGACGCTGGGCCGGCTCGCCGTCGGGCAGGCCATTGCCAGGGGAGAGGCGTTCGCAAGCGTCGGCGTCCCGGAAGAAAACGGTGGGTGGGCTCCGCACCTTCATTTTCAAATCATCGTGGACCTGCTCGAGCCCGCGGCGGATTTTCCCGGTGTGTGCCAAGCCAGCGAGCGGGCCGTGTGGACGAGTCTGTCGCCGGATCCGAACCTGGTGCTGGGCATTCCCGCTGCCGCTTTTCCGCCGCCAGAGCCGGATGACGCCGCCACGCTGGCGGCGCGGAAGGCCGTGCTGGGCCGAAATCTGAGCCTCTCGTACCGCCATCCACTGAAGATCGTACGCGGCTGGATGCAGTATCTCTATGACGATACCGGCCGGGCATTTCTCGATGCCTACAACAACGTTCCGCTGGTGGGGCACAGTCACCCCAGGGTGGTGCGGGCGGCGCAGCGGCAACTCGGCCTGCTGAACACGAACACGCGCTACCTGCACGATGGCGTCGTGCGCTACGCGGAGCGCCTGACGCGGCGGCTGCCCGAGCCGCTGCGAGTCTGCTATTTCCTCAATTCGGGCAGCGAGGCGAACGAGCTGGCGCTGCGCCTGGCGCGGACCCACACCGGGCGCCGGGACGTGCTGGTGCTGGAGCATGCCTACCACGGCCACACCAGCACGCTGATTGACATCAGCCCGTACAAGTTCGACGGCCCCGGCGGCGGCGGGCGCAAGGCGTGGGTGCGGGTGGCGCCTCTGCCGGACGACTACCGCGGTTTGTACCGGCGCGATGACGCCGAGGCTGGGCCGAAGTATGCGCGGCACATCGCGGTGATTCTCGAAGACGCACGGTCGGATGGGCGCGGCATCGCCGCCTTCATTGCCGAGACGCTGCCGAGCGTCGCCGGGCAGATTGTGTTCCCGCCCGGGTACCTGCGGGCGGCCTACCGGCACGTGCGGGCCGCCGGCGGAGTGTGCATTGCCGACGAGGTGCAGACCGGATTCGGACGGCTGGGGGCGCACTTCTGGGGCTTCGAATCGCAGGGCGTGGCGCCCGATATCGTCGTGCTCGGTAAACCCATCGGCAATGGCTTTCCGCTTGCCGCCGTGATCACGACTCAGGAGATCGCCGCCTCGTTCGACAACGGAATGGAGTTTTTCAGCACGTTTGGCGGCAATCCGGTCGCCGTGGCGGCGGGCGCGGCCGTGCTCGATGTGATCGAGGAGGACGATTTGCAGCGCCATGCGCTGCGCGTGGGCAACGCCTTCAAGGCCATGCTGACGGAGCTGCAGGCCCGCCACGAGTTGATGGGCGACGTGCGGGGCTCAGGCTTGTTCCTGGGCGTGGACCTGGTCCGCGACCGCGCGACCCGCCAGCCGGCGGCGGACGAGGCTGCCTACATCGCGAACCGCCTGCGCGAGTGTGGCATCCTGACCGGCACCGATGGCCCACACCACAACGTGCTCAAACTGCGGCCGCCGCTCGTCTTCTCCGAAACCGACGCGGAGTCGTTCACGGCGACGCTGAACGCGGTCCTCGCCGAAGATGCCGCCCAGCCGCGCCGGTGAAAAAAGTACCGTAGAGGCCTGCACCGATTCTGCCGCCACCTCACGTGCGGCGGGTCGCCGACCCGCGCGCCGGCCGCCGGCCGGGCGCCATGCGGCTGTTCGGGCGACTCCAGCATCTGTGATTCTGCGCAGCCCACCGATGCGGCCCACAATCTAATCGCCAACTGCTGACAATTGCCCCCCCGTCGGGGTGGTGGCCCCGGCCCGTGTCCCCCGCATCTCATCTTTCCACGGAGGTGAGTGCCGCTATGTCATCCGTCGCTTTCCATCCGACTGCCGCCCGGCGCCAGCGCCTTGATCTCATCCACCAACAACCACACTACGCCACCTTTTCCGGCCTCTGCCACCAAGCCCGGGCCACGCGCGCCAGCTCCTGCAACGGTTGCCAGGGCCCGCAGTTCCGCTCCGGGTTCATCCGCGAACAGTCCCAGCCCCCCTCCCACTTCAAGATCCGGCGCAGACTGCTGTTGGATTCCCGCGGCCCCTCCCACCTCTCCGCCCGGCTGAACGCCCTCGAGCCAACGCCGCCCCGCTGTAGCAACCGGGCAACGTCACGGATGCGGCTTTGCAACAAGCAACGCCCCACATCCCGATCCACCGTTAGCTGCACAACTGCTGTTTGTGCCCCAAACAACTTCGCCGGTGTGGAAAGCGATCTCCCGTCCCCTCAAGCACTTGGCTCCCCAGATTCCACAAAAACGAATACCTCGCCGCTTGGCGTGCACCCCCAAACTGAGGCACCGAAAAATTGCCCACTGGTGCAATACCGTCCGATGGGCTTCCGCTCGGAGCCTGTCGCCCTCGGGCGGCTTCGGCTCGGTGAGTCGGTGGCCGGCTATGCCTTATCCCTATCCACCCTTTGCCGCGCCACCGTTTGTTTGTGCCCCGAGAAACCCACCGCCGGTGTGGAAAGCGATCTCCCGTCCCCTCAATCACTTGGCTCCCCAGATTCCACAAAAACGAATACCCGGAATGTTGGAATGCACCCCCAAACTGAGACACGGAAATATTGCCCACTGGTGCAATACCGTCCGATGTGCTTCCGCCCGGAGCCTGCCGCCCCCGGGCGGCTTCGGCTCGGTGAGTCGGTGGCCGGCTATTCCTTGGCGGGTTGCTCTCCAGCAGAGCCCGCCGCCGCTTCGCCGGCTGGCCCAGTCTCCTCTCTGTTCCGGCTGCCGTCAACCCACGGCAGCCATTCTGGGTGTGCAATATTTATCTGCCTCTCGCGGGAGTCGCACCGTTTGCACTGCGGGCAAAATCGGCGCAACCTCTCGTGTGGGGCCGGGCGCCGACCCGCGCGCCGGCCGCCGACCGGCGCCACCCCGCAGTTCGGGCGACCACAGCAACTGTCATTCTGCCGTAGCGAGCGGCTGCTCGCGCCGGCTTGGGCTCGCCGGGCCCGGGCCGGCGCCGCCCTTCGAGTGCGGGCACGGCGCTGCGAGCGTCTCACCAAGCAGGGGCAGGGGCCGCCCATCACCGAGCAGAGCGGGCGCGCGTTGCCGCCAAGCGAATTCCGGCCCGCAGCCCGCCCCCCGGGCCCCCAAGCCGCTTGCGCTTTGGGGTGGGGCCAGCGGGAGGGCATCCGGGGAAGGCTGGCCGTGCCGCGTGTTCAGCGCCCCTCGGGGCGCGCGCTACGCCGCGCCGTTCATCTTCAGCAGCACCTTGCCGCCCTGCCGGGTCTGGGCCTTGGCGACGGCGGCATTGAAGTCGGCCAGCGGGAAGCGGTCGGTGATGAACAGCGTGGGGTCGAGCAGCCCGGCGGCCATCATGCGCAGCACGTTGGGGTAGGTGCCGTAGCCGGTGTTGCCCATGGCGCCGATGAGGTTGGCCTTCTTGCACTGGTAGGGTTCGAGCGACATCGGGACGCGGCGGCCGTCGCGGCCGATGACGACGATCTGGCTGCCGTTGGCGGCGCACGCTTCCATCTGCGGCAGGCTGGCGTTGAAATCGCCGGCGCACTCGACCTGCACGTCGGCGCCCTGGCCGCCGGTGGCCTCGAGCACGATTTTGGCGGCGCTGGCGCCGTCATGGACGGCGTGCGCACCGACTTTCGTGGCCAGCGCGCGCCGCCCGGGGCTGGTTTCGAAGCACAGCACGCGGGCGGCGCCGGTGGCGCGCAGCAGTTGGATCACCGCCAGCCCGATCGAACCGGCGCCGAAGACGGTGGCGAACGCGCCCGGCTTGATGCGCGCCGCGCATTCGAACAGCGCGTTGTAGCCCACCGTGAAGGGCTCGATCACCGCGCCGGCTTCAAGCGTTTTGGCCTTGGAGCCGAAGCGCTCCACCAGCGCGTTGATGTTCCAGCAGTTGCTCTCGGGCACCTTCAGCAGCTCGGCGCAGCCGCCGTTCATGGTGAAGCCGACGTCGTCGAGGTTCTCGCACTGGTTGGCGAAGCCGCGGCGGCAGGCGTCGCACTTATGGCAACACACCATGTCGTCGAGGCACACCAGGTCGCCGGGCTGGAGATAGCGCACGCTGGCGCCGCAGGCCACCACCTCGCCCGAGACCTCATGGCCGGGCACGTTGGGGAAGCGCGCCATGCCGGGGTAGTGCATGTAGCCGTCGGCGTCGGTCTCGAAAAAATGCAGGTCGCTGCCGCACAGCCCGGCGGCGGCAACGCGCAGGATGACGTCGTCGGGGCCGGGGGTGGGATCGGGCAGGGTGGCGACCGCCGCCGAGGGGTGCTTCCAGACGGCGGAGCCGACCCGCGCCATGCGGGTGCGGGCCTCCTCCGGGGTGAGGGCATAATCGGCGCGGGGCGCCCATTCGGCGCTGATCACAGCGGCTTGCATGTGGACTCCAGTCTAGCGGGGGGGGCGGAGGCGGCCCAGTTGGGCGACCGCCGCATCCAGGGTGGCTTCGGTCTTGCAGAAGCAGAACCGCGTCTGGGCCTCGCCCAGCGCGGGGTGGTGGTAAAAACTCGAGCCCGGCACCGTGGCCACGCCGCCCTCGCGCACCAGCCAGCGGGCGAATTCCTCGCCGCCGGTGCGCTCCAGGAACGGGCTCACGTCGGTAATGACGTAATAGGCGCCCTCGGGGGCGGTGCAGCCGAAGCCGGCCTGCCGCAGCGCCGGAATGATCTTCGCGCGCCGCGCCGCGTACTCGGCCGCCAGCCCGCGGCAGAATGCGTCGCCGCCCGCAATGGCCTCGGCCGCCGCGGCCTGCAGCGGCGCGGCCGCGCCCACGGTGAGGAAATCGTGCACCTTGCGGATGCCGCCGGCAAGCCGCTCCGGGGCGATGGCCCAGCCGATGCGCCAGCCGGTGACGCTGAAGGTCTTGGAAATGCCGCTGATGGTGATGGTGCGATCGGCCATGCCCTCGAGCGCGGCCATGGGGAGGTGCTCGCGGCCGTCGTAGACCATGTGCTCGTAGATCTCGTCGGTGATGGCGAGGCAGTCCCAGCGCACGCACAGGTCGCGGATGAACTCCAGCTCGGCGCGCGAAAAGACTTTGCCGGTGGGGTTGTTGGGCGAGTTGAGGATGATCGCGCGGGTGCGCTCGTTGAAGGCCGCCGCCAGCTCGTCGCGCTCAAAGTTCCAGCCCGCCTCGCCCTGCCGCAGCGTGACAAATCGCGGCGTGGCGCCGCTCAGAATCGAGTCCGGCCCGTAGTTTTCATAGAAGGGCTCGAAAATCACGGTCTCGTCCCCGGGGTTGAGCACCGCGATCAGGGTGCTGATCATGGTTTCGGTCGCGCCGCAGCAGACCGTTACCTGGCGCTCGCTCACGTCCAGGCCGTACCAGCGCTGGTATTTTTCCGCCACCGCCCGGCGCAGCAGCGGATCGCCCCAGGTCACCGCGTACTGGTTGATGTCGGCGCGGATCGCGCGCACGGCGGCTTCCTTGATGAACTCGGGCGCGGGAAAGTCCGGAAACCCCTGCGCCAGGTTGACGGCGCCGTATTCCATCGCCAGGCGCGTCATTTCACGGATGACGCTCTCGGTGAACTGCTCCACCCGCTGCGAGATGCCGCGGCGGCTGGCGCGGGTGGCGGCCGGGGTCGCGCTCATGACCGCGGCCTCGCCGAGGGCGTCCGCTCCGGC
>JBOGKJ010000092.1:0-4410 GCA_050745565.1 Terriglobales bacterium | reverse complement strand
GCACCAGGCCATCCTGGGCCCTGCCGCTGCGCAGAAGCGCCAGCTTGCCGTCGGGTGAAACGTAACAGACCGCGGTGACGCCAACTCCAACCGCGGCGGCGGCGCCGGTGCCATCGGCGGGCTTGCGAAACAGCGTGAGCCCGGGCATGGAGTCGTAGTAAACCTCGCGCCCGTCAGCCGACCAGTAGGGATACAACTGCGTGCCTGGACCAAAGGTGAGGCGGCTCAGCGTGGCGCGCGGGAAGATCTCCGCGGACGAGGCACGAGAGTCGCTCCGGCGGGAATGGGCCAGCGCCTATCGAGAATCAGTTTTCCAGAAGGTGCTCCGGGGCTTATTCGGCAGCCACACGGCCCGGAAGCGGTAGGCGCAAGCGAAACGAGGCAACCTGGACGCGCCCTGAGCAGAGCGGGCGCGCGTTGCCGCCAAGCGAATTCCGGCCGCAGCCCGACCCCCGGGGCCCCCGAGGCGCTGGCGCCTTGGGGTGAGAGCATCGGGAGGGCGTCCTGAGAAGGGCGGCCGTGCCGCCCAAGAACCCAAAGGCCGCATGCGGGTCGGCCCTGCGTGTTGCCTTTTCGTCAGACCGCGTTGCGGCCTGCGCCTTCGGCGGCCCACTGAATGCCGATTAGACCATCGGGGCGGCAGTTTGCCGAATGCGGTGTTGCTGGCAACGTCGCGCCAAGCATTTCCTTGCGTGTAACTGCCGCCCCCCGCTCCCACATCGCCCGCTATTGGGCGTTGCACCCCGAGCTCTACGCAGAGGTTCATTCCCGGGCGATCGCGGCAGTGGGTCGCCTCAGGGGTCACCCTAAAACCGGCCATTCAGGGTCAGTTCAAAACCCGCCATTAAACGCGCGATCAGGACGAGTTCATTTGCACCTTGCTTCGGCGGTTTGAGGCAAGGGCGAAGATGGGCGCGCGCCGGGGATCGCGCCGTCGCCGTGCTCGAACGCGGACGCGAGCTTCCAGACGGTGGGTCTGCCGGGCGCGGCGGTGCGGGAAAGTCGCGAGCGGCTGCGGTCAGCGATGCGCAACTGCGGATACGACCTGCCGACGGCGCGGGTGGTGATCAACCTGGCGCCGGCGGACGTGCGCAAGGAGGGTTCGGGCTTCGATCTGCCGATGGCGCTGGCGCTGCTGGGCTGCTGGGGGGCGATCGCGCTGCCGCCGCGGGCGGCGGTGGCAGACGGCGCCGGGGCCAACGGCAACGGCAATGGGAACGGCAACGGGCGCCGGCACGGGATCGAGGACTTCCTGCTGGTGGGCGAGCTGGCGCTCGACGGCACGCTGCGTCCGGTGCGGGGTACGCTGCCGATCGCGATGATGGCGCGCGAGCGCGGCATTCCGCAACTGGTGGTGCCGGCGGCGAACGCGGCGGAGGCGGCGGTGGTGCGGGGCGTGAAGGTGTACGCGGCGAAGGATTTGCCGCAAGTGATGGCGTGGGTGAACCGGCAGGCGATGCCGGAGCCGGTGGTGGTGGACACCGAGCATCTGCTGGAGGAGGGCCTCGCCGGGGGCGAGGACTTTGCCGACGTGAAGGGCCAGGCGGTGGCCAAGCGCGCGCTGGAGGTGGCCTCGGCGGGCGGGCACAACATTTTGATGATCGGGCCGCCGGGCTCGGGCAAGACCATGCTGGCGCGGCGGATTCCCTCGATTTTGCCGCCGCTGACGTTCGAGGAGGCGCTGGAGGCGACCAAGATCCACAGCGTGTGCGGGACGCTGGCGGGCGAGCCCAGCGGGCGGACGAGCCTGCTGTCGCGGCGGCCGTTCCGGGCGCCGCACCACACCATCAGCGATGCCGGGCTGATCGGGGGCGGGGCGATGGCGCGTCCGGGCGAGGTCAGCCTGGCGCACCGCGGGGTGCTGTTCCTCGACGAGTTGCCGGAGTTCCCGCGCTCGGTGCTGGAGGTGCTGCGGCAGCCGCTCGAGGACGGCCAGGTGGCGATTGTGCGCGCCAACCACGCCATCACCTATCCGGCGCGCTTCATGCTGGCCGCCGCCATGAACCCCTGTCCGTGCGGGTTCATGAACGACCCTGCGCGCGAGTGCCACTGCACGCCGCCGCAGGTGCAGCGCTACGCCGCGCGCATTTCCGGCCCGCTGCTCGACCGCATTGACATCCATTTGGACGTGCCGGCGGTGAAGTATCAGGAGATGCGCGGCCCCGAGGCCACCCAAGGCGAGCCCAGCGTCCGAATCCGCGCGCGGGTGACGGCCGCGCGCGAGCGCCAATTGGCGCGCTTCCGCAAGGAGCGCCTGTTCGCCAACGCCCAGATGAACACCCGCCAGGTGGGGCGCCACTGCGCCCTCTCCAGCGGCTGCGAACAACTGCTGGAGCGCGCCATGCACCGGCTCTCGCTCAGCGCCCGCGCCCATGACCGCATCCTGAAGGTGGCCCGCACCATCGCCGACCTGTCGGCCTGCGACGCGATCGAGCCCGCGCACCTGGCCGAGGCCATCCAGTACCGGACGCTCGACCGCACCTACTGGGGGTGAGCGGCGCTGCGCCGGACGCGGGAGTCGCGCCGTTTGCACTGCGGGCAAAATCGGCGCGAAGGGCCGCGAAAGTCCGGAGGGGTGAAGCGCCAGTGGCGCTTTCACCGCTCCCGGCAAACGAAGCGGCACGGCCCGACCTCCAGCCAAAGGCCGCTCGCGCCCCCTTGGGCTCACCGGGCCCGGGCTGGCGCTCCACAGCCCTTCGAATGCGGGCACGGCGCTGCGAGCGTCTCAGCGAGCAGGGGCAGGGGCCCGCGCCCGTCAATGACCCGCGCGCCGGCCTGTGGGCCGACGCCGAGTTTACAATATCATCACCTCAACTGTCGCCCGCGCCACCGCGGCCAGGCCGCGATCACGGGTCAACAGCGGGCCGCCCACCACTTCGGCGAGCGCCAGGTAGGCGGCATCGTAGGCACTCAGGTTATGGCGTAATTGCCAAACCCGCGGCAGCAGCGCACGGTGCGCGTGACGATGGACCGGCAGTTCCGCCAATAGTTCCAGCGCCAGCGTGGCATGGGTCGCCTCAACCCTGCCGGCGAACTGCAGCCGCCGGAGCGCATGTGCCACCTCCAGGTCGAGCAGGTGTGGTGCATGGGCCTCCTGGCCGCGTAAGCGTGGCAGGGGTGGGCCTCCACGCTCCAACAGCATCGGCAACAGCGCAGAGGCGTCCAGGACCATCAATAATGGTGATCGCGATCTTCGCGAATCAGCTTGGCGTAATCAATGTTGCCATGGACGCGGGGCAGCTGCGCGGCCCGTTCCAGCCACTCCTCCATGGTGGGTTGCGCCGCCAGCTTCTTCAGCTCGCGCAGCAGGTACTCCGACAGCGAGCGTCCGTCGGCTGCCGCTCGGGTGCGCAGCTTGCGGTGCAGGGCGTCGGGCATGTTGCGGATTTGCACCATCTTGGACATGTTGCCAGCATGCGCCACACTTGCGCACGCGTCAACGTGCCGGGTGGTGTATAGTGGGCCGGTTGGTCGCCCCATTCCCCGACAAGGTGAACCGGAACGTCAGAGATTCGAGGATTCGTTGACATACCCAAGCGATGGTCGCATCTCGTGTTGGAATTCGAACTCTTCAAGTCATGCGGCCACAGCGAGCGCTACCCACGGCGACTCGAAAAGCGCATGTTTGACGTCTACCTGCCGGGTGAACTGCTCGGATCCGCCGGCGCACCGCAAAAGCTCCTGCTCGCCCTGATGCGCAGCTGTCGGCAGCCGATCGGGTTCGGCCGCCGTGAGGAAGTCCCAGTGGGCGGGCCGCTGCGGTATGGCCTGGGCCCGGCGGTTGTAAACTCGAAGGTCTTCACGGCGACGCAGTGGGACCGCAAGCATAAGCTCTACGTGCCCAACGAAGTCTTCGCCCGTGAGGCCCCGCCGCCGAGCCTTTACTTGCTCGCTGCCCCGTACCTGCCAGCGACGCCAGAGGTGTCACTTGATGATCGGGTGGCGGCACTGGAGGATAGGGTTGCACGCTTAGAGAGAGCGGGCGGAGCAGACATATCGCAGGAGTAGAGCCGTTTGCACTGCGGGCAAAATCGGCACGAAGGGCCGCGGAATTCCAAACGGGGTGAAAGCGCCGGTGGCGCTTTCACCGCTCCCGGCAAACGAAGCGGCGCGGCCCCGCGAGGCTCGCGCCGGCTTGGGCTCGACGGGCCCCGGGCCGGCGCTCCACAGCCCTTCGAGTGCGGGCACGGCGTAGCCGGGCAGGGGCCCGCGCCCGGCAATGATGCTGTAGCCGTGGCGCTGATGTGATCGTATAACGACCGCCGTGGCGCCTTCGCGCCCCCGCGGGTTTTCCCGCGGGGACCCCCTGGCGCGATCCACACGGGAGGAGGCACCACGGCCTCCCCGCGTCCGAGTAGAGTGGAATTGTCCGAAACCGAGCCACTCGGAACAAGGAGGCCGCAGATGGCT
>JBOGKJ010000091.1:0-29831 GCA_050745565.1 Terriglobales bacterium | reverse complement strand
GGCGCCGCCCGCACGATAGAGCAGCTTGTGGCCATCCAAGCTCACGTCGTAGTCCGACACGCCGTTGGCGAAGGTGATCTCGCGCTGGTCACGCAGCGTGTAGCGGTGAAGTGTCGCGCCGCCGCGGCCGCCGCCGGCCGGGGCGGCGCTGGAAATGGTCCGGATCACCTTGCCGCTGGCGTCAAGAATTTCGAGTTTCAACGCGCCCGCAGGCTCCGATTTCAGGTAGTAGCCGATCATGGCGCCCGCGGCAGGATACTGTGGCCCCGCCTCGCCGCGGCCGCCAAAGCCGCCACGGCCGCCCGAGCGCATTGCCGTTTCGGGCTTGAATAGATAGGCGTCGCTCGATGCGACCTGGGCATTGAGCTGGCGCAGCGGACCGAGGTTGTCGAGGATCCAGTCGGAGCGGCCCTGGGTGGAGAGAATCATGTCGCCGTGGGCCAGTTTGATGTCGGTGACGACCGTGTGGGGCAGGTTGAGTTGGAACGGCTGCCACTGCCCGCCGTCATCGAAGGAGATGTACATGCCGCGCTCGGTGCCGGCGTAGAGTAGGCCGGCGCGGACCGGATCTTCGCGCACCACGCGCGTGGGCTCGTCGTCGGCAATGCCATTGTGGCCGTCGGTGAGCAGCCTCCAGTGGGCGCCGAAGTCGTCGGTGCGGTAGATGTAGGGCTTGAAGTCGCCCAAATAGTAGCGGTAGATGGCCGCGTAGGCGCGCGCCGCGTTGTGCGGGCTGGGCTCCATGTTCTGCACCCGGCCGCCGGGGGGCAGGCCCTGGGGCGTGACGTTGCTCCAAGTCTTGCCGTCGTCGCGGGTGACGTAGATCAGGCCATCGTTGGAGCCGGTCCAGATCACGCCCGCCTGAACGGGGGAGACCCGGATACTGTAGATCACGCTGTAGACTTCCTCGCCGGTGGCGTCGCGCGTGATGGGGGTGCCGCTCGCCTCCTGCGGCTCGCCCGGCGGGTCGGCGGTGAGATCGGGACTGATTTTGAACCAGTGCGCGCCGCCGTCCTTGGTGCGGAACACGTACTGGGCGCCCATGTAAACCCAGTGCGGCGCATGGGGCGAAACCTCCATCGGCGACACCCGCTGGAAGCGGTCAATTTCGGTGCCGCCGCCGTTGCCGTAGAGCGACTGCGCCCCAATCCAAAACTGCTCTTCGTTGTGGGTGCGTATGTCGAGCCGGCTGAACTGACCCTTGCAGCCGCCGTAGACAATCTCCGGGTTCACGGCGTCGGGGATGATGGGGCCGGTTTCGCAGCCCGGACCGCTGCGCCACGCCTGCCCGTCGCCCAGCGGCAGGCTGGTGATGATCTCGGCGCCATCGTCCTGCTGCGCGCCGTAGACCTGGTAGGGATACTGGTTGTCAACGGCCACCTGGTAGATTTCGGCGGTGGGTTGGTTGAGCTGGCTGCTCCAGGTCTGGCCGCCATCGAGCGTCACATTGGCGCCGCCGTCGTTGGCCTGAATCATGTCGAGAGAGTTTTTGGGGTTGATCCACAGCCCGTGGTTGTCGCCGTGCGGCACGCGCTCGGTGCGGAAGTTCGCCCCGCCGTCGGTGGACTTGAACCAGTTCTCGTCCCCGACGTAGACCACGTCGGCGTTGTTCGGGTCCGCGCCCAACACGTTGTAATAGAATGCCCGGGTGCTGATGGCGTCTTCGCCGTTCACCAGTTTCCAGGTGGCCCCGGCGTCGTCCGAGCGGTAGAGGCCGCTGCCCGGTTTCGCCTCAATTAGGGCGTAGACGCGCTGCGGGTTGGCATTCGAGAGGGCGATATTGCTGCGGCCAAATAGGCCTTCGGGCAGGCCGCCGTGCAGCTTGGTCCAGTGGTCGCCGCCGTCGGTGGATTTATAGATGCCTGAGCCCTCGCTGGCGGCAGCGCCGCTGATGATGGTCCAGGGCTTGCGGCGGCCATACCAGAGCGAGGCATACAGCACGCTGGGCTCGCCCGGCTGCATCGCCAGCGCGGTGGCGCCGAGCGCGGGCGAAACGTAGAGCACCTTCTGCCAGGTCGCGCCGCCGTCGCGCGTGCGGTAAACGCCGCGCTCGGCGTTGTCGGTGAACGGGTCGCCCTGCGCGGCCACGTAAACCAGGTTCGGGTCGGTGGGCGAAATGACAATGAAGCGGATCTGGCCGGCGTTGGGCAGCCCGATAAACTTCCAGCTCCGGCCGGCATCGGTGGACTTGTACATGCCGCAGCCGATGGAGACATTGCTGCGGATGTCGGCCGAGCCCGTGCCGGCATAGACCACGTTGGGATCGGAGTCGGCCACCGCCAGCGCGCCCATCGAGCCCACGGCAAAGTAGGGGTCGGAGACGTTGCGCCAGCTCACCCCGGCGTCGGTCGTCTTCCACACCCCGCCGCCGGTCGAGCCGAAGTAATACGTCCGCGGCTCGCTGGCCACGCCCGCCACCGCGGTGACGCGGCCCCCCCGGAAGGGGCCGATCAGGCGGTAATGCAGCCCGCCCCAGAGCGAGGAAGTGTACTGCGGCGCCTGCCCCACGGCGGCGAGCGGCAGCAGCAGGGCGCAACTCAAAAGCATCAGCGGCAGTCGGCGGTGAGCGAGCGGCATGGACCCTCCGGAGGTATTCGCGGTCCAGCATAGCAGTTGCACCGCCGCCTTGGCACCGGAATTGACCCGGCCTGCCGCTTGTGCCTACAATGACCACATGGCGAAGACTCCCACCGTCGGCGCACGGGAGCTGAAGACACGCTTGGGCGCCTATTTGCGCCAGGTTCGCCAAGGCCGCACGCTCATCATCACCGACCGCGGCGAGCCGATTGCCGAATTGCGCCCGCTGCCGTCCGCCGTGGACGCCGAGCAGGAGGCGATGCAGCGCATGGCCCGCGAGGGATGGTTTACGCCGGCGACACGCCACGGCCCGCTGCCCAAGCGGCCCTTGATCCACCTCCGTGGTAAGCCAATTTCGGACACGATTAGCGAGGACCGCGAGGACAGATTCTGAGCGCCTACTTCGACGCCAGCGCGCTGGCGAAGCTGTACCTGGACGAGCCCGGCGCTAGCTTGGTGCGCACCATCCAGGCCGGACATAACGTGGCGATGAGCCGCCTCAGCGAGGTCGAAGTCGCCTCCGCACTCCGGCGCCGCCATGCTGGCGGAGATTTATCCCCCGCGGACTGCGATCGCATGCTGGCCGATTGGGAGCTCGACCGGCTGCAATTTTCCGTTGTCGAACTCGACGCGACCATTGCTGCGGCGGCGCGGCGGCTGCTGGCTTCCCAGTTGCTGCGCGCCAGCGATGCCGTACAGCTCGCCAGCGCCCTGACGCATCGTCGCGGCCTGGGCAAGCCGACACCGTTCGTCTGTTTCGATATCCGCTTGGCCGCTGCGGCGATGCGGGAAGGGTTGCAGGTAATTCCGGAGGTGAAAGCATGAAAGCCCTGGCGCGCATGGTGGGGGTTGTCTCGACGGCGCTGCTGGTCAGCGCGATGTTGGCCGCGCAGCGGCCCTCGCCCGTGGGACGCTGGCAAGGCGCGCTCCAGCCAGCGCCGGGCGTGTCGTTGCGGCTGCAGTTTGACATCACGTCGGCCGCCGGAGGCGGGCTGCGGGCCAACCTGCGGAGCCTCGACCAGGGCGGCCAGCCGCTCGCTGCCAGCGCGGCCGAGGCGAGCGCCGACAAGCTCACGCTGACGTTCGCCGCGATCCCCGGCGGCGGCAGCTTCACCGGCACCCTCAGCGCCGATGGCCAAACCCTTACCGGCGTCTGGACGCAGGGTGCCGGCCACCTGCCGCTCACGCTCCACCGGCTGGCGGCCAAAGCCGCGCCGCTGCCCCAGATCGAGCGCTGGGTGCTGGGCGGTTGGCAAGGCACGCTGCAGCCGGCGCCGGGTGTGGCGCTGCGGCTGCGGCTCGACTTCAGCCAGCATCCGGCCGGCGGGCTCTCGGCAAGCCTGGTCAGTCTGGATCAAGGCAACTCGAAGCAGGCCGCGTCGCAAGTCACCATTACCGGCGGTCAGGTGACGGTCGCGTTTCCAGCCTACAGCTTTGAAGGCATGCGCGGCGCGGACGGCAGCAGCATCAACGGTCAGTGGAAGCAAAGCGGCCAGCAGTGGCCGCTGCTGTTGAAGCGCGTCGCCGCCGCAGGCCAGCAGCCGGCGCCCGCGGTGCCGCCAGACCGGCCGCAGCGGCCGATGCCGCCATTTCCCTATCGCTCCGTGAACGTCACCGTGCCCAGCGTGAACGGCATCAAGCTGGCCGGCACCCTCACCGTGCCCGACGGCGCCGGGCCGTTCCCGGCCGCCATCCTGATCGCCGGCTCCGGCCCCAACAACCGCAACGAGACCGTCTTCGGCCACAACATTTTCTGGGTTCTGGCCGACCACCTCAGCCGCCACGGCATTGCCGTGTTGCGCATGGACAAGCGCGGCATCGGACACTCCGGCGGCGATGCCATGACCGCGACCACGCTCGATTACGTGCGCGACGTGGAAGCCGACCTCGCGTTTCTGCGAACCCAGCCGCCCATCGCCCCCCTCCGGATCGGCTTGATCGGCCACAGCGAGGGCGGCCTGATCGCCCCCGTGGTGGCCAGTGCAAAGCCGGTCGCTTTTGTGGTGCTCATGGCGGGGCCGGGCGAATCCGGCGAGGACGTGATTGTGGACCAGGTCGAGGCCATGGCGGCCGCCAGCGGGGCGCCGCAGGCGCAGGTTGCCGAGGCCGGCGTGGAGGAACGCGAAATATTGAATGTGGTGCGCTCCGCGCCCACGCCCGCGGCCGTGCCCGCCGCCCTCCGGACGTCCGCGGCCAGCGGCAAAATCCCCCAAGGCAATTACCAGTCGCAGATGGCGGCGCTCGCCTCGCCCTGGTACCACGAGTTTCTGAGCCTCGATCCAACGCCGTACTTGCAGAAGCTGCGCTGCCCGGTGCTGGCCATGATTGGATCGAAGGACGTCCAGGTTCCGGCCGCAACCAACCTGCCCAAATTGCGCTTGGCGCTCGCCCAGGACGCGCGCGCCGAAGTGGTCGAGATGCCCGGCCTCAACCACCTCTTCCAACCCGCCTCCACCGGCTTGCCAAACGAGTACGCCACCATCCCCACCACCATCGCCCCGGCGGCCCTCGAGCGCATCACCGCCTTCATCACCTCGGCCGCGCGCGGCTGAGACTACCCCGCGCGCAGCGTCCGAATCGGGTCAATGGCGGCGGCGCGGCGCGCCGGCATGAAGCCGGCGGCCAGCGCGCAGACGACCAGGACGGCGGCGCCGGCGGCGAGCGCGCGCGGGTCGTAGGCGCCAACGCCGTACATCTGGCTGGCCATGAGGCGCGCGGTGAGCACGGCCGCCGGCAGGCCGATGGCGAGCCCGATGGCCGCCTGCATCCCCACGCCCCGCAGCACCATGCCGATGATGTTGCCGCGCGAAGCGCCCAGCGCCAGGCGCACGCCGATCTCGCCCCTGCGGCGGGCCACGAGATAGCCGGTGACGCCGTAGAGGCCAATCGCCGCCAGCAGCAGCGCCAGGCCCCCGAACAGGCCGGCGATGCCGGCCAGTACCTGGTCCTGGCTGAAATTGCCCGCCACCTGCGACTGGAACGTCCGCAAATCGGAAACGATCAGGTTGGGGTCAATCGTCGCCAGGTGGCGGCGCAGCAGCGCCGGTGCCGCCGGCGGCAGGTGGCTGAAGTCCACCACCATGGCGTCCATGAACATCGAGCTGTCTTCGGTGGCTCGCATGCCGGCCTCGCGGTAGCCGCTGTCGTACTGCGTCATGGGCCGCAGGAACAGCGGCCGGATCTTGTCGCGGGGGTTGTTGATCTTGAAGTCGCGAAAGACGCCGACGATGGCGAAGCTCGCCGAGTACTGCGGATAATTAATGCCGAAGTGTTGGCCCACCGCGTCCTGGTGGGGAAAGAACTGCTTGGCGAAGGTCTGGTTCACCACTGCCACCAAGGGCGCCGAGGCGTTGTCCCCGGCAGTGAGGCCCCGGCCCTCGACGATGGGCACGCCGATGGCGTCCAGGAAACCGGGGCTGACACGATCCCAACTGGAGCCGCAGCGGTCGTTGGGGCCGGGCGCGGGGCGGCCCTGCGGGATGACGCACTCGCCCCAGTTGTCGCCCTCGAGCGGGCTGTACATGGCCAGGCCAAGGTGGGCGACGCCGGGGAGCGCGGAGAAGGTGTCGCTGAGGCGGCGGTCGAGGCCGGGCATGGTCGCAGGCGTGTAGCCCGCACCGGATGGTTCGAAATGCACGACGTAGCGGTGAGCGGTGGCGATGCCGAAGTTCTGGTCCTGCACGTTGGCGAGCGAGCGCGCCGTAACCAGCGCACCCACCAGCAGCACCAGCGAGAGTGCAACCTGGAAAATCACCAGCGCGTGCTGCGACAGCGACGAACGGTCGCGGGTGGAGCGGTTGGCGCCGCGCAGCGCTTCGGCGGGCTGGGCGTGGCTGGCGGCCCAGGCCGGCGCCAGCCCGAACAGGACGCCGACGGCGACCGAGACCCCGAACGCGAATGCCAGCACCGGCCAGGATGGGGCGGCGGAAATGGCGGAATGGGCGGCGTCGGGAAACACCCAGGCCAGAATCACCCGCGCGCCGGCATAGGCCACGGCCAGGCCCGCGAGACCGCCCCATCCCGCCAGCAGCAGGCTCTCGGTGAGCGTGCGGCGCAACAGGCGGCCGCGGCTTTCGCCCAGCGCCATGCGCAAGGCGACTTCGCCCCGCCTCGCCGCGCCACGTGCCAGCATCATGTTGGCCACGTTGGCGGAGGCGATCAAGAGTAGGACCACCACCAGCGCCAGGCTGAGCTCGAGGCCGGCCTCAATTTGCTGCTGCAGCGTCTGCACCCCGCCGGAGGCGGAGACGATGACCACGTGCTGCTTGGGGATGATGCGGTCGCCGCCGTTGCTGGTGTAGGCCGGCTGCGTCGCCAGCCAGTGGCGCAGGGCGGCGGTGAGTTTGCCCTGCACCGCCTGGATGTTTGTGCCCGGACGCACGCGACCAATGGGGTAGAGCCAGTTGGACTGCGGCAGATTCAGCAGCCAGGTGGCGGGGTCGGTTTGCGCCCATATCACCGGCTGCGCCTCGAGCGGCAGCCAGAGCGCCGGCGGGGTGGCGCTGACGCGGTCGCCAAAGAAACCGGGCGCGGCGATGCCGATAACCGTGAACGGGTGCGCCATGATCGAGAGCGTCGAGCCCACGAGGTGGGGGTCGCGGCCGAACTCCGTCTGCCAGGCCGCGTAACTCACCACCGCCGCCGGCGCCGCGCCCGGACGGTCGTCTTCTGCCGCGAGCAGCCGGCCGGCGAAGGCGTGCACGCCCAGTGTGCTGAAATAATTGCCGCTAACCAGTTCGCCGCTCAGCGAGGCGGAGAATTCCTTGCCCCGCCGCACCGGCCAACGCTGCTGGCCGGCAACCACCGCCGCCAGCGAGCTGAATTCGGGTGCCGATGCGGCCTTGAGCTGCTGGTAGAGCGCATACGAAAAAATGTCGAAGTCGCCGCTGTCACCCGGGAAACCGCCGTTCACGCAGCAGTCGTCCTTGTCGCCGATGCGGTAGAGTTGCTGCGGGTTCGTCACCGGCAGCGTGCGCAGCAGCGTGCCCTGCACCAGCGTGAAGATGGCCGTGGTGGCGCCAATGCCCAGCGCTAGCGTGAGGATCGCCGTCGCGGTAAACAAGGGCGCGCCCCGCAACTGCCGCAGCGCTAATCGCAAATCGTGCATCGAGCCTCCAGAGCTATATACCGCCGCCGGCCAAAAAGGTTTCAGCAAATGCCGTTAGCCCCGCATCGCCCGTTGCAGCGCGCTCGCCGCCGCGCCTTCATCACCAGCCAACGTGGACACGCCCTGAGCAGACCGGGCGCGCGTTGCCGGCCGCAGCCCGCGATGCCTTCGTGACGGCGCGGAACATCGAGCGCATCGTGCCTCCGGAACGCCCCTTGGGCGCCCGCTGGGAAGCTGCGTCTGGGTGCCGGGACCGCGAACGGGGTATCACGGCTGTGGGCGCAAAGGCGGTCGCCCCGGCACTGGCAGGCCGCGCTAGCCGAATCAAAGTAGGCGTGGCAAAATTAGCCGCCTTCCGACCGGCGCCACCTCCCGCGGGGCGGGTCGCCGACCCGCGCGCCGGCCGCCGGCCGGCGCCAGACGGCAGTTCGGGTGACCACAGCAACCGTGATTCTGCCGTAGCGAGAGGCCGCTCGCGCCCCCTTGGCCTCGCCGGGCCCCGGCCGGCGCCGCCCTCGAGGGCGGGCGCGGCGCTGCGAGCGTCTCAGCGGGCAGGGGTCCGCGCCCGTCAAAGTCCATCCTGGCCACCCAATGGGTCACGGCGCTACATAGCCCGAACCTCTGTCATCGGTCGCGACTGCACAAAAATCCGCAAAACTTTGTAACGAATTCCCCCGGCTGACGTTTATCCTTGTAAGTACGCATGCGGGTTGCTACATACTTGGCCATGAGTGTGCTCGCAGTCGCCGCGACGGCGGCGGTGGGTTGTACGGCCACCGTGCGCTCGGCCGCGCCCGCCGGCGATAGCGGCGCCTACTCCATAGCCACCGCCGGCCCGGGCCAACTGAGCCGATCCTTGCGCATCGCCGGCACTACGCAGGCGGTCAACTCCTTCACTGTGCGCATCCCGCGCATCCGCGGCAACGGCAGCCAGTTCACCTTGGTGAACATCGTCGAAAATGGCGCCGTGGTCAAAAAGGGCGACGTGCTGGCCCAGTTCGACGCCACCGACGCCGAACAGAACGCCCTCAATATCAAGGCCACCTACGATGGCCTCATCCATCAGGTGGCCGACACGGATGCGCAAAACAAGGCCAACGCCGAGACCCGCGCCAGCAGCCTGCAGCAGGCCGAAACCACGCTCGGCACCGCCCAGCTCGAAATGAAAAAAGGCCCGATCCTGAGCTCCATCGACGCCCAGACCGACAAGATCAACGTCGAGGACGCCACCGATCAGGTCGCTAGCCTGAAAGTGCAAAATGCCCTGCAATCCAAAGCCGATGCCGCCGCACTGCGGATTCTGGAATTGCAACGCGACCAGCAAAAACTGCAATGGGAGCAGGCTGAAGGCACCGTCGAGGACATGACCGTGAAGGCGCCGCTGGCCGGCATGGTCGCCCTCTTGCCCATCTTTCGGTCCGACAGCGAAGGCCCGGCCCAGCCCGGTGATCAGCTTCACCGCGGCGACGCCATCCTGTCGATTTTTGACCCCGGCGCCATGGAGGTCGAAGCTCAAATCAATGAGGCCGATGGCGCCAATTTGACCCCGGGGCTGAAAGGCGTGCTCTATTTGGACGCCTACCCCGGCACGGCACTGCCGGTGCAGTTTGTCTCCTCCAGCCCCGTGGCGGTGCCGGCCGGATTCTTCAGCCCCATCCGCTCGTTCACCGCCATGTTCCAGGTCGCTGCCCATGACCCGCGTGTCATGCCCGACCTGTCCGGCGCCATTGATCTCACTTTGACCAGCGCCAGGCCCGAGCTGCTGGTTCCGCGTGCCGCCGTCCACTTCCAGGGCGACCAGGCCTACGTCAGCCAACGCGAAGCCAACGGACAATGGGCAGAAGTGCCGGTGGAGCTGGGCAGCTTTGACGCACAGCAGGTCGAGATACTGAGCGGCCTCAAGACGGGCGCCCAAGTCAAGGTGCCGGAAGATGAGGGTGGGCAATGAGCCGGCGGCGGATCGTTCAATGGCTGGTGGTCGTGGTTGTCGCCGGGCTGGCCTACGCCGGAGTCCGGGCGCTGCGCAACCGCACGCTGCCGGAAACGGTTCCCACCGCCGTGGCACGCTCCGGTGAGTTTCTGGTCACGCTGACCGAGCGCTCCAGCCTGGCGCCGGCCAAATCGGTTCAGGTGCACGCGCCCCACATCAGCAATCTGATCATCTCCTGGCTGGCGCCGCCGGGTAGCATCGTCCACACCGGCGATCCCATCGCGCGCTTTGATTCCAGCTCCGCCCGGCAGGACCTCGAGGCCAAGATGGCGACGCTGAAGCAGGCCCAGGCAACGATGGATCAGGCCCACGCCAACGCCACCATCACCGAACAACAGGACCAGCTCGCGCTGGCCACGGCAAAGAACGCGGTTCAATCCGCCGGGTTGGACTATTCCAAGGCTGCCATCCTCAGCCAGATCCAGGGCGATGAGGCCAAACTCGCGCTCGGCATGGCGCAAGAGAAGTTGAAGGTCGAGCAGGCCACCATCCTGGCCCACCAGGCCTCCAACGCCGCCAAAATCGCCACCGCGCTGCGCGCCGATCAAAAGGCCCAGGCCGATGTGGACCTCGACCAGTCGCAGATCGGGCAGATGCAGATGAAGGCGCCCTCCGACGGCGTGTTCACGTTGATGATGAACCACACCAAGGGCTTCGCCAACCGCATGCCCTACCAGGTCGGCGACAGCGTGTGGCCCCGCGGCGCCTTCGCCGAAATTCCGGACCTCGCCAGCCTGCAGCTTTTGATCAAAGTCAATGAAGTGGACCGCGGCCGCATCCAGGTCGGCGACACCGTGCACGCCCACCTCGATTCGCTGCCCGCGCTGCCGCTGCCCGGCAAGGTGCTTTCGATTTCTGCGCTGGCCGAAGCCGACTTCACCTCGATTTTCCCGCCGCCCCAGGTGTTCCGCGTCCTGGCCCAAATTGACCATCTGGATCCGCGCCTGCGGCCGGACATGAATGCCAGCGTCGATATCGTGACCCAGCGCATCCCCAACGCCATCATCGTCCCCGGCGCCGCGATTTTCACCGTCGCCGGCAAGCCCGTGGTCTATGTTCGCAAGGGGAATAAGTTCGCCCAGACGGCGGTGACCGTCGAGGCCCGCACCGCCGACGCCTCCGCCGTCACCGGGTTGGCGGCGGGCGCGGTGGTGGCGCTCAAGCAGCCGGTGGGAGCCGGAGCGCCGCAATGATCGCGCCCTCGCCCCTGCCGCCGCCGCAGGAAATCCCCGCCGGCCCCAAGCCCCGCTTGGGCCGCAGCCGGCACGCCAGCCGCAATCAGTTCGTCGCCTGGGCGGTGGTGATCGTGCTGCTGGCGGTGTTGGGTTGGTACGGCTGGCAATGGGCGGTGCGGCTGAGCGCCCCGGCCGCGGCCGCCATCCCCACCACTACCGTGCGCCAGGGTGAGGTCGAGTTGCAGGTGTTTGCCAGCGGCTATCTCCGCGGCGGCAACCCTGAGATTCTGGCCGGCCCCTCCATCCGCGGCACCCTCACCATCAAGTCCATCCTCCCCGACGGCACCCCGGTGCACAAGGGCGACGTGGTGGTGACCTTCGACACCGCCACCCAGGAATACAACCTGGCCCAGGCCGAAGCTACCCTCGAACAAGCACAACAGTCCGTAATCGAAGCCCAGGCCACCGCTGCCGCCCAGACCGAGTCCGACCATTACGCGCTCCAGAAGGCCGCCTTCGATGTCCAGCGCGCCCAGCTCCAGGTGCAGAAAAACCCCATCCTCGACGTCGTTGATGCCAAGAAGAACACCCTCGCGCTGGCCAATGCCCAAGCCACCCTGGCCCAACTCCAGCATGACATCAGTAGCCGCCAGGCCAGCAACCAGGCCTCGATTGCGGTGCAGCAGGCCAACGAACGCAAGGCCGAACAGGACGCCGTTGCGGCCAAAGCCGACATTGCCGCCATGACCTTGACCGCCAGCCACGCCGGCTATGTCTCGGTCCAGGCCAACCAGTCGGGCGGCATCATGTTCGCCGGCATGCAGACCCAAACCTTCAAGGTCGGCGATACCGTGCAGCATCGCCAGGACGTGGTCGAGATCCCCAATACCAGCACCTGGCAGGTGGACCTCAACGTCAGCGAGCTGGATGCCGGCCAACTCGCCGTCGGCGAGCCGGTGGCCATCCATTTTGTCGCCTACCCCGGGCGCGCCTTTCCCGGCAAAATCGCCATCCTCGGCGCCATGACCGGCCGCCCTTGGGAGCGCCAGGAACAGGTCACCGTCCAGTTGGACCCCACCACGGTGGCACTGCGGCCCGGCCTCACCGTCAACGGCGTCATCACCACCGCCGTGCTCCAGCACGTGCTCTGGGTACCCTCGGCGGCGGTGTTCCCGCAGGGCGGCAACAGCATCGTGTATGTGCGCCATGGCAATGGCTTTCAGCAGAAGCCGGTGCAACTGGTGCAGCGTAGTGAAAGCCAGGTCGTCATTCAGGGCGTCCCCGCCGGCACCGTGGTGGCGTTGTCCAACCCGCAGGCGACTGCCGCCAACCCAGCTGGCGGCGCCGCCCCCGCCGCCCCCGGGCGTGGTGGGCGCGGCGGCACACGCGGCGGACCGGCGTTCCCCGGTAGCGGTAGCGGAGGCGGGCGCGGCCCGCGCGGAGGCCGCGGTTGAACTTTCTCAGTCAGATCTGGACCGACCTGGTGCAGGCCGCGCAAAACCTGCACGCCCAGAAGACCCGCACCTTCCTCACCGCGCTCGGCATCATCTTCGGCGTGGGCGCCGTCATCGGCATGCTGGCCATTGGCGCCGGCGCCAAACAGCAATCGCTCAGCCTGATCGAACAGTTGGGCGTCAACAACCTGCTGGTGGACTCCATCCCGCCCGGCAGCCCGCAGCAGTTGCAGCAGCGCCGCCAGACTTCGCCCGGTCTCTCCCTGCGCGACGTTCGCATCCTCCGGGCCAACGTCGATTCCCTCGCCGCCATCTCGCCCCGTCGTCTGTTGCACCTCACCAAGACCCTGCCGCAACCGACCCGCGCCATGCCCGACCTGCTCGGCGTGCGGCCCGCCTATGCCGCCATTCACAACCTGCACGAGTTGGAAGGCGGCTTTTTCGATGAACTCGACGATGCCGCCAGCGCCCCGGTGTGCGTGCTGGGTGAGGAAGCCAAGGTCAATCTTTTTGGCTACAAGCCGGCCGTCGGCCAGTACATCAAGGCCGATGACACGTGGCTGAAAGTCATCGGGGTGCTGGCGCAGGATCTCAACACCAGTGGCTCCAACGCCGGCTCCGGCACCATCTACGTCCCGCTCAACACCTTCCAGTACCGCTTTTACGACAACAGCTTCAGCCAGAAAGACGACCTCGACGGCGTGGACATGAGCCTGCGGCCAGGCAGCAACTCCGTCATCGCCGCCAAGATCGTCAATGCCGTTCTGAATCAGACCCACCACGCCACCGACGACTTCACCGTCACCGTGCCCGCCGCCCTGCTCGCTCAGCAGCAGCAGACCCAGCGCATCTTCACCCTGGTCATGGTCGCCATTGCCGCCATCTCGCTCCTGGTGGGCGGCATCGGCATCATGAACATCGTGCTGGCGACCGTGCTCGAACGCACCCGCGAAATCGGCGTGCGGCGCGCCACCGGCGCCCGCCGCAGCGATATCATGCGGCAGTTCCTCGCCGAGGCGGTGCTGATTTCCGTGTCCGGCGGAGCCTTGGGCATCGCCTTTGGCTATGCCTTGAGCTGGACCATCTCCGCCACCGCCCATTGGCCCACCATCGTCAGCAGTTGGAGCATCGTCATCGCCTTCGGCGTCTCGGTGGGCGTCGGCGTGGTGTTTGGCATTTACCCCGCGCGCAAAGCGGCGCGCATTGATCCGATCGAGGCCCTTCGTTATGAATAGATGGAGTTCTGTGCTGGCGGCAACGCTGGTGGCCGCGTTGCCGCTGGGGGCGCAGGCGTTTCTTCACTTCAACGTCCAGGCCCCCAGAGTGGAGCCCATTGCCGGCTTGGCGCAACGTGTGCACGGCGGCGAGTTGCACCTGACGCTGAACGAGTTTTTGACGCTGGTGCTGGCCAATGACACCCAGGTGCACCTGCTGCGCCTGGCCGAAGCCAACGCCAGCGAAGCGGTGCTGGCCGCGCACAGCCCGTTTGATCCGAATCTCACCGCCAGCTTCCGCTCCAACCGCTCGGTGCAGGCGCAGTCGTCGCAAACCAGCGGCGCCGCCACCCTCTCCCAACTCGGGCAGAACACCTCGCTCGGCTACACCCAGACCCTGTCCACTGGACAGCAGGTGCAACTCAGCTTTGGCGCCAGCCGCAATTCCAGTAACAGCGCCTTTAGCACCTTCAATCCCAGCCTCGGCTCGAACTTTTCGCTGTCCATCACGCAGTCGCTGCTGCGCAACCGCTCCAACCTGCAGAACAGCACCGGGCTGCTGGTGGCCAAAACCCAGTTGCTGATGGTAGGCGACCAGACCCAGACCAACATCGCCGACCAGCTCGTCACTGCGGCCGACCAATACTGGGCCACGGTCGAGGCCCGCGACCAGATCACGGTGCAGCAGGACGCCGTCAATCTGGCGCAAAAATCTTATGAGCGTGACGAGGAGTCACTAAAACTGGGCGCGCTGGCGCCAGGCGACATCTTCACTTCGCAGGCCCAGGTGGCCCAGGATCAGACCGCGCTGCTGCAGGCCCAGTCCAACTACAAACAGCAGGTGGACGTGCTCCGGCGGCTGATCGGCGCCGACCTCGACCCCACCGCCAAGTCCGCCACCCTTGTGCTCGATGACGACCCCAGCGCCACCACCCCCATGCCGCCGTCGCTGAGTGTGGATCAGGCCGTGAGCCAGGCCCTGCGGCGCCGGCCCGAGCTCGATGCCCTGCAGCGGCAAGACATCGAGGACAATTTCAATCTGAGCAAGTCCCGGGACTCGCTCCGCCCCGATCTCAGCCTCACCGGCACCTACGGCTCCAGCGGTCTTGCGGGCAATCAGGTGCCGGTCGTGACCCCACTGGGCACGCTCACCGGCGGCTCGACCAGCGGTTTCGGCAGCGCCCTGAACCAGGTCTTTGGCTTCGGCGCGCCGACCTATGGCTTCACTCTCTCGCTGCAGTTGCCGCTGAAGAACAGCGCCGGGGAAGCCGCTGTCGCCGACTCGCTCATATCGCAAACCAACGACGCCTATCAGCTCCGCAACGAACGCCAGCAGGTCGCCCAGGATGTGCGTCTTGCCGACACCAAGCTGCGCATGGCCGTCGCCGTCGTGCAGTCCGCCACCACCGCCCGCGATCTGGCTCAGAAGAACGTGGACGCCGAACAGCAGAAGTATACGCTGGGCTCCATCACCGTGTTCGAACTACTGCAGGCGCAGGTCCAGTTGAGCGGCGCCCAGTCCACGCTGCTGAGCTCCTACACCAACTACCAGGAGGCCGAAATTGCCTATGAACGCGCCACCTGGACCCTGCTGCAGAAATTGAACCTCACCGTCCGGTAGATGGCCACGGACCGGGGCTTGCGCCGCTACTTTAACTGGCGCAGAATCTCCGCATGAGACTCACGACTCGCCTCTTTCTGGCGCTGGCCGCGGTTGCGGCCCTGGCGCTGGCGCAGCGCCCTTCCGGCACCCTGTTTGTGCGCACCGGAACGCTGATCTACAACACCGCCCGCGAACCCATCACGGGTGGCGAGTTGGTCATCACCAACGGCCGGGTCACCGCCATGGGCGCCAACCTGACCCTGCCGGCCGATGCCAGAGTGCTGGATTTGTCCTCGATGACGGTCATGCCGGAACTGGTGGATGCACACTGCCACCTGGCCACGGCCTTCCCCGGCGAGCGCCGCGCCACCGGCTCGCAGCCCATGGACGCGCTGGCCTCGCTGCTGGCCACGCAGGATGTGGCCTATGCCCAGGACTCTGGCGTGGCCGCCATGCGCGTGCTCGGTGGCTTCGGGTTCATTGACGTGGCCCTGCAGCAGGCGATCGATGGCGGCGTCATCCGCGGGCCCCACATGATCCCGGCTGCCCACGCCATCTCCATCCCCGGCGGCCACACCGACTTTCTCACCCTTCCCCCCTCGATGCCGCTGGTGAACTTCTACACCCCGATGAACGGTTACATCAACTCGGTGGCCGACGCCGAGAAGGCCGTCCACCTCCAGGTGAAGTACGGCGCCCAGGTCATTAAAATCATGGCCTCCGGCGGCGTGCTCTCGCCCACTGACCTGTACAGCTACGAGGAGCTCACGCCCGAGGAGATGAGCAAAATCGTCGAGGTCGCCCACGGCGATCAGAAGAAGGTCGCCGCGCACGATGAAAACCTCAAAGCCATCACCGACGCCATCCACGCCGGCGTGGACTCGATCGAACACGGGTCGGACATGAACGAGGCCGCGCTCGACTACATGAAAGGCCATAACCAGGTTTATGACGCCACTCTGTACGTCGTTGACAACATCCTGGAAAACGGTGACCGCATGCACATGCCCGATTACGTTATGCGGAAAGCTCGCGCCCTCGCCGGCACCACTTGGATCAGCTTCAAAATGGCGCTGAAGTCGGGTGTCCTCATGGGCGCCGGCAGCGACCAGGCGTACGCGCCCGCGACCGGCACGATCTACAATGAAATGGTGAGCGAAGTGGCGCACGGCGCCACGCCCCAGCAGGCGCTCACCGACGCCACCCAGCACAACGCAGCGTTGCTCGGCCTCGGTCAGCTGGGCACGCTGGCAGTGGGCAAGGAGGGTGATCTGGTCGCGATGGCGGGAAATCCTCTCAGCGATATTCATGCCCTCGAGCACTTGAACGCAGTGGTTTATCAGGGCCGCGTGGTTAAAGGACCGGCGGCGCGGGCCGGGACGGGAGCATCTCAGTGAATATGAGGAGAATCGGCATCTCTGGCTGGCTGGCGCTGGCCCTGGCGGTAATGGCGGCGGCGGCGGCCGCGCAGGCGCCTGCCCTGAACCTGCCGGCGGGCACGCGCCTGAAAGCGGAGCTGAATACCACCCTGGACAGCAGCACGGCTCGCGTGGGTGAGCCGGTCAAGGCGAAAACCACCGCGAACCTGAAGCTCAACGGCCAGACCATCCTGCCGAAAGGCACCCAACTGCTGGGGCAGGTCACCGTCGTCATCCCGGCGGAAAGCAATAGGTCGCCCTCGCGCCTGGGCGTGCGTTTCAACCAGGCCGTGCTGAAGAAGGCCAAACAAACCGTGCCTCTTTCGGCGGCCATCATCAATGTCGAAATGACCAGTCCTGCGATGGCCTCCGCCGACATGCCCATGAATATGCCCTCAATGAGTCCGCCTGGCGCGCCGGGTGCAACAGCCGACGCCGGCGCCCGGGTTCGGCCCGAATTGGGCGCCCAGGGCGTCCCCGGCCAAGTGACGGGCCAAAACCAGGAAATTGGCTCGATGGCGCAGGCCAGCCACGCCCAGACCATCCGCATCCTCAAGCCCACCCCCTCTGAGGGCAGCGTGCTGACTGCCGCCCAAGGCAACCTCAAGCTGCAGTCAGGCACCCACATTGACCTGGTAGTCCTGCCCGCCGCCCACCAGTAGTCCAGCCCCCCTTCCAGGGTCGTATCAAAGTAGGTGTGGCAAACCAGCAGCCTTCCCGCCGGCGCCACCGCCCGTGGGGCGGGTCGCCGACCCGCGCGCCGGCCGCCGGCCGGCGCCACGCGCCAGTTCGGGTGACCACCGCAACCGTGATTCTGCCGTAGCGAGAGGCCGCTCGCGCCGGCTTGGGCTCGCCGGGCCGGGGCCGGCGCCGCCCTTCGAGTGCGGGCACGGCGCTGCGAGCGTCTCAGCGAGCAGGGGGCCCGCGCCCGTCAATCGGCGGACCCAACCTTCTTGCTATCCTTAAGCGTGCCCGTGGACACCAATCCGGAGCCGCGGCGGCTGCTGGCCGGCCAGGCGGGCGAGGACGATGCCGGCTTTGAGCTTTCGCTGCGCCCCCGCACGCTCGCCGAATACATCGGCCAAGGCAAGGCGAAAGCGCAGTTGGCGCTGGCTGCGGAGGCCGCGCGCCGCCGGGGCGAGCCGCTCGATCACGTGCTGTTGTACGGGCCGCCGGGGCTCGGCAAAACCACCCTGGCCGCCATCCTCGCCGCCGAACTGGGCGTGCCGCTCCAGTCCACGGCGGGGCCGCTGATCCAGATCAAGGGCGATCTCACCGCCATCCTCACCAACCTGCAAGTGCGCCAGGTGCTGTTCTTTGACGAGGTTCACCGGCTGCAGCCGCAGCTTGAAGAAATTCTCTACTCCGCCCTCGAAGACTACCGCCTCGACATCATCATCGGCCAGGGTCCGGCGGCGCGGACGCATACGCTGGAGTTGAAGCCGTTTACGTTTGTGGCCGCCACCACCCGGGCGGGGTTGATTTCGGCGCCGCTGCGCTCACGTTTTGGCCTGATTGTGCGGCTGGAGTTCTACACCCCCGGGGAGCTGGAGCAGATTCTGCGGCGCTCCGCGCGACTCCTCAATGTCGCCATGGAACCTGAGGGCGCCGCGGTGCTGGCTCGGCGCTGCCGTGGCACGCCCCGCGTCGCCAACCGCCTGCTGCGCCGGGTGCGGGATTTTGCGCAAGTGCGCGCCCAGGGCGAGATTACCGTCGAGGTCGCCGAACAGGCGCTGGCCCTGCTGGAGGTGGATGAGTACGGCTTTGACGAAGCCGACCGCCGGTTGATGCTTACCCTGATGGAGAAATTTGATGGCGGGCCGGTGGGGGTCAACACGCTGGCAGCCTCGATGGCCGAAGAGCCCGACGCAATCGAGGAGATTTACGAACCCTACTTGATGCAGGTCGGGTTCCTGAACCGCACGCCGCGCGGTCGCGTCGCCACCGCGCTGGCCTGGCGTCACTTCAAGCTCACGCCCATCGCCACCGCCCAACCCGAATTGTTCGAACCGTGAGAGCCTACGTCGCGCTGGGCTCGAACCGCGGCGACCGCGCCCGCAACCTCGCTCGCGCCCTCGACGCCATGCCCGCCGCCGCCATCAGCGTGCGGCGGCTCTCGGCCGTGGAGGAAACGCAGCCGGTGGGTGCCACCGGCCGCCGGCGCTTCCTCAACGCCGTGGCCGAGGTCTCAACCGGCCTGTCCCCGCGGGTGCTGCTGCGCCGGCTGCGCCAAATTGAGCGGCGCTTGGGGCGCCACGCCGGCGGCGGACGCAATCGGCCCCGTACCGTCGATCTGGATCTGCTTCTCTACGGACGGGCCCGCGTGGGCGGCCGCGAGCTGGCACTGCCGCATCCGCGCTTTGCGCAGCGTGGCTTTGTGCTCGACGGCCTGGCGGAACTGGCGCCCAGCCTGCGCGCGCCCGGTTCGAGCCGCAGCATGCGGCAGCTCCGGCGCCGCCTCTGAACGAAGGCAATTCGCGGGAGTCGCGCCCTTTGCACTGTGGCCAAAATCGGCGCGAAGGGCCGCGACCCCTCTCCAGGGCCGAATCAACGTAGGTGTGACAGAACCAGCAGCCCGCCGACCGGCGCGCCGGCCGCCGGCCGGCGCCACGCCGCAGTTCGGGTGACCACTGCAACCGTAATTCTCCCGTAGCGAGAGGCCGCTCGCGGCCCCGCGAGGCTCGCGCCCCCTTGGGCCTCACCGCGCCCCGGGCCGGCGCTCCACAGCCCTTCGAGTGCGGGACCGGCGCTGCGAGCGCCTCAGCGAGCAGGGGCAGGGGCTCGCGCCCATCAATCTGGACGGGTGACGGCGCCGGTGGCGCCTTCACCGAGCAGCGCGGGCGCGCGTTGCCACCAAGCGAATTCCGACCGCGGCCCGACCTGCGGAAGCGCGTCCGGCGAAGGGCGGCCGTGTCGCCTTATTGTTGCTGCCGCGTCGCCAGCACGTGCTGGGCGCGCGCTTCGAGCGCTGCCGACTGCGGCAGCAGGCTCACGGCTTTGAGCACTTCCGGATCCGCCTGCATAACGGTTTTGTAGCCGTCGTTCAATCCATAGAGGCTGGAGATGATCCGGAACCGGATCTGCTGCTTCATCCACGTCGCATTGGCGGCAACGTCGGCCGGCTTCAGCGTCACGCGTTGGCTTCCCAGGAACGCCACGAAGGCGTCCAGTGTGGCTGGGTCCGGGGTCCAGTTCAGCGGCACCGAGTCGTGCTTGCTCAAATATTCGTCGGCAAACTCGAAAAACGCCGTGCGGTCCAGTATCATCTGCTGGAAGTCGTTGAGCTTCGGCGCCGGAACGATGATGTCGGGCGTGATGCCGCCCCCGCCGTATACGGTGCGGCCGATGTCGGTCATCTTGACTTCCCGCTGGCTGAGCGGGGTCTGCTTCTCGTTGTGGGCGAAGAAGTAATCGTAGAGCGAAACCCCTTCATAGGGGCGCTGGATGAGCCGTCCGCTGGGGGTGTAGTAATGCGCCGTCGTCAGTGACAACCCGGTGTTGTCGTCGAGCGGCATCACGGTTTGCACCAGCCCCTTGCCGAACGTCGTCTGGCCCACAATCAGGCCGCGGTCATGGTCCTGCATCGCGCCGGAAACGATCTCGGCCGCGCTGGCGGTCATGTTGTCCACCAGTACCACCAGCGGAAAATCATGACCCCCGTTGCCGCGCGTGGCCGTCAGCACATGCTCGGGCGAGTTGCGGCCGTGGTCGCTCACCACCACCTGATCCTTCGCCAGGAACAATCCCGCCACGCCCTGCGCCTGATTCAGCAGGCCGCCGGGATTGTCGCGCAAATCCAGAACAACGCCCTTGACCGGACCTTGCGCTTCCAACTTCTGCAGGATGGCGGCAATCTCGCTGGTGCTGGTCTCGGTGAAGCCGGTGAGATGGATGTAGCCTACGTCCGGTTCGATTTCGAAGCTGCAGTCCACGCTGTTGTGTTGTACGTTTTCGCGGGTGAGCGTGAAATTCAGCAACTCCGGGTGCCCAACCCGGTGCACCGAGATGGTCACCTTGGTGGCTTGCGGGCCTTTCAGCAGGTTGGCGACCTGATCCGTGGTCATCCCCACCGTCGAGGTGCCATTCACCGCCATGATCAAGTCCCAGGGGCGCAGCCCGGCCTTGAATGCCGGCGTCCCCTCAAACGGCTGTACCACCCGGCTCTGGTTGTTGCGCGCGTCCACGGCGCCAATCAGCATCCCGACGCCGGAGTAGCGGCCCTCCTGGTTTTCCATCAACTGCGCGAACGCCTTGGGATCCCAGAAATTCGAGTGCGGATCCAGTTGACGCAGCATCCCCGGGATGGCGCCATCATAAATGGCCGCGCTCGGATCCACCGGCGCCGCGTAATTGGTCTCCACCAGGTGGTAGACGTTGGCAAAAGCGCGAAGGTCTGCCTGGATCGCGGCTTCAGAATTGGCGTCAACGGTTGGAGTGGTGGCCGTGGCCGGGTCAGCTGCCGCCTGGGCTGCCTGCAAGTGCGAGCCATAAAGGCCGCCCAGTAATGCGCATACTGCCAACACGACGGCAATGAACAGCGGGGTCCGAAGCTTGGACATGCTTTGAGGGAAGTATAACATTGGCGTTGGGCAGGGCGGCCCTCGCCCCCGGCCGCCTTGGCCGATCCGGCGGCCATGCGGCCGTGAGCCACTGATATGATGTTCAGGGGGGGACAACGGCGGCATGAGCTTCGGCGAGCTGCTGTTTCTAGCCATTTTGGCTTTACTGGTGTTCGGGCCGCGCAAGTTGCCCGAGATCGCCCGCACCGTGGCGCGGGTTATGGCCGACTTGCGCCGGGCCGGCAACGAGTTCCGCTACTCCCTCGAGGACGAGCTTCACACCGTGGAGATGTCCGATCCCAAGCCCTCACGCAAGCTGCAGCCCGTGCCGGCCGCCGCCGAGGGAACGGTGCCTCGCGTGGTGGAAATTACTAGTACAACGGCCGAACTGCCCGCGCCCGCCGCGCCTGCGGCCGCCCCCGGCGATGACCACGATGAGCAGCAGGATATAAGCCGCGCACATGGCGCTGTTTGAACAGTTTCGGGCCGCGGGCGAGGAAGAGGAAGTCGCCGCCAGCTCGATGTCGTTCCTCGATCACCTCGAGGAGCTGCGGCGCTGCATCTTCCGCGCCCTGGTCGGGGTGGTGCTCGCCTTTTTCGTCTGTTTCGCCTATGCCGATCAGATCTACGGCTTCTTGGAGAAGCCGCTGCTCGCGGCGCTCAAATTGCACGGCTTGGATCAGCGCTCGCTGGTCTATTTCAACCCCATCGAGCCCTTCAACCTCTATGTCAAATTGGCGCTGATTGCGGCCTTGTTTGCCGCCTCCCCCTGGGTGCTCTACCAGGTCTGGCGCTTCATTTCTCCGGGCCTGTACCGGCGCGAGCGCCGCTACGTGGTGCCGTTCGTCCTGTGCACCTCGGCACTGTTCGTGGCCGGCGGCGCGTTCGCCTACGAGTTCGCGTTTCCGCTGGCGCTGGACTTTCTCATCGGTTACGCCCACCGCTTTACCCCGCAGATCAATATCAACGAGTATTTCAACCTGTTCGCCACCGTTGTGCTGGGCCTCGGTCTGGTGTTTGAGATGCCGACGCTAGTGTTTTTCCTGTCCCTGTTCGGGCTCATCAATGCCCGCTTCATGATCCGCAACTTCCGCTATGCGGTGCTGGTGATTGCGGTGCTGGCCGCGGTTATTACTCCCACAGCAGATATCACCACCATGCTGGTATTTGCCGCGCCCATGGTGGGCCTTTATGTGCTGGGTATTGGCATCGCCTACGTTTTTGGCAAGGACCGCCGGGAAAAGCGGCGACAGACGGCATCGGCTTAAGGTAGGATCAGTGCGGGGAATCTGCAGTGCCCCGCCGGCCCGGGACTGGAAGGGCGGCGGATGCACACCGATGACGCGGCCGCTGACCGAACTCGCGCAGACGTTTGACGCTCTTGCCCGTTCGCTGGGGTTGGTTGGAGTGTTTGCGCTGACCCTATTCGATGGCTCGCTGCTGTGGCTGTTGCCCGGCATCAATGACATTGTCCTGATCAGTTTCGTCATCGCCAAGCGCACCTTGGTGTGGGCCGTGGTGTCGGTACTGGTGGCGACGCTGGGCTCGATCCTGGGGGCCATGGCCAGTTATCGCATCGGCTGCCGCGGCGGCGGCGAGCTGCTGCGCAAGCGCTTCCCGCCCGGCCTGCTGCGGCGGGTTGAGAATTGGACCGATCGCCTGGGAGCGATTCCGGTGGGCGTGGCGGCGGTGATGCCGCCGCCCTTTCCCTATGCCCCATTCGTGTTTTCGGCCGGCATCATGAAGGTGCCGAAGGCGCGTTTTCGCTTTTCCGTGGCCTTGGGCCGTGGCCTGCGCTATACCCTGGACGCCGCGCTGGCGATGTATCTGGGCCGCCACCTGCTGAAAAACCTGGACAGCTTCTACTGGGCGGCGCTGGAACCCGCTCTGATTGTGCTCGGGGTCGCGGTGCTCGTCTGGGGCATATTCCGCATTCAGTTTGCCCGCAGCCGCCCCAACCTGAAAATCTGGTAGGCCCGCGCCACCGGCCGGCCGCGCGGCCTGCTTGTGGCTGCAAAAAACTGAAAACATCGGACCGAGGCCGTGCCGCTTCAACCCGAAGCGGGCCAGCCGCGCCGCCACCCGCGGTATGGCCGGCGGCCGCGTCTCCGCTCCCGGTGCCGAGTTGCTCTACGAGGCAACTTGGACGCGTGAAGGCGCTTTGGCGCGTTCACCAAGTAGAGTGGGCGGGCGTTGCCGCCAAGCGAATTCCGACCGCACCCCGACCATCGGCGCGGGAGCATCGGGAGCGCGTCCTGAGAAGGGCAGCCGTGCCGCGGTTGGGAACGGGCGCCGGCTGTGCTCAGGGACGCCTCCAATCGCGGGAGTCGCGCCGTTTGCACGGCGGGTAAAGTCGGCGCGAAGGGCTGCGAAAGTCCGGAGGGGTGATAGCGCCAGTGGCGCTTTCACCGCTCCCGGCAAACGAAGCGGCGCGGCCCGACCTCTAGCAAAAGGGCGCTCGCGCCCCCTTGGGCTCGCCGGGCCCCCGGCCGGCGCGAGCCCAAGGGGGATGCCCGGCGCTGCGAGCGTCTCAGCGAGCAGGGGCAGGGGCCCGCGCCCGTCAATGTTGCCTCTCTTTTTGCGGGAGTCGCGCCGTTTGCACTGCGGGCAAAATCGGCGTGAAGGCCCGGGGAATTTCCCGGCAAATGATGCGGCGCGGCCCCGCTTCCAGGAAAACTGGCAGCCTTCCGACCGGCACCACCGCCCGCGGGGCGGGTCGCCAACCCGCGCGCCGGCCGCCGGCCGGCGCCACGCGGCAGTTCGGGTGACCACTGCAACCGTGATTCTGCCGTAGCGAGAGGCCGCTCGCGCCGGCTTGGGCTCGCCGGGCCGGGGCCGGTGCCGCCCTTCGAGTGCGGGCGCGGCGCTGCGAGCGTCTCAGCGATCAGGGGCAGGGGTCCGCGCCCGTCAAGGCTGCGGAGTCCCCCGGCCTGGTCGCGGCGGCGGCGGGCGGGTGCGCATGCACGGGCGTGCATGCACGGGCGTGCACAGTTTGAAGCCGTTTGCAGTTTTTATGCACTCACTTGCGGAGGCAAACTCGGTCGCGCCCCGAGCACAGCGGGCGCGCGTTACCGCCAACCGAGGCCCGGCCGCAGCCCGACCATTGGGGCTCGCGAGGCGCTTGCGCCGTGGGGTGGGGCCGTCGGGAGGGCGTCCAGTAAGGGGCGGCCACGCCGCTTCCGGCCCAGAGCGCGGCTCGAACAAAAACAAGCCCGCTGTAGCAGCCGGGCAGCGTCACGGATGCGACTTTGCAACCAGCAAAGCCGCACGTTCCTATCCGCAATTTGCGACGCCAGCGCTGCTTTTGTTCTATAGACTCGAGTTTCATGGACGCGGGAAAACGATCCGAAAAGCGGGTTGGCCTTTGAACTGCAATACAGCGAGCGAAAGGATCGGTGCTCCATGACTTCGCAGACCGTTAACCGTCTGCGCTTGGCCGTCCTTGCCGCGATTGCCTTCGGGCTCGCTGCACCGCGGTTGAGCGCACAAACCCAAATTGTCCTGGGCGACGCTTCCCAGGAATTTCATCTCGTCGCGACCAATTCCTCGACCCTGCAACTAAAGTTTGACTCCTGCCCGGCCAGCCAGTGCATGATCTCTGGCAGCGCTTATGGTGAGGGTAGCTTCGCCTCGAGCGATGGGGCCTATGCCGTGACCACACCCGACACCAACGCCATCGTGCTTACTGCAAGTAGCGACGATAGCGGCAGCAGCTTCTCGATCACCCAGTCGCAGCCGATCCAATTCGTATACAACGCTTCGGCGGGCTCGCTCAGCGGCACATTGACATTGCTCAGCCTGGAGCAGGGCAACGGCTCCACCACCGCAACCCTCGACGGCTACTTGCAGATCACCGGAGGCAGCCTGGCGAACGCGGTGACCTCGAACCAGGGCAGTGTCAGTCTGCTGGTTCCGTTGGGCGCATCCGCGGCCAGCCTGTTGGCCAGCGGCGGCAGCGCCACCGGCCAGATCGGCTATCCCTCGACCGTGACGCTGGCGCCGGCCACCACCTCGGCCTGTCCGGTGTGCCGCGACTTTGTCACTGGCGGCGGCTGGATCATCGCGCCCGATGGCGCCAAGGCCAACTTCGGCGTGCATGGCGGGCTCCGCAATGGCGCGTACTGGGGCCATCTCGAGTACAACGACCACGGTTCGGCGCCGCCGATGATGGTGAAATCCACCTCCATCACCAATTACGTCGTGCTGTCGCCGAGCACGCGCGAAATTGACGGCACGGCTGAGGTGAACGGCCAGGACGGCTATACCTTCCAGGTAATCGTCAGCGACAACGACAACGGTGGCGAAGGACCTGGTCCGAATCACGCCGACACGTTCTCGCTGAAGGTCTCGAATGGCTACGCCGCCTCCGGCAATCTCGGCGGCGGTGACATCGAGATCCACGACGGTCATTGCGATCACGGGCACGGCGATCACGGGCACGGGGAGAAATAGCTCCCCTTAGCACTAGCGCCGCGGTCCCGCTGTGCAGGCCGCGGCGCTTTATTTGCGTGTGCTCGACTACTGCCGTGCGGACTCCTAAGGCAAAGGTAGTGTAGTGCCTCAGAAATGGCGAACGCTCTCGGGTGTGCTGCGTCCTCGAGCGAACAAAACTAGTTGCTGCCGCAGGGCGGCCGGCAGGGCCGCTCGCCAAATCATGGTAGCCCAGCGCGCCCAAATCTCCCCGCGAGGCTCGCGCCGGCTTGGGCTCGCCGGGCCTCGGGCCGGTGCTCCACAGCCCTTCGAGTGCGGGCGCGGCGCTGCGAGCGTCTCAGCGAGCAGGGGCAGGGGCCCGCGCCCGTCAATGGCCCGCTGCGAAGCGCATGTCTCGATCCTGACGAGGCAACTTGGACGCGCCCTGAGCAGAGCGGGCGCGCGTTGCCGCCAAGCGAATTCCGGCCGCAGCCCGACCATCGGGAGGGCGTCCTGGGAAGGGCGGCCGTGCCGCTGTGGCCTACTGCAAATTAGCCGGCGCAGGCCGAGCCTGCCCCCGGCCCTAAAACGTCGCGAAGCGCACCGGCGCGCCCCGCTGTTGCAGCGAGTGCCGACCGGCCAGTTCCGCGTCGTGGCGGGGAAAGTCGCAACGGAAATGTGCGCCGCGGCTTTCTGCGCGCGCCAGCGCCGCGCGCGCGATGGCGGCGGCCGTGAGCGCAGTCGGCGCCTCCCCGAGCCGCTCCAGCCTCGCCAGCGCTTGCTCCAGCCCGCCCCCGGTGCGGATCAGGCCGCAATCGGCTCCCAGCGTGGCTCGCACCTGCTGCAAGGCGTCAGCCTCCGCCGGCCGGTCCGGATCGGGTGGGGCCGGCTTTCCGGGCTGAGCCCTCAGCGGCGCTTCGTCCGCCATGGCGGCGCCGGCGCGCGCGCCGAAGACCAGGCCTTCGAGCAGGGAATTGCTGGCTAGGCGGTTGGCGCCGTGCACGCCGGTGCAGGCGCACTCGCCCGCGGCATACAAGCCCGCCACACTGGTGCGGCCCTCGAGCGTGGTCCAGATCCCGCCCATGGCATAGTGCGCCGCGGGACGAACCGGGATCAAGTCGCGCCCCAAGTCCAGTCCAAATCCGGCCAGCGTGGCCGCGACACGGGGAAAGCGGTGGGGCAGCGCCTCGGCGCCCAGTGCGCGTGCGTCCAGAAAACAGGCGGCCCCGGCCGGAGCCGATGCCAGCTCCGCCACCAGGGCGCGAGCCACGACGTCGCGCGGCGCCAGTTCCGCGGCCGGGTGATAGCGGCTCATGAACAACTCGCCGGCGGGGTTGCGCAGCCGGGCCCCTTCGCCCCGCAACGCTTCCGATAACAAAAACGCCGGCGCCCCCTCCAGCGCCAGTGCGGTGGGATGGAATTGCACGAACTCCATGTCGGCCAGCACCGCCCCCGCCTGCCAGGCGGCAGCCACCCCGTCGCCGGTGGCGCCCGCCGGATTGGTGGTCAGCGGATAGAGCTGCCCCAGCCCGCCCGTGGCCAGCAGCACCGCGCGCGCCAGCAGCGTTTCCCCCGGCGCGCCGGGCCGGGCGGCGCACTGCACCCCGGCGATGCGGTCTCCGTTCCGCACCAGCGCCAGTGCCCGGGCGTGCGTCCGCCATTCCAGCCGCGGCAGGTCGGCGGCGCGGCGGGCGAGCGTGGAGGCGATTTCGCGGCCGGTCGAGTCGCCATGGGCGTGCAGAATGCGCGAGCGCGAATGGGCCGCTTCCCGCGCCCGCTCCAGGCCACCCGCGTCCCGGTCAAACTGCGCTCCCCACTCCAGCAACTGCTCGATCGCCGCCGGCCCATCCTCCACCAGCACCCGTACCGCCGCCGCCGAACACAACCCGTCGCCCGCTGCCAGCGTGTCCTGCTCGTGCAGCGCCACCGTGTCGTCCTCGCCGGTGGCGGCGGCGATTCCGCCTTGGGCATAGGCGGTGGCCGATTCGCCGATGGCCTCCTTGGTGACCACCAGCGTCCGCGCCGAAGGACCCAGCGCCAGCGCCGCACGCAGACCGGCAATGCCGGAGCCCACAATGATGAAGTCCCAGGCCATATCCGCTGATTACCATTACACTGGAACGACGTGACCGAACTCAAGGTGCAATTACCAGCCCTCGTTGCACCAGCTTATAGCATTAGCCTTGGCCGCGGACTGTTGGCTGAGGCGGGCGCGCTGGTGGTCAGACATCGGCCCGCGGGCGGGCAGGTAGTTGTCATCACCGCTGCGCCAGTGCGCGCCGCCTGGGGCGGCATGCTGGAGGCCGCTTTGGCCCAAAATGGGCTCGCTGCCTGTGTGCTGGAGCTGCCAGACGGCGAGCCTCACAAGAATCTGTCCCAACTTGAGACCCTGGCCGAGGCCATGGTCGCCTCCGGCGCCGGGCGTGACGCCGTGGTGGTCGCGTTTGGCGGCGGCGTGGTGGGCGACGTGGCGGCGCTGCTGGCCTCGCTCTATATGCGCGGCGTGGGCCTCATCCACATCCCCACCACGCTCGTGGCCATGGTGGACAGCGCCCTGGGCGGCAAGACCGGTGTGAATCTGGCTGCCGGGAAGAACCTGCTCGGCAGCTTCCATCATCCCCAGGCCATGCTGGTTGACCCGGCGCTGCTGACGACGCTCGATAATCGGCAGTATCGCAGCGGCATGGCGGAAGCCATCAAGTACGGCATCATCGGCGACGCCCACCTGTTCGCCTACGTCGTTGAGCATGCGGCCGCGCTCGCCGGGCGCGAACCGGAGCCGCTCGAGCGCATGATTGCCGCCTGCTTGCGGCAAAAAGCCGCCATCGTGGCCGCCGATGAGCGCGAGGCCGGCCTGCGCCGCATCCTCAATTTTGGCCATACGCTCGGCCATGCCCTGGAGAGCGCCACCGCCTACACCCGCTTCCTGCACGGCGAAGCCGTGGCCTGGGGCATGCTCGCCGCTACGCGCATCGCGGTGCGCATGGGCCTGTGCGCCGAAACGGAAGGTGATCGCATTTGCACGGCGGTCTTGTGCGTCTGCGCGCCCCTGCCCCGGCTGGAGGTCGAGCCCGCCGAGCTGCTCCGCCATGCCGCGAGCGACAAGAAGACCCGCGCCGGCACGCTGCACTGGGTGCTGCCCCGCGCCGTGGGGAAAGTCGAGGTGGTCGCCGGCGTCCCCGATGCGGTGGTCAAGCTGGCGGTGCGCGACGCCGTGAACGTCGCCGCCGAGGCCTGATAAGCAATAAGCGAGCGGTTCAGCTTATTGCTAGTTGCTAATTGCTCCCTGCTCATTCCCCGCCCACCCGCAGCATCACCACCCCGTGCCCGGCGACGGTGGCCTGGTAGCCGCCGGGCGCGCTTACATCCTGGTGCTTCCACAGGTCGCGCACCTTCGGGCTCGCCGGCAACCCCAGTGCGCTCCAGCTCACCGACATCGCAGCCGGCGCGGCGGCGCGGTTGAACAGAGCCACGGCCGTGGCCCCGCCCGCCAGTGGGCGCTTCCACACCTCCTGCTCGCCGGACTGCGACACGCGCCACCCCTGGCTCCCAAGCGTGTCCTGGTCCACGGCGATGACCTCGCGGTTGGTCAGGATGGCCCGGATATCGGACGTCATTTTGGTGAGGTCGTTGCCCGCCAGCAGCGGTGCCGCCAGCATGGCCCACAGGCTCATGTGGGTCTGGTATTCGGTGTCGCTCATGCCGCCGTTGCCGATCTCGAGCATGTCGGGATCATTCCAGTGTCCCGGCCCGGCGGCGTCCTGCCGCCCGTTCTGGCTGAACCCGTTGCGCGCCATGGAAGCGTAGTTGTCTTCAATATCGCCCGTCGTCCGCCACAGGTTGCCGCCCACCTCGGCGCCCCACGCGCCGACATTCTCCCAGCCGTACTCGCACAGGCTGAACACGATCGGCCGCCCGGTCGCCCGCAGCGCCAGCGCCATTTTCTCGTACACCGCCTGCATCTGGTCGGGCGTGTAGACTTCGCTCGCGCTGCACCAGTCGTACTTGAGGTAATCAATGCCCCACGCCGCGTACGTGCGCGCATCCTGCGCCTCGTGCAGATAGCTGCCGGTATAGCCGGCGCAAGTCTTCGGCCCGGGCGAAGAATAAATCCCCAGTTTCAATCCCTTCGAGTGCACATAGTCGGCGAGCGCCTTCATGTCCGGAAACTTGCTGTTGGGCTGGATGTTTCCCTGCGCGTCGCGCCCGCCCTCCCAGGTGTCGTCAATGTTGACGTAGATGTAGCCCGCCTTCGCCATCCCGGTCGACACTAGCAGGTCCGCCGTTTTGCGGATGTCTTCCGCATTGACATGCACGTTGAAGT
>JBOGKJ010000090.1:0-20322 GCA_050745565.1 Terriglobales bacterium | reverse complement strand
CCGTTTGCACTGCGGGCAAAATCGGTGCGAACGGGCGGCCCGCTCCCGGCAAACGAAGCGGCGCGGCCCTCTTCCAACCATGCCGCTCGCGCCCCCTTGGGCTCGCCGGGCCCCGGGCCGGCGCGAGCCCAAGCGGGATGCCCGGCGTAGCCGGGCAGGGGCCCGCGCCCGTCAAAATAGTTCAGCACCGCTCGCGGTCCTCGGCAATGAAGTCGCCCGAGTCCCTCTGCAGCGGCGCGGCTTCGCGGTACGGCAGCCTCGCCTGGGGTCGTGCCGCCATCGGTTGCAGCACCGCCACCAGACGCCCGCGATCGGTGACCTGGACCGCACCGGCGGCCGCGGCATGCCGCACCCACTTGCCGGTGTTTATGTGCAGCTCGCGAATCGTGATGGACTTCATGTGCACATCGTAGCAATTCTCCGCGCATTGAGCCCTTTCGACGGCCGCGCCAAACGCCGACCCCGCCCGGCCTTGCCTTCAGCCTTCAACCCTCAGCCCTCAACCTTCAACCCTCAGCCTTCAACACCCCCAGCAGCCAGGCGTACTCGAACGCTATCTCCCGCAGCCGGTCATAGCGCCCCGACGCGCCGCCGTGGCCGGCGCCCAAGTTCGTCTTCAGCAGCAGTTGCGTCGCCCCGGGCTCGCTGCGAGGCAACTTGGACGCGCCCTGAGCAGAGCGGGCGCGCGTTGTCGCCGTCCGCAGCTTGGCCACATACTTCGCCGGCTCCCAGTACATCACCTGGCTGTCGTTCAGACTGGTGGTGACGAGCATCGCCGGATAGGGCGCCGGGTGCAGGTTGTCATAAGGGCTATAGGAGCGCATGTAAGCTTCCGCGTCCGCCTGGCGCGGGTCACCCCATTCCATGTACTCGCCCACCGTGAGCGGCAGCGTGGGGTCGAGCATCGTGTTCATCACGTCCACGAAGGGCACGGCGAGATGCGCGGCGCGGAACAGCTCGGGCCTATAGTTCAGCACCGCCCCGATCAGCAGCCCCCCGGCGCTGCCGCCGGCAATCGCCAACTGCCGCGGCTCGGTCCAGCCTGCGGCGATGAGGTGCTCGGCGCAGGCGATGAAGTCGAAGAAGGTGTTCTTCTTGTTCATCAGCATGCCGCCGTCGTGCCAGGCCTCGCCCAGTTCGTTGCCGCCGCGCACATGCGCGATGGCGTAGGCCACCCCGCGGTCCAGCAAACTCAGCCGGGCGATGGAGAACGTCGCCGGCAGGCCATAGCCATAGGCGCCATAGCCGTACAGCAGCAGCGCGCCGGGCTGCCCGGGCGCGCGCGGCTTGCGGTACACCAGCGAGATCGGCACCCGTGTGCCATCGGGCGCCGTGGCCCACAGCCGCTCGCTGCCGTACTCGGCGGGATCGTATCCGCCCAGCACCGGTTGCTGCTTGCGCAGCGTGGACTGGCTCGTCTCCAAGTCAAAATCCAACACGCTGGGTGGCGTCACCAGACTCTGATAGTTGTAGCGGTAGAACGTGGTGTCAAATTCCGGGTTTGCCCCCGGAAAAGCGGCGTAGACGGATTCCGGGAAGGGAATCGCCCGCCAGCCGCCTGTGGCGTAATCGAAAACGCGCAAGCGCTCCAGGCCCTCGACCTTTTCGTAGGCCACGGCGTGGGTCTTGAATAGCTCCAGGCCTTCAAGCAGCACTTCAGGCCGGTGGGGAAGAAATTCTTCGCCCCGCTCCCAGCGCGGATCCTCCGCCGGCACGGTCAGGACGCGGAAGTTTTTGGCGTCCTGGTTGGTGCGGATATAGAAGCGGCCCTCGCGGTGGTCGAGATCGTACTTGTGGTCGCGCCGGCGCGGCAGGAAGACCTGGGGCGCCGCCAGCGGCTCATCGGTGCGCCAATAGCGGTACTCGGTCGAGTCGGTGGCGGCGATGCCGAGCAGCAGGTAGCGGCGGTCGCGGGTGCGCTCCAGGCCGATGTGGTAAAGCTCGTCAGGCTCGTGGAACACCTCGGTGACCGCGCCGCTGGCCGCCTCCAGCCGCCAGAGCCGGTCGCTGCGCTTGGTGGTCTCATCCTCGGTGGTGTAAAACAGCGTGCGGCTGTCTGCGGCCCAAGCGGCTGAAGTCACCCGCTCGGCGCTCGGCGCCAGCAGCGTGCCGCGGTCGAGGTCCTTGATCTGCAGCCGGTAGCGGCGCATGCCGGTGGTGTCGGTCGCATAGGCCAGCCAGCGTGCGTCGTCGCTGACCTCGAACACGCCCAGGCCGAGAAACGCCAGCCCTTCCGCCATCAGGTTCAGGTCCAGCAAAACTTGCTCGGCCCCGTCCTCTCCCCGCCGCCGGCAGTGGACCGGGTACTGCAGCCCCTCCTCGGTGCGGGTGTAATAAAAGCAGGAGCCTCGGCGTACCGGAACAGTGACGTCGGTTTGCTGAATGCGGCCCAGCATCTCGCGGTAGAGTCCGTCTTCGAGTTCGCGCAGCCCGGCGGTGGCCTCGGCGGTGTAGGCGTTTTCGGCCTCGAGATAAGCGAGCACTTCGGGGTTGTCGCGTTCGCGCAGCCAGGCGTAGGGGTCGTCGCCGGGCTGGCGTGTAGCGGAAGGTGGCAGTGGCATGGTGGTGTCAGTAGCCAAGCGTCTTGTCCACTGGCGTCAGCAGCGGCTGGTGCTGGCGGTAGCGATGAAAATTGTCGATGAAGCAGCGCATGCCGAGTTCGGCCCAGTGCGGATCGCGGGTGCGGTCGGTGCAGTGCGGCGAGAGCAAGACGTTGTCCATGGTCCAGAAGGGATGCTGCGGGGGCAGCGGCTCATGCTCGAACACGTCGAGCGCGGCCCCCGCGAGCCGCCCGCTCCGGAGCGCCGCGATCAGCGCGGCCTCGTCAAGCACCGGGCCGCGGCCCACGTTGATGACCAGCGCCGAGGGCTTCAAGGCGGCAAACACCCCGGCGTCAATCAGGTGATGGGTTGCCGGCGTGAGCGGAGCTGCGGCCAGCAGCACGTCCACCCCGGCCAGCATTTGCAGCAACTCGGCCCGCTGCCACTGCCGGCCGGCGGCGCTGACGCGCATCCCCAGGCCGCGGGCGGCCTCGGCGCAGGCGCGGCCCACGGCGCCATAGCCCACCACCCCCAGCAGCTTGCCCTGCGGCGACTCCACCTCAAACTTTTCCCATCGGGCCCCGGCTTGCTGCGCCAGCAGTCGGCGGACGTGTTTGTAGAAAAACAGAATGCCGAGGATGGCGAACTCCGCCAGCGGCGCGGCATAAACCCCGCGGGCGTTGCTGACCGCGACCGGGCTGGCCACGATCTCGGGCGTCAGCATCGGGTCCACGCCCGCCTCGAACGAATGTATCCACCGCAGCCCCGCTCCGCGGTGCGGCCATACGCCGGTAATCGGCGGCGTCCCGCCTCCCATGGACGAATACAAAATGACTTCGGCCGCCGGCCCCCACCGCGCTATCAATCCCGGTTCCGCGCCAACATGCACCTCCGCCCAAGGCTCGAGTTCAGCCAGCAGCCGCGCCGCCGGGTGCGCCGGCGGAAACACCGCCAATACTGGAATCCTGGCCAAATCCACCAATGCCGCGCCCGGAGCTTATTGCTTACCGCTTGCTGCTCAGTGCCCCGGATGATAAACGCGCTCCGTGTGCCCCTTGAGCTGGTCAGGATAGAAATACACGGTCCGCAGGTTTCCGGTGGCGTAGCGCTCGGCCTCGTCGCGGAAATGTGGTGAGGTGGGCGTGCCGCTTTCGCCGCCGGCGGTGATCGCGCGCGCGCTGATGCGCGGCCCGAAATCAATCACCGCCACAAAGCTGTTGCCGCTGCAGCCGTAAATGCGCTTGGTGGTGAGGCCGCGGCAGGGAGCGTAGCTGGCGAGCGACCCCCAGGTCGCGGTGGTGAACATCACCGGCGTCGCCGGCTTCGAATCGTCGAAGTGCGGATGGTTGATGGAGTCGCCCAGTCGCTGGAAGACGTTGATCTTCCCCCATGGCGTCTGCCAGCTGCCGAAATCGCGCGTCAGCTTGTCCACCGCCTGCGACAGCGCGTCCAGCATCTGCTGCGGCGTCGCCTGCTTGGCGACGTAGGTGGATTCGTCCTCCTCCGACTGCCGCGCCGCCCGCCCGGTCATGCGCATGATGGCGCTGCCCCAGTACAGCGCCACTGAGGTCGGCACCGAATCCACGCCCCAGCGGTAGTTCCAGTTCCGCAACACCCCGATCGGCCCGGCCAGCTTCGCCTTCAGCGGGTTCGAGTTCGGCGTGGCGTCATAAACCTTGAGCAGGGAAGGGATGGTGCGCGCGAACCATGGCTGATAGCTGTCAAACGCCACGTCCTTGATGACCGAGTCCACCGTCATCGAGCCCGGCGCCATCGCCCCCAGCACCTTCAAGGCGTGCAGTCCGCGCATGGATTCGAATTTCCCCCGGTCCACGTAGGCGGGGAAATCAGCCTGCTTCGGGCTGTCGGGCCCGGCCGACGACCAGGGCCAGTTGTTCGAGTTGTACAACCATCCGGTTCCGGGGTCGAGCAGGTGCGGCGTCTTCTCCAGCGACAGCGGCGGCCCCCACGCGGTGGCCGGATTGCTGCCGTCCACCGGCTTGCTCCAGTCGAACTTGGTGCTGCGCTCGGGGATGAAATCGGAGTGGAAGTAGGCGATGTGGCCGTCGCCATCGGCATAAATGGTGTTGTTCGACGAGTTGGTGTGCAACTGCATCGTCTTGTAGAACTGCTGGTAGTTCAGCGCCTTGGTGCGTTCGAAGTCCTGCTCCAGCGCCCGCATCGGCCGCTGCATCAGGCTGATGGTTTCCCACTTGCCGTTGACCTCGCCAATTACCGGCCCGTGCTGGGTGAAGTAGGCGGTGAAGGTGCGCCGCGCCATGCCGTCGGGCGTCTTGTAGGGAATCGTTATCTGGCGCTCGGTGACGGGCAGTTCCTTGTCGCCGTATTTGTAGACGTAATGGTCGCCGCGTTTCGTGACCGTCTCCAGGTAGAAGTCAATGTTGTTGACCCCGCTCGAAGTGTGCATCCACCCGATGCGGGTATTGAACCCCTGGTAGACGGTGAATTGACCCCAGGTGACCGCGCCGTAGGCGTCCAGCCCCTGGTCGCTCGACATTTGCAGCTCGCTGCGGAAGTAGAACGACGTGTGTGGGTTGATGACCAGAATCGAGTGGTGGTCGGCGGTGTTCTTGGGCCCGATGGCGATGCCGTTGGAGCCGCCGGCTTCGAGCGGGTAGTAGCTGGGGGCGCCGGGTGCCGGCGGCGGCGGATCCACGCCGCCCGGCTGGGCGCCGTAAAACTTCTGGATCGAGCGCAGATTGGCGCGCTCAATGTCGCCGCCAATGCTGCCCTCGCTATAGGCCATCGCCATCCAGGGCTCGAAGTGGTGGATTACGCGGGCGTGGACATCGGGGTGGGTGTACAGGAAATAGTTCAGCCCGTCGGCAAAGGCGTCCATAAGCTGCTTCAGCCACTCCGGGCTGGCGGCGTACTTCTGCTGCAGCACCGCCGGGTCGGCGAACATCTCCGCGCGCAGGTCGGTCCAGATCTGCGACGGCCCCTCGGCCTCCGCCAGCCCGCCCAGCGCCAACAGGTAGTTGGTCTCCACCCGGTTGAAGTCGTCCTCGGCCTGGGCGAACTCCATGCCGAAGACGGCTTCGGCATCGGTGGTCCCGTGAACGTGGGCGATCCCCCAGTCGTCGCGGGTGATGGTCACATTGGCGGCTTCCTGTTTCCAGCGCGCTAGCTCCTGCGCCGAAGGCGCCTGGGCACGCCCTGCGACCGGAACCAGCAGGGCGAGGGCGGCGGCGGCAACGAGCGGGGCGGCAAGGGCAGCTATTCTCATGGCGTTATCTATTTAGCGCCTCGGCGGACCCAAATGCAAGCCGCCGCCTGCCGGGGCCGCCAATCGGCTCCCAGGCAATTCAGCCCCCCGCCGGGTCGAATAGGTCGCCGCCGTGACCAAAACGTTGTATTCTCCGCTGAACGGCGCTTCGCCGCGCCGTGCGAGGAGGCACCATGCTGCATCTCGATACCGGCAACACGGCGTTCATGATTCTGTGCACCAGCCTGGTCATGCTCATGACGCCCGGCCTGGCGTTTTTCTATGGCGGCCTGGTGGGCCGCAAAAACGTCCTGGCCATCATGATGCAAAGTTTCGTCTCCATGGGCTGGACGACGGTGATTTGGTACCTCTACGGTTTCTCGCTCTGCTTCAGCGGCGACTGGCACGGGGTGATCGGCAATCTGCATGAGGTCTGTCTGCACGGCATCGGCCTGACCACGCCGTCGCCCAATAACACCATTCCGGCCCTGGTGTTCATTGCCTATCAAATGATGTTTGCCATCATCACGCCGGCCTTGATCTCCGGGGCCTTCACCAATCGCGTCACCTTCAAGGCCTACATGCTGTTTCTGACCGCTTGGCTCACTTTCGTGTACTTTCCCTTTGTGCACATGGTGTGGGGCGGCGGGTTCCTGCAGCAGTGGGGCGTGCGCGACTTCGCCGGCGGCATCGTGGTGCACAACATCGCCGGCATCGCGGCGCTGGCGTCGGTGCTTTACGTGGGCAAGCGCCGGGTGCTCGACCGCGGCCCCCACAGCATTCCCCTGGTGGCGCTCGGCACCGGCCTGTTGTGGTTCGGATGGTATGGCTTCAACGCCGGCAGCGAAATGCGCGTGGATGCGGTGACCGCGACGGCGTTTCTCAACACCGACATCGCCGCCTCCTTTGCGGCGGTGGCGTGGCTGCTGATCGCCTGGTCGCGGGAGAAAAAACCCAAGTTCCTGGGCTTGCTCACCGGCGCGGTGGCCGGCCTGGCTACCATCACCCCCGCCGCCGGATACGTGTCGCCTACCTCGGCGGTGATCATCGGGTTGGCGGCCGGGGCGGTCTGTTACTGCGCCGTCGAGCTCAAGAACAAATGGCGCTGGGACGATGCCCTCGATGTCTGGGGCGTGCACGGCGTCGGCGGCTTCCTGGGCATCGTCCTGCTCGGCGTGTTCGCCAGCCGCGCCTTCAACCCCGCCGGTAGTGACGGGCTGCTCTATGGCGGCTCTGGCTTTTTCTTCAAGGAACTGGCGGCGGTGGTGTTTTCCTCGGTCTGGGCCTTTGTCTTCACCTACGGCATGCTGACCATCATTGACCGCTTTACCGCCGTCAAAGTGGACGAAGCCAGCGAAACCGCCGGCCTCGACGCCTCCCTGCACGGCGAGCGCGCCTACGAGGACGCCCTGCTCTAGGCTTCGCTTATCGCTAATTGCTAATCGCTAATTGCTAATTGCTGCCCGCATTGCGCGAGCCATGCGGGTTACGGCCGCGCCTCGTACACGATGTTAAATGGCGTCTCGGCGGCCCGGCGGAAACGGCCGAACCCGCCCGCGCGCGTCACCTCCCGGATGCGCGCTTCGCCGGCCTGGGCGCCGAGGCAGGCGGCAACCTCCTGCGAGCGCGAGCAGGGCGTGCACACCAGCGTCGAGAAACCGTAGTAGACGCGGCCGACGGGGGTGAGGTTGTCGCTGAGCGTGTTGCCGGCAAAGGGCTCGACGATCATCCAGGTGCCGTCGCTGGCCAGCGACTTGCGAATGTGTTGGGCCGCGCCCACCGGGTCGCCCATGTCGTGCAGGCAGTCAAACATCGTCACCAGATCGTAGTTGGTTCCCGGAAACTCCTTGGCGCTGTACGCCTCGAACTTCACCCGGTCGGTGACCCCGCCGCGCCCCGCCGACTCCTGCGCCGTCGCCAACGAACCGGCGTGGTAATCGAATCCAAAGAACTTCGAGCGCGGAAACGCCTTCGCCATCAGCCGCGTCGAAGCGCCCTGTCCGCACCCCACATCCGCCACCTTCGCGCCCGTCTCGAGCTTGGCCTGTACGCCGTCGAGAGCCGGAATCCAGGCGCTCATCAAGTTCATCGCGTAGCCTGGCCGGAAGAATTTTTCGCAGCCATGGAACACGGCCTCATCATGCTCGTTCCAGCCCATGCCCGCGCCCGTCCGGAATGACTCGGCGATGCGCGGCACCGCCGCCAACGACCCCAGCGCCAGTTCGAACGCGCCCGGAATGTAGGCCGGCCCGTCGTCGCTGGCCAGCACCAGCGCCTGTTCCAGACTCAAGCTGAACCGTTCGCTGGCGGCGTCATAGCCCACGTAGCCGCCCGCCGCCTGTGACGAGAGCCATTCGCGCACGTAGCGCTCGTCGGTTCCCGTCTTCTTGGCCAGCTCGGCCGCCGTCATGGGGCCCCCGGCAGCCAGCGCCTTGTAGAGGCCCAGCTTCTCGCCAATCACCACCATCCCCGCGTGCACTGTAGCCCCCAAATCGCCCACAAATTGGTGGATGAAGGCATGCAATTTATCCATGTCGAGTTCTGTACGTGCGCCGACTGCCATATTGCTCCCCCCTCTTGGACCAGTTCGGGCCCTCCGCTAAGCGGATTGCCCCTACTAAGGTAATCGTAAACGGCCGACAAAACCCGACACCCCCTGCTCATTGCTTATCGCTTATCGCTTATCGCGGGAGTCGCGCCGTTTGCACTTCGGGCAAAGTCGGCGCGAAGGGCTGCGAAAGACCGGAGGGCGGCCCGCTCCCGGCAAACGAAGCGGTGCGGCCCCCCCTCCAACGACGCCGCTCGCGCCCCCTTGGGCTCGCCGGGCCCCGGGCCGGCGCTCCACAGTCCTTCGAGTGCGGGCGCGGCGCTGCGAGCGTCTCAGCGAGCAGGGGCAGGGGCCCGCGCCAGTCAATTAGCTAGCTATTGCTTATTGCTCGCTTCCAATTCTTCCCGCACGGCCCGAGTCTCTCGATGGTCGGGCCCAAGTGTGCGGTCGAGGTTCTCGGCGGCATCGCGGTACGCTGCCGTCGCCTCGCTGCCGTGGCCTTCTGCCCGCAGCGCACCGCCCACTGCGGCATAGGCTTCGCCGACGTCGGCCGAGTTGCTGCCGGGAATCGCCGCCTTTTGCAGCAGTTGCAGCGCGCGGCGGGCATCGGCGAGCGCGGCGGCGTTCTCTCCCAGCTCGGCTTCAGCTTCCGAGCGGCGCACCAGGAAGCGGCCGCGGTAGTCGGCGGGTCCGGACCCATGGGGATAGGCGGCATCGAAGGCGCGCACCGCTTCGTCCGCAAGCCGCAGCGCCGCGGGCAACCGGCCCCGTGCCCGCGCGTTGAGCGCTTCTTCGGAGGCGAGCACGGCGAAGGCGATGTGGACCCGCGGCAGTATTCGGTGCAGTTGGGCCGCGACTGTCGCCGTCAGCTTTTCAGCCTGGTCGAGTTGGCCCTGAGCCCGGAGGATGCGGATGCGGTCGAGCCGCTCCTTGGCCAGCTCAATCGCGTCGCCGCCGGCCCCGCTCAGCGCTAGTGCGCGGTCGGAGTAGGGGCGCGCCTCGGCCGGTCGCCCCAGCCGCAGCAGCACCCCGGTGAAGTTTCCGAGTAGTCCCGGGACCGCTGCCGCTGGGCTGCCGCCGGCGATGGCGAGGGCGCGATCGAGCAGCGGCTCGGCGTCGCGCGGCCGGCCCGCGCGGATCAGCATGGTGGCCCAGTGGTTTAGCAAGTTCGCCGCCAGCGGCGTGTCGCCGCGCCCCAGCGCCGTCACGCGCTGCAACGCTTGTTGGTAGGCGAGGTTGGCTTCGGCCCGGCGGTCGGCGTCGTTGTAGGCGCCGGCCAGCGCGATGTCGGTATCCAATTGCAGCAGGCCGGATCGGAAGCGCGCGTGGCGGAGCAGGTCCCGGGCGCTTTGGGCGCGGCTCAGCGCGCTGCGGTAGTGGCTGCTGTTGGTGGCAATCTCGCTGCCGTGCAACAGGCAGCGCACCCGCTCGGCAATGTTGAGCGGATCGGTGGGCAACTGTGCGAGCCCGGCCTCGAACAGGGCCTCGCCCCGCGCCGGCACGCCCGTCTGCGACAGCACGCGGCCCAGCGCGCACGCCGCCGCCGCGCGCGTCGTCGGCTCGGCGCCCCCCTGCGCGGCCTGGTAGGCCTCCTGCAACAGCGGACGCGCCTTCTGGTAGGCACCCTGCGCCGCGTATTGCTCGCCGAGGGCGACCAGCAGGTCGAGCCGCGTGTCCAGGTCCGTCTGCTGACGCCGCACAATCGCTTCCGCGCGCCCCAGCAGCTCGCCCGGCAGCACCGGTCGGCCCGCCGGCGCCGCCTCGGCCAGCACGAAATTTTCCAGGTCGCTGACGCCCTCGGCCCGCTGTAGCTGCAACAGCGCAAAGTCGCGCTGACGCCGCGCCGCGCGCGTCTGGATCACGATGCCCGCTCCGCCGGCGGTCGCCGTCAGCAGGGCCGCGGCCGCCAGCGCCACCGCCAAACGGTTGCGGCGCACGAAGGTCCGGGTGCGGTAGCCCAGCGTGTCCGGCCGCGCCCGGATGGGCTCGCGCCGCAGATGCAGCCGCACATCCTCGGCCATCGCCGTCACTGACGCATACCGCTCCCGCGGGTCCTTCTTCAATGCCTTCGCCAAAATCGTGTCCAGGTCGCCCCGCAACTGCCGTCGCAATCGCTCCGGCGTCGAGCCTCGCATCCCGGCCGCGGCGCCGGCCATGGTGGCCGCCGCTTCCGAGCCCGCCGGCCGCCCGGGCCCGGTAATCGCCGCGATCAGTTCGGCCGGCGTGTGCGGCCCTGGGCCCGCCGGCGCCTGCCCGGTCAGCAGCAGGTAAAGCAGCGCGCCCAGCGCATACACATCGGTCGCGGTCGTGATTGGCCCACCGGTCAACTGTTCCGGCGCCGCGAACAATGGCGTCAGCGCCCGCCCGCCCTCGAGCGTGGTCGCCTCGCCGCTCTGCGCCTCGCCCCTCAACAGCTTGGCAATCCCAAAGTCCAGCAGTTTGACTTGCCCCGCCCCGGTTACCAGTACGTTCGACGGCTTAATGTCGCGATGCACCACGAGGTTAGCGTGCGCATGCGCCACCGCGCCGGCAACGTCCAGAAACAGCCGCAGCCGCGCCTCCACACTGAGGCGGGCTACATCGCAGTGGCGATCCAGGGGCAGCCCGTCCACGAACTCCAGCACCAGGTAGGGAACCCCGTCCGGCGCCACCCCCGCATCCATCAACTCCGCTATGTGGGGATGCGAGAGCCGGCCGAGCAGCTTCCCCTCGCGCTCGAAACCCTCCACGGCGGCCTGGGACCGGAGCGCGGCATGCAGGAACTTGATCGCGACCTCGCGCTCAAAGCGGCCGTCGCTGCGCACCGCCCGCCACACGCTCCCCATGCCGCCCTCGCCCGCGCGTTCCAGCAGCCGGTAGGTGCCCACCGTGGCACCCGCCTGCGCCGCCGCCGGCTCCGGCATCCAGGGCGGCTCTTCCATGAAGCGCTCGGCGGCGAGCACCTGCTGCTGCTCCAGCAACCCTTCCAGCAGCTTCGCCAGTTCAGGCCGCCGCCGGCGCAGCGCTTCCAGCCAGGCGGCGCGCTCGCCCGCCGCAAGCGTCAGCGCCTCGTCCAGCCCCAGGCTTACTTCCCGCCACTCATCTCGGGGCAGCATCGCTTGGCCGCATCTTAACCAGGCAACTTGGACGCGCCCTGAACCGAGCGGGCGCGCGTTGCCGCCAAGCGATTTCCGGCCGCAGCCGGACCTACGCCGGGGCCCCCAGCGCCCTGGCGCGCTGCGGTGGCTACGGGAGGGCGTCCAGAAAAGGGCGGCCGCGCCGCCATGGTCCGCGCCCCGGCCACGTGCTCGCCGGGCCGGGTCGTCGCCTTCAGGCCGGCGTGCAGGTAAATGCGCGCTTTCTCCCACTGCCGCTGCACGGTGCGCTCGGAAACCCCGCGCATGGCGGCAATTTCGCCGAAGGTGAAGCCGCAGAAAAACTTGAGATCCACCACCTCCGCCAGCCCCGGTTCGGCCCCGGCCAACTGGTCCAGTGCCTCGCTCAACCGTTCCCAGTGACCCTGCGGCGCGGCCGGCTCCTCCCCGCCCTCCAGCGGCGTCAGCTCGTGCCCCCCTCCCCGCTTCTGCGCGCTCTGGTTGCGGGCGTGGTCTATCACCAGCCCCCGCATCACCCGCGCCGCGTAACCCATGAACCGCTTGCGGTCCTCAAACGAGGCGCCGCTCGCCGAAATCTCGATGTAGGTTTTGTGCAGCAGCGTGGTCGCGCTCAGCGCCTCCGGGCCCCCCTGGCGCGCCAGCTCGAACCGCGCCAGCCGCCGCAGCTCCGCGTACAGCGCCGTGAATAGCGCGTCCGCCGCCGGCTTGCCGCCGGCGACGTCCGTGATGGCCTTAATCGGGATGGGTTCGGCTCCCATGCTGCCCCCAGCGGCTCCGGAAAAACTCGGCGCGCACTTTAGGGAAGTTTAGCGCGGAATCCAGGGCTGCCGGGGCGGCTTGGGCTGCTGCTCGCAACTGCGCGCGCCGCGGCCGCTCCCGCCGGGCGCGTCGCTCATCGCCCCGGCGCCAGCAGTTCGCCCCCGCGCCGCCGCTACGCGCGCCCCAGACCCGTGCCCGGCGGCCCCATATCGCCGGCTCCTGTCGCGGGAGTCGCGCCCTTTGCACGGCGGGCAAGTCGGCGCGAAGGGCTGCGAGGCTCGCGCCCCCTTGGGCTCACCGGGCCCAGGGCCGGTGCTCCACGGCCCTTCGAGTGCGGGCGCGGCTCTGCGAGCGTCTCAGCCGAGCCCGCGAGGCTCGCGCCGGCTTGGCCTCGCCGGGCTCGGCCGGCGCCGCCCTTCGAGTGCGGGCACGGCGCTGCGAGCGTCTCAGCGAGCAGGGGCCGGGGCCCGCGCCCGTCAATGCTGCCGGCGCCGACAATCCGGCAGCCGGCTCTACTGCACCAACCGCGGCGGGTGCGCCTCTTGCAGGATCGGCAAAAGCGGCGCGAACGCCGGTGACTCGGACTCCCACACCGGCATCGGCAGCTCCGGCATCGGCTTCGACTGGAACATCTTGCGCGTGTGCTTCGCCAGCCAGCGCGCGCCGGTCTTGGCCTTTTTCCGGCGGGCGCTGTCGGTGCTGATGCCGGTGCCGGCGTACATCCGGCGGTAGAGCTTCGAGATGAAGACGAAGGCGATGCGGGCGCGCAGTGTCGGCGTGCACTCGGAGCGCTTCCAAACCGAGCTCAGGCTGTAGAAGCGGTCCCACACCTCCTGCGTGCGGGCGCTGATCTCCTCTGAGCTCATGACCGGATGCGGGGAAAACATTTTCGGCCGGATGCTCGACGGTATCAGCCAGTAGCGGGTCAGCGGAACCCCGTCCACTTGCGCCTCCAGGTTCGCCGGTTCCTTCTCCCAGCGTTGAAAGTCAATGGTGCCGGGAAAAGGCGTGAGCATCACAAACTGCGCAAACGTCAGGCCGGCCCTCGATGCCAGCTCGGCGGTGGCCGCAAACGTCTCCGGCTTGTCGCTGGGCAGGCCAAAGATGAACGAGCCCAGCACGTGCAGGCCGTGCTCGCGGAAGGTCTGAAGTTGCCGGACCAGCTTCTCGCCCGAGAGGTTGAAGTCCTTGTAAACGTGCTTCAGCCCTTCCGGGGTGACGGCTTCGACCCCGACCAGCGCACCCTTGATGTTGGCCCGGTGCATGGCGTCGAGATATTCGGGGTCTTCGGCCGACTCCATGGTGATCTGCGTGAAGAAGACCATGTCGCGGGGCAGCTTGGCGAGTTCGGCCATTAGCGCGAACTTGTCGTCGCGGATCTGCTGCAGTTCGGCCAGTTTGCCCAGATTGCCCTGCTGCCTGGCAAGACGCAGGTCGGTCAGCGTGACCGGGTAGAAGTTGTCATCGGCCAGGGCGATGAAGCGAAAGCCCTTGCGGCGCAATTCCACGATTTCTTCAATGACGTGGTGAAAGTCGCGCTGTCGCGGCCGCTGGCCGTCCGTGCGCCATACCGAACAGAAGGAGCAGTGCTTCGGGCAGCCGCGGACGGTCTGCACCGACGCCCACATGTATTTGTCCGCCGGCAGCAGGTCCCAGCGCGCCGGCAGAAACTGCCCGCCTTCAATCTTGCCCCCATCGTAAATGCGCGCCGGCGTTCCCGCCACGCAATCCTCCACCGCCTGCTTCCAGATCACGTCGCCATCGCCCTTCACCACCGCGTGGGCCCGGCCGCGCTCGATCGGCTCCTCCGGAAACAGCGTGGCGTGTACGCCGCCGAAAACCACCCAGGCGCCGCGCTCGCGCGCGATGCAGCCCACTTCGTACCCCCGCAGGGCATTGCCAGTGTGGATGCCAATCCCCACCACGTCGCCCGGTTGAATGGTCTCCGCCGCCAGTTGCTCTAGGGTTTCGTCCACCAGGATGGGGTCGCCGAACGAGCGTGGGGTGGCCGCCGCCAGCACAAAAAGCCAGCGCGGCGTGATGACGGCAGTCCCAAAGGCATTGTCGCTCGGATTGATCAGATGAACCCGCATCGCTACAGCCTAGCGTGATTGGCGGGGCGAGAGAAGCACAAAACGCGCTGACGGGTGTCCAGTCAGGTGCCAGAACGCTGCATCGCGCCGTCATTCTCGGTTGCGACCCCAAGCTTATTGCTTGTCGCTTATGGCTAATCGCCGCTCGCATTTCCTCGGCACCGGCCAAAACGCCGCGTCCTTCCCGCCCCTGCTATGATGCGGCCTGGAGGCCATGGCATGCCCTTTGTCGCCACCAGCCAACTCAGGGTCACCGAGCGCCTGCCCGGATGGCGGGGGCGCTATTTTCACTCCGCCCACATGACCATCGCCCATTACGAGTTCAAGCGGGAGGCGGCGATTCACGAACACCATCACCCCCAGGAAGAAATCTACGAAGTCACAGAAGGCGAACTTGAGATTACCATCGAGGGCCACACCGAGGTCGTCCGCCCGGGTGTGGCCGCCATCGTTCCCGCCAACGCCCTGCACTCGGTCAAGGCGCTGAGCGACGGCCGCGCCATCATCATTGACCACCCGCCCCGCCCCGAATTTAACTGACCAGTTCCGGCCAGTAGGCCAACGACCCGCTGGCAACCTCGGCCGGGGCGCGAAGGGTTGAACCCAGCCCCCCGTGGTCCCGAAGCCGCCTTGTAGCTCGGCTGACGCAATGGCCTCCCACAGTCCCCGTTCACGCCCTCAAATAGCGCAGCGCCACGCATCCCGACGGCAGGCGCTCGCACAGTTCGAGACGGAGCGGCGGATGGTCCGGCAGCCTGGCGTTATCCCACAACCGCCGCCCCGTGCCGGCCAGAGTCGGGTGGATCACAAAGCGATACTCGTCGATCAGGCCCGCCGCGGCGAGTTGGGCTGGAATCGTCACGCCGCCGACCAGAATGCTCTTGCCCGCGCCCCGCTTCAACCGGGCGATCTCGGCGCCGGGCTCGGTGCCGACGACCCGCGTCTTGGCCTCCGCGCCGCTCGCCAGAGTGCGCGAGAACACCAGCTTGTCGAGGGCATCGAAGGTGCCCGCAAACTCGAGGCTCGCCTTGGACTCCACGCCGGCTCGCGCCACGTCGGGCCAGTAGGGAACCATCAACTCGTAGGTCTTGCGCCCATACACCAGCAGATCGGATTCCCGCAGCAGGCGAGTGAAATAGTCAAGGATCTCGTCGCTGCCGCTGACGGCGGTGTGGTCGCAGCAGCCGTCCAAAGTGAGGTTGATGGCGTAAATTACCGGTCTCATCGTCGGCTCCCCGGCCACCGAAGCCCCACCGCCGCGCGGATCAATCCATTGTAGTCTGTTTCGCAGGTCGCGGAGGCCGCGCCTTGGCGCCGCGGGCGCCACCCTCGCGAACAGCGGGGAACGGTGGGCTCATTCCTCACCCCGCTGTCGGATGCTGGCCCGGAAGCACAAGCACCTTTCGCGGGAGTCGCGCCGTTTGCACTTCGGGCAAAGTCGGCGCGAAGGGCTGCGAAAGTCCGGAGGGGTGAAAGCGCCAGTGGCCCTTTCACCGCTCCCGGCAAACGAAGCGGCGCGGCCCCGCGAGGCCCGCGCCCGTCAAAGGTCGCGCACGATCCCATCACCGTTCCCCAGCACACCCGCGCCCCCACCGAAACCGCCGTCCCCGCTTCGGCGGCGACCACGATCCCCGACCCCTCTCCGCCAAGTGGGTAGGGAAAGGGCAAACGCACGGTGTAAGTGCCGGTACGAATCAGCGTCTCGGCGTGGTTGAGGCCGGCGGCCTCGACTCGGACCAGAACCTCGCCGGCTTTCCGGGGAGGTAGATCCTCAACGCCGACCTCAATCACTTCCGGACCGCCGGCGCGGAGCGCCCGCGCAACCCAACGTTGAGCAGGCTGATTCATAGTGAATCACCATCTTACCCAAGCTCGTTTGGTCGCCATCGGAAAACATAAGACTCAGGCCGGAACCGTCTGCTTGACAGGACGCCACCGCCGGCTGACTCTAGTGTCAAGTGGAGAACATCATGTCCCTGATACATGACCTCAGGATGGCCGTCCGATCATTGTCGCGCGTCCCCTCCCTCTGGATTACCGTCGCTCTCACCCTCGCCCTGGGGATTGGCGCCAACGCCGCCATCTTCTCGGTGGTCCGGACCGTGCTGTTGCGCCCGCTTGTCAATAGCGACGCGGACCACCTCCTCTATATCCGGCAGAGCGCGCCCGGCCTGCACGCGGATAACACGACGTTTTCCATCCCCGAAATCGCCGACGTCGGCCAGCACCTGAGGTCCATCTCCGAGCTCGGCACATTCTCGGAAATTGACTTCACGCTGCATGGCCTGGGACGGTCGCGCGAGATCCCGGCCGGGGTGGTCGATGGCCACTATTTCGAGGTTATGGGCCTCCGCCCCATTCTGGGCCGGCTCCTGGGCCCCACCGATGACGGTCCCAGCGCGCGCGGAGCCGTGGTCCTCACTTACAAATTCTGGACGCAGTCGCTGCATTCCGACCCGGCGGTGATTGGAAAAACCATCCGCCTCGATAGCTTCGCCGGCTCGCGTCCGGCTACCATCGTCGGCGTCTTGCAGCCCGCCGTGCCTTACCCGGTGGCGACCGAAATCATCGCCAACCTGGTGACCAGCCCGCACCACCTGTCGGCGACCATGGTCACCGGCCGCGAACACCGGATGACGGAGCTCTTCGGCCGCCTCGCTCCCGGCGCGAGCCTCGATCAGGCCAGAGCCGAACTCCGGGCCACCTACGGGGCAATGCTGCAAGCGCATCCCGAGGTTTACAAACGCGACGATCAGTTCACGATTTCCGTGCGCCGCATGCACGATCAGATCAATGCCGAGGCAAGCACCATTCTCTGGTTACTGTTCGCCGCCTCCGCGCTGCTTTTCGTGATCGCCGCCTCCAACGCGGCGAACCTGATCCTCGCCCGCACCGTCCGCCGCGAGCCGGAGTTGGCTGTCCGCTCCGCCCTGGGTGCCAGCACCGCGGCCCTGCGCCGGTCACTACTGGCGGAGAGCCTCGTCCTGTGCGGCTCGGGCGTCGCCGGAGCGCTGCTCATCGCCGCCCCCATGGTCTCGATTGTGGGCAAGTATGCGGCGCGGTTCTCGGTGCGCGCCGATGCCGTCCACCTCGACGCCACCCTGGTTTGGTGCGGCATCGGATTGGCTCTGGCGGCGGCGTTCTTCCTCGCCTACGTTCCGCGGCTGCCCTACGCGCAAACGTCGCCCGCCCCGGGACGCGCCGCCGGCGGCAGCCGCGGCGTCACCGGCTCCAACCGGCGGCTCCGCATCTTCGCCGTCACGCAAATCGCCGCCGCCTTTCTGCTGCTCGCGGGCGCCACCCTGCTGCTTCGCACCCTCTATGATCTCGAGTCGCGGCGGCCCCCGTTTGACACCGCGCACGTCCTGGCCCTCAATATGCCCCCCGACAGCTATGGCCGCACGCCGGAACAGCAGCAGGAGTTCAATGCCGAGGTGGCGCGCCGGGTTTCCGCGCTGCCTGGGGTGGCGAGCGCCTCCACCGCTTTCAGCGTGCCGTGGCGCGACACTCAGGAGGGCAGCTTCAGCTTTGCCTTTGCCGTCGAGGGCGTCGCACGCAAGAACGGCGCCGACGATTTGCGCGCGAATTTCCGCTCCATCTCGCCCGGATATTTCTCCACGCTCGGCCTCCCCATCCTCCAAGGGCGGGACTTCCGCGACAACGACAAACAGGGCTCGGGCCGCGTGGTGATGATCAGCAAGAGCGTGGCCGACCGCCTCTTCCCCGGTCAGGATGCGATCGGCCGCACCATGCACTGGACCGATAATGTTTTGAAGTTCATCGGCATCAGCTACGACACCCGCCGCATTGTCGGCGTGGTCCCCGATTTCGACGACACCAACATCATCCCCAACCCCGCGATGACGATCTATCAACCCATCGCCCAGGAAGGCTGGGGTGGGCGTTTATTGGTGCGCACGGAAGCGAATCCGTACCCGCTCGTGCCCGGGATCGTGCAAACGGTGCAGGCCCTCGCCCCCGATCAGCCGGTCGAGCGCGCCGCAACCCTGCAGGACATCCGTTCGGCCGTCCTCTCCCCTGACAAGCTGAATGCCGTCGTGTTCGGTGTCTTCGCCGCCGTGGCTCTGCTGATCGCCATTGTGGGCGTGGCCGGCGTGCTGGCTTTCTCCGTCAGCGGACGCACCCGGGAATTCGGCATCCGCATGGCGCTGGGCGCGGAGCCGGGCCGCATCCTCGCGGGCGTGCTGCGCGAAGGCCTGGTGATCACCGCCATCGGCGTTGCCACCGGCCTGATCGCCGCGGTGATTGGCGCGCGCGCGCTGGCGGCTTGGGTGGGGCTGGTGCATCCGCCCGGAGCCCTCAGCCTCCTCGGCGCCGCCGCCGTCATCCTGGGCGCCGCCACGCTCGCCTCCGCTGTCCCGGCGCTGCGCGCAGCGCGCGTCAATGCGGTGGAAGCACTGCGGGCCGAGTAGCGCGCGCGCCAACCCCGCGTCAGTGGGCACGGCGCGGCCCCAGGTTGGCGTGGCCCTGCCACGCCAACCGTAGGCAGAGCATTAGCCTTTCGGAATCACCAGCAGTGAAAAACTGCCGGGGACCAGTTGACGGCGGAAGCCGCGCCCGCGCCCGCGGCCCGGGGGCGGAGCATTTGCCGGCCGCGGCGGCGGCGGTTCGAATTGCGCCATCACCGAATAGAGGGTGTGGGTGGCGGGGTCAACCTCCATGGTGCGCGCTTGGGGCTTGGTGGCGACGTTGCCCAGCACCGTGTACTTGTCGGGCGAATCCTCGTGGAGGATGGTGATGTCGCCCTCGCCCATCGAGAAGAACGCCAGCTTCAGGCCGGGATCGAAGCGGGCGGCATCGTTGCCGCGGCCGCCGAGCGCGACGACATCAACCACTTTGCCGGTGTCGGGGTTGAAGACCACGCCGGCGCCAAACCCGCCCGGCCCGCCGCCGTGGCAGCCGATGAAGATGCGGCGGGTGCGCGTATCCATGGCGACGCCGGAGGGGCCGGTGCAGGGCGCCAGCGGCCATTCGTGCTCGACCTTGAGCGTGCGGGTGTTGATGTCCACGATGGTGCTGCGGTTCTCCATGACGTTGTAGAGATGCCCGCGACCGTCGGCCGCCGCGGATTCGGCCGCCCCCGGGATGTCCACAATGCCAGCCACCGAGCCGTCCTTCGCATTCACCGCAACGTCTTTTTTCCCGTGGGTGAGAAAGAAGACGCGGTCGGTTGCCGGATCGTAGGCAAAGCCATCCGCGCCTCCAATCGGCAGCCGGATCTCTTTGATGATCGCCAGGGTTTTGGCATTGAACTCGGTCGTGCTGCTTTGCCCCTTGACGTTCTGGCTGTTGCTGCTGTTGCTGGTGAAACCGTGGTTGTCGCGATCGGAGACGATGGCGCCGTGGGTGCCCGGCGTCGGCGAAAGTTGGCCGATCACTTTGTTGGTGTCGGTCGAAATCACGATGACCTCGCCGCTGTGGGAGACGAACAGATGATGGTTGGGAACATCAATGCCGAGATAGTCCCAAAAGCCCTCGTTGCCCGGCAGCGGTATCGTCTGCGCCAAATGGTAGCCGTCCACCGTGGGTTCCATCGTTGGCGCGGGCCCGGCCGGGCCGCGGCCACGTTGGGCCAACAGACCCGTACAGAACACGGTCGCCGTTACCGCTGAAATCAACATCCGTACGCGCATGGCTTTTCTCCTCTCGGACGATTCACATCCGCAATTGTACGCCCCGGCACCCGCGCCGCGTCCGCAGACGCTCAATCTCTCGTCATGACCAGACGGTCAACCCGGTGGCTTACAGTGAATCGGGCGCACCTCTCGTGGGAGTCGCGCCGTTTGCACGGCGGGCAAAGTCGGCGCGAAGGGCTGCGAAAGTCCGGAGGGGTGAAAGCGCCAGTGGTGCTTTCACCGCTCCCGGCAAACGAGGCGGCGCGGCCCCCCCTCCAACGACGCCGCTCGCGCCCCCTTGGGCTCGCCGGGCCCCGGGCCGGCGCTCCACAGCCCTTCGAGTGCGGGCGCGGCGCTGCGAGCGTCTAAGCGGGCAGGGGCAGGGGCCCGCGCCGGTCAACGATGCCACATGAGCGGTGGCGGTG
>JBOGKJ010000089.1:0-24309 GCA_050745565.1 Terriglobales bacterium | reverse complement strand
GCATCTCCACGCCCCAGTGCGCCGCCAGGCGGGCGGCAGCGGCGGTGGTGGGCACGCCTTCAGCGACCATCGGCGTCGCCGCCAGCGCTTCGCTCAGCGTTGCGCCCTGCCCCAGTGCAATGCCGAGAGCGCGATTGCGGCTCAGCTCGCCGGTGCAGGTGAGCACCAGGTCGCCGAGTCCGGCGAGGCCGGCGAGGGTTTCCGGCAGGCCGCCGGCGGCAACCGCCAGCCGGGTCATTTCCGCCAGACCGCGCGCCACCAGCGCAGCGCGCGTATTCGAGCCCAGACCGAGTCCGTGGCAGATGCCGCTGGCGATGGCAATGACGTTCTTCAACGAGGCCGCCAACTCGACCCCGGTGACGTCGCTGCTGGTGTAAAGCCGCAGCCGCGCCGACGACAGCCGCTGCTGCAGCGAGTGCGCCAGCGCCGGCGCCTCTGCCGCCAGCACCACGGCGGCGGGGTCGCCCGCGGCCACCTCGCGGGCGAACGTCGGGCCGCTCAGCGTGGCCAGCCGCGGTGCGATGGCGGCGCCGAGCACATCCGCGGTGACCTCGGATACGCGCAGCAGGGAATTCTCCTCCAGCCCCTTGGTGGCAAGCACCAGCTCCGCCGCCGGCGGCAGCAGCGGCCGCAGCCGGGTCAGCACCGCCCGCAGCGCTTGCGAGGGCACCGCCAGAATCACCAGCGCCGCCCCCCCCTGGCGTTCGGGCGCCAGCCCTGAGGGCGTGAGGGCGTCGCGCAGTTCGGGCGTGGGCTGCACGCCTTCCGGCAGGCGAAAGCCCGGCAGATAGCGGGTGTTCTCCCGCCCGCTGGCCATGGCGGCGGCCAGGTCCGGCTCATAAACCCACAGCCCGACCCGGTAGTCCTGCCGTGCCAACTCGAGCCCCAGCGCCGTGCCCCAACTCCCCGCCCCGATAATGGTCGCGATTTTAGCCATAGTCACGCCTGTGCCCCCAGCTTCTGTCCTATCTTGCACTCGGTGCCGCGCCGCAGCCGTTCGAGGTTGGCGCGGTGGCGCGCAATGATGATGGCGGCGACGATGACGGCGGCTACCTCGTTGGCGGGCGAAAATGGACCGGGTTGGAGCGGCGTCACCAGCCACAACGGCAACGCCACGCAGGCGCAGATCGAAGCCAGCGACACATAGCGCCGCCACGCCAGCACCAGCGCAAACACGCCCACGGTCGCCAGCAGCGCCCAGGGCGCCAGTGCCACGAACGCACCCAGCGCGGTGGCGACGCCTTTGCCACCCCGGCCCCGCAGCCAGGGTGTGCAGACATGGCCGAGCACCACGGCCACCAGCGCGCCCGCCCCCACCCACCCCGCCACAGGCCCGTGCAGCGCCACCTCCAGCGCCACCCAGCCTTTGGCCGCATCCAGCACCAGCGTCGCCGCGCCCAAGCCCTTGCCGCCGGTGCGCAGCACGTTGGTGGCGCCAATATTGCCGCTGCCCGTGCGCCGGATGTCTCCCCCCCTGCGCCAGCGAAACAGCAGATAGCCGAACGGGATGGTCCCGAGCAGGAAGGCGAGCAGGAGAATCAGCGCAGCGGCGGGCATCGGCGGTCAGATTATCAGTCGCAACTGCAGTCAGTTTACAGTTTACAGTTGGACTATGTGGGCAGCGCTGCGTTTCTGCTGGCGGCTGACGCGGGGCTACCGCCTGCGCCCCTGGCGCAGTCCGCTGGTGCGCTGGCGCGTCGAAACCTATTCCGGCCTGGAGGCCGCCACCCTGACGCGCGCCAGCGTGCTGCGCTTCTCCTGGCGCGAGCGCGCGGCGCTGCGGCGCTTTTTGCGCTGGACCGCGTCCATGGAACAGTACCGCCGCCAGGGCCACCGGATGCGGGCCGCGGCCGAAGCCGGCCCGGCCCCGGTCAATTGGGCGGAGTGAGATTGTAGTAAAACGAAAACTGCAGCGTGATGAAGGGCCCGTGGAACTGCGACGGCAGCGGCGGAAACGGGTTGCTGGCGCTGATGGAGGCCTCCGCCGCCTGGTCGAGCGAGGCCGTGCCCGACAGACCCACGGGATGAATGCCGGGCACCGTGCCGTTGCTGTTGATGTTGAAGATGATGACCACCCGGCCCTGTGTGCCGAGGTAAACCGTTTCCGGCATCACCGCATACCAGTTCCGCCGGACGATCTCAACGATCCGCCGCAAATACGGATCGAAGTCCACCCCCTGCGTGTCGGTCAGGATTTGCACCCCGGCGCCGGTCTGGCCCGGAGCCGAAGCGCCGCTGCCCCCAGTGGTCGGGCGCGGCAGCGGCGCTGACTCGGAGACCGTATGCGAGCCCCGGGCGCCGTCGCGCGCGGCTTGCTCAATCGCCTGCCGCAGTTGGTCGGCGGCGCTGATATGCAGGTTGAGCTTGGGCGGGGCGGGTTGCGGAATGTCCTCGAGCTTCAGCCCGGAATCCGGCGCCGGTTTGGGCTTGGGCGCGGCTGCCGCCGGCGGGGGAGTGGCCTTGGTCACCGGCTGCGGCGGCGCCGCCGCAGCCTTGGGCGCCAGCGGACCCGGCGGCGGGGTGGCCGGAGTCGGCTTCGGCGCCGGGCGCGGCACCGGCACGCTGAGCGAATCGGTGATCTTGGTCGGGTGGTCGAAATGGCGATTGCGGTTGCTGAGCGCTTTCGGCTGGGTGGTTTTCTTGCGCGTGATGAGCTCGGGCGGCAGCTCCAGGTAAGTCAACTGGGGTTTCTGCTCGGCCTGCGATGGGCTTAGCGGGATACGGACGGGTTGAAAGATCTTCGGGCTCAGCAACAACAGCGCCAGCAGCGCCAGATGGCCGAGCGCGGACAGATACGCCGCTTCGCGCCGCTTGGCTCGCCGCCGTTCGGCACGAAACTCCAGCAACAAATCTTCAATCGGGAACTCGGCGCCGCGCACCATCGGCGGCGGGGGCGGAATGGTGTCGTCCTCCGGGTCCTCCAGGAGTCGAATCAGCGGCATTGTAGCGTTGCTCCATCATAGCCCGAATGTGATGTTGGCCCCGCCATGAAACACCCGCCGGGGCTTATCCTAATAGCCGATGTCGGCCTTCAGCGACGAACTCAAGGCCCGGGCCGATCTGGGCCAGTTGATCGGCGAAGTGGTGGCGCTGAAGCCCTCCGCCAACGGCTTTATCGGGCTCTGCCCGTTTCATGGCGAGAGGACGCCCTCGTTCCACGTACACACCGGCAAGCGGTTTTACTACTGCTTCGGGTGCCACGCCCACGGCGACATATTTAGCTTTTTCATGCAGCTCAGGCAGCAGACCTTTCCCGAGGCGGTCGAATACGTGGCCGAGAGGCTGGGCATCGCGCCCCCCCGCGACGCCGACCGCGAAATCGATCCCGAGCGCCAGAGCTTATATGAGCTGCACGCGGCGGCGGCCGCCTTTTACGCGCGCTGCTTGCGTGAGCCCGCCGCCGCCGCCGCCCGCGCCCACCTCGCCGCGCGCGAGCTGAACGCCCAGGACTTGGACGGCTTCGATCTGGGCTTCGCCTCCGAGTCGGGGCGGGAGCTGACGCGCTGGCTGGAATCGCAGGGCTGCACGCCGGCACTGGCGCTGCGCGCCGGCCTGTGTCAGTTGCGCCGGGAGCACGGCGCCGATGCGGCCCCCTCCGGCGCGACCGGCTGGGCGGACCTGTACGACCGGTTTCGCCAGCGCCTGATGTTTCCCATCCGCGATGAGCGCGGGCGCGTCATCGCCCTCGCTGGCCGAGCGCTGGGTGAGAGCGACGACCGCCGGGTCCCCAAGTATTTGAACTCACCCGAGCACCCGCTTTATACCAAAGGCCGGGTGCTCTACAACCTGGACCGGGCCCGGCGGGCGATCCGCGAGCTCGGTTACGTCATCCTGGTGGAAGGCTACTTTGATTGCATCCGCGTCTTTGCCGCCGGCTTCAACAACGTGGTTGCCAGTTGCGGCACGGCCCTGACCGCGGCCCAAATCGGGGCCTTGAGCCGGCTCACCCACAAGGCCGCCATCAACTTCGACCCCGATGCCGCCGGCGCTGCCGCCGCCGAGCGTAGCATCGGGCTGCTGCTGGAAGAGAACTTCCAGATGCGGGTGGTGGTCCTGGAGTCCGGCCTCGATCCCGACGCCTTTGTGCGCCAGCGCGGGCGCGAGGCTTACGGCGAGACGCTGAAATCGAGCCGTTCATTTTTCGACTACCTGGCCGAGCGCGCCGGCCGCCAGTTCGATCTGCGCACCGCAGCGGGCAAATTGGGGGCAGTAAACCACCTGCTGCCCTATCTGAGCCATGTCCATGAACCGATTCTGCGCCAGAACTTGGCCGAGAACCTGGCCGCGCAATTGGGGTTGGAGCAGGGCCTGATTAGCCGCCAATTGGTCGAGGCCTCGCGCCAGCGCCGCATCAGCCTGCCCGAGGCGCTCATGCCCACCATGTTGCCGGCCGAGCGCGTGGTGCTGCGTGCCTGGTTGGGCTGGGAGCAGGAGCGAGAGCGGCTTACTCGCCTGCTCCAAGAAGAGAAATTGGTGGAAGGTTTAGCCTCCGAGCGGCTGCTCGGCGAACTCGGCGACCGCCAGGCCTCGGCCGCGGACTGGCAGCAGCTCTCGGCGGGATTGGCGGAAGCCGACCGGCGCTGGATCGCTCAATTGCTGCTCTCCGATGCCGACGAGGAGTCGCTCAGTGCCACCTTGCTGGAGAGCGCCCTGGACAGCCTTCGCCAGCGCTGCCAGCAGCGCCATCGCCGCCAGCTCAAAGAAGATATTGCCGCCGCCGCCGCCGCCGGCGACAAGCAGCGCCTGGAAGTACTGCTGCGGGAAAAAGCCGCGGCCGACGTCTTGCACCATAATTAGCTGCCGCGGCTGGACAAATGTGGGAAAAAAGAAACCGGGACGGCCCGGGACTCATCTCTACGATAGGGAGGTCCAGGGTGTGGCCGGCGCCGGGCGGCGCAGTATGGGGCTGGTCACGGGCGGCCACTTTGTTGTAAAATAAGCGGTTCAAAGCAGGCATCGGGTGCCCGGGGCGCGCCCGGTGTGGTGGCAAAACCGGTGCGGGCGACGAGGAACCAATCTTGCCGATTGACGACAACGACGACATAACCAAGCTGGTGCACGGCGGCAAAAAGCAGCCCTTCCGCAACGAGGACGAGGCCGGCGCGATAGCGGCGGACGAGGTGCACTCCAGCGACGATTTCGACGAGTTGCTGACGCGCTTTGGTCGGCGTCCGGGCGTCGAGCCCGTGGACGAGCGTGAGCTCGAGGCCGAGCATGCCGAGGAGGATGATCAGGACCTCGACCTGACCCCCGGAGCGCTGGAGAAGACCAACGACCCGGTGCGCATGTATTTGCGCGAGATGGGCACCGTGCCGCTGCTCACCCGCGAGGGCGAAGTGGAAATCGCCAAGCGTATCGAGCGCGGCCAGATTAAGGTGCTCAAAACCCTGTCGCGCTCGCCGGTGGTAATCAAAGCCATCATGGCCGACGGCGAGAGTCTGCGCAGTGGCGAGCGCGGCATCAAAGAGCTGGTCCCGGTGGACGTCGAAGAAGACGAGATCTCCGAGCAGGTGCTGGAGAAGCGCACCCGCGAGGTGCTCAGCCAGGTGGACGCGCTGGCGACGCTGTTCCGGCGCGAGCGCGCGCTGGAGGAAAAGCTCGCCCAGGCCAAGCGTGGCGCTGATCAGCGCAAGGCGCAGTACCAGCTCTCGCGCGCGCAGGTCGAACTGTCGCGCCTGATCCGCAACGTCGGCTTCACGGTGGCGGCCAAAAAACGCTTCACCGACCGGCTCTTCCGCGTGCTGGAGCAGTTGCGCCCCCTGGAGGCTCATGCCTCCCGCCTGGAGCGCAAGCTGGAGTCGGCCCGCGGCGCTGAGGTTATCAAGGACCTGCGCCGTGAACAGCGCCAGGTGCGCGAACAGATCGCCGCCATGGAAACCGAAGCCGGCGAAACCGCGACGGAGTTGAAAGCCTCCCGCGCCACCATCGTGGTCGGCGACCATGAGGCCGAGCAGGCCAAGCGCGAGCTCATCGAGGCCAACCTCCGCTTGGTGGTCTCCATCGCCAAAAAGTACACCAACCGCGGCCTGCAGTTCCTGGATCTCATCCAGGAGGGCAACATCGGCCTCATGAAGGCCGTGGACAAGTTCGAGTATCGCCGCGGCTACAAGTTCTCGACCTACGCCACTTGGTGGATTCGCCAGGCCATTACCCGTGCCATTGCCGATCAGGCCCGCACCATCCGCATTCCGGTGCACATGATCGAGACCATCAATAAACTGATCCGCACCTCGCGCCAATTGGTCCAGGAACTCGGCCGTGAGCCCACCAGCGAAGAAATCGCCAAGCGCATGGAAATTCCCGTCGCCAAGGTGCGCAAGGTGTTGAAGATTGCCCAGGAGCCGATTTCGCTGGAAACCCCCATCGGGGAAGAGGAAGATTCGCACCTGGGCGATTTCATCGAAGATCGCGGCGTGATCTCGCCCGCCGAGGCTGTCATCAACGTCAACTTGAAAGAGCAGACCTCGCAGGTGCTGAAAACGCTGACGCCGCGCGAAGAGAAGGTCATCAAGATGCGGTTTGGCCTGGACGACGGCAGCGAGCACACGCTCGAAGAAGTCGGGCAGTCGTTTGCGGTCACCCGCGAGCGCATCCGCCAGATCGAGGCCAAGGCGCTGCGCAAGCTGCGCCATCCCTCGCGCAGCCGCAAGCTGCGGGCGTTTGTGGAGAGCATGGCCGAATAGCCGCCTTCCGGTCCGCTGACGAAGCCCCCCGCGGAGTCACCCATGCCAGAGCCTGAGCCGCCGCAAGCCGACCACCCGGGTTGGAATCCGGAAACGCCGGTCGAGCCGAACGCCTCTCAAGTCGGCCCCACGCCCGCTCCCCTGGCTTCCGCCGGCGCCCCCCTGCCCGCACCCGCCAGCGAGCCGGGCGATGCCGCCGCGCGGTGGTCCGCGCCACGCCATCCTCACCCCCGCCGGTTGCCGGCCGTGGTCGTCGTGCTCTTGCTGGGCTTGGTGGGCGGATGGCTCCTGGGCCGTCAGGGAGAATTCGGGGCCGCGTCCGCCCCGGCGTATGCCAGCGGAAATCTGGCGCGCAGCATCCAGTTGGCGGCGCGGCGGGTGGCGCCGGCCGTCGTCAAAATCGAGGTCAGCTCCGTTAGTCACCGCCGGCGCCGGATGTTCGCCCTGCCGCCCGGCATGAACGCCCCACCCGCCGGCGTGCCCCAGGTCGAGCACAGCCTCGGTTCGGGATTGATCCTGGACGCCCGCGGCTATATCATCACCAACCGCCACGTTGTCCACAATGCCAGCCGAATCGCCGTCACCGTGCCCGGCGACCAGCACGTGTACTTCGCCCGCCTGCTGGGTGCTGACAGCGCCACCGACCTGGCGCTGATCAAAATTGACGCGCCGCGCCCGCTGCCGGTCGCGCCGTTGGGCGACTCGCGCCGGCTGGCGGTCGGCGAGTGGGTGGTGGCGATCGGCAGTCCGTTCGGGCTCGACAATTCCGTTACTGCCGGGATCGTCAGCGCACTGCACCGTGCCATTGATCCGGCCCAGCAATTTGAAACCTTCATTCAAACCGATGCCCCGATCAATCCCGGCAATAGTGGCGGTCCGCTGCTCGATCTTTCCGGCCAGGTGGTCGGCATCAACACCGCCATCTACAGCGATACCGATTCCTATCAGGGCGTCGGGTTCGCGCTCCCGATGGCGCTGGTCAACCAGATTTATCCCCAGCTCCTGCGCCGGGGACAGGTGATCCGCGGCTCCATCGGGGTCTACTTCGAGACCGCCATGAGCCCGGCCGTGCAGCGCGTGTATCACCTCCCCGCCGGAGTGGCGATTTCCGAAGTCGCCAAACCGGGGCCGGCCGCGACCGCGGGCCTGCAGCCCGGCGACGTGATTACCGGCGTTAACGGCGCCGCCGTGGCCAGCGGCGAAGCTCTGAGCCACGCGATCGTGGCCATTCCCATTGGACAGCGCGTCGAAATCAGCTTCGAGCGCAATGGCGTTGCCCATCGCGCTGGCATCCGCGTCGCCAACCGCGACCTGTTGTACCCGGATGAAGCCACCGCCAACGAAGCCGAAGCGCCCGCGGCCCGCGCCCCCGAGCAGCCGGACTGGGGTATGCATCTCAAGGCGCTGCCGGCTGCCGGCGGCCTCGAGGTCGAGCGCGTCACCCCGGATTCGTTTGCCGATCAGATCGGCGTGCGGCGCGACGACGTGGTTCTGGAGATCAACCATCAACGCGTGCATGGCGCTGCCGACGTCGCCCGCATCGTGGCCAGCATCCACCCCGACCAGGATGTGGCCATGGTGCTGCGCCGGCCGAACGGCGATGGCACTGTCAGCCGCTGGATGCTGGGCGGGACGCTGCCCCCGCCCCCGCTGGTGGCCGTGCACGCCAGCGCCGGAAGCGAGCGCCGGTGAGGCCGCTGCTTCTGGTGCTGCTGTTTGGCTTTGCCGCAGCACTGCCGCAACAGGTCAAAAAGCTCCCGGCCAAGGCCGCCAGCACGCATCACGCGGCCGCGCGCCGCCGCCGGGTCCCCGCCGGCATCGCCCCCTCCCGCGCCCGCCAAATCCAGGCTGCCTTGGTGACTGCCGGCTACCTCGAGCGCGTCAGCGGCCACTGGGACACCACCACCCGCGCCGCCCTGGAAAAATACCAGCGCGACCACCACTGGCAAACGCGCTTCGTGCCCGACGCCCGCGCGCTCATCGCCTTGGGCCTGGGACCGCACCCGGTGTCGGCCGTCGCCGACGCCGCCGCCGGCCGCGGCCCGGGCTTGTAATCCGGCGCCCCGCGAGGCTCGCGCTTGGGCTCGCCGGGCCCCGGGCCGGCGCTCCACCAGCCCTTCGAGTGCGGGCGCGGCGCTGCGAGCGTCTCAGTGAGCAGGGGCGGAGGCCCGCGCCCGTCAATCTGTTCCGCTTTACTTTCCGCCTTCCGCCTTCAGCGTTCCTCCTACGGGCTGCGCCTGCAGCCGGCGCGCCGTCCGCTCCACTTGCCGCATCAGCCGCAGCGTGTTGCCGCCATAAAGCTGCGCGATCTGGCTACGCGAGTAGCCGCGCTCGAGCAGCGCGCGCGTCAGGTGGGGGAAATCAGCCACCGTCTCGAGTCCCTCCGGGGCGCACTCGATGCCGTCAAAGTCGCTGCCGATGCCGACGTGATCCATCCCGGCGATCTTTACCGCATGGTCAATGTGGTCCACAACGTCGTCGAGTGTGGGCCGGCCGGGCTTCTGGCGCACGAAGTCGCAGTAGAAATTGATCTGGATGACACCACCCTTGGCCGCCAGCGCGGCGATCATGGGGTCGGTCATATTGCGCGGGTTAGGGTTGAGGGCACGGCAGGAGGAGTGGCTGGCGATCAGCGGTGCGCTGCTGGTGGCGAGCGCGGCCCAGAAGGTGTCGTCGGCGACGTGCGAGATGTCCACCATCATCCCCAGCCGGTTCATCTCCTGGACAACCTGCTTGCCGAACGGCGTCAGCCCGCCATGGTGCTGAATCTTCGGATCGTTCTCGTCGCCCGACGAATCGGCCCAGTCGTTGGTGTTGGTGTGGGTCAGGGTCATGTAACGGGCGCCGAGCACATAGTAGTCGCGCAGCAGCCGCAGGCTGTCCTCGATGGCGTGGCCGCCCTCGATGCCGATCAGCGCGGCGATTTTGCCCTGGCGGTGGGCGGCCTGGATCTGGGTGGCCGAGGTCGCCAGGGCGAAAGCATCGGGGTGGGCGCCGACAATGTCATGGCGGATGGTGTCAATCATCTGCAGCGTGCGGTTGGCGGAGTGGTTGCCGTCGACGTAGCTTGAGGCCACGTAGGCGGCGAAAAACACCGCCCCCACGCCGCCTTGCCGCAGACGGCCGACGTCGGTCATGGTGCCCTGCTGGGTCAGATTGTCCCAGTGTCCCGGCAGGCCAATGTCCAGGCCCGCGACCGTCTTGCTGGTGATGTCGTTGTGGGTGTCAATTAGCAGCGTCGCTTGGGTGACGGCGCCGACCTCGGCGTCGGTGACGTTGTGGCGGGGCGCGCCGGCGGGTCCGTGTGCCTCCGCGGCGGACTGGCCGGCGAGTGCCAGGGCGAACAGGGCCAGGCAGGAGACAAGGCCGGAATGGGACATGGCTGGATTATACTCAGCCGCATGCTGAAATCGTTGCTACCCACCGCCGCCATTGCCCTGACCTCCGTCGCGCTCGCGCAAGCGCCCGTCAAGCAACGGCCGCTGCGGGTGGACGACCTGTCGGCCATCCAGGCGGTGGCGGACGCGCGCTGCTCTCCCGATGGCCGCTGGGTCGCCTATACCGTCAGCACCGTGGACGTGAAGGCCGACCGCCGCCATACGCACGTTTGGATGGCGCCCTACGCTGGCGGCGCGAACGTGCAGATGACATCGAGCGAGGCCTCGGAATCCTCACCGCGCTGGTCGCCAGACGGCAAGTACCTGAGCTTTCTCTCCTCGCGCCCGGGCGCGGCCAAAGGCAGCCAGGTGTGGCTGCTGCCGCGGCAGGGCGGGGAAGCGCGCCAGCTCACTGCCGTCGAAGGGTCGCTGCACGGCTACGCCTGGTCGCCCGACAGCCAGCGGCTGGCGCTGCTGATTGAAGATCCCGACCCGGTAGCGGTGGCGGCTCGCGAGCATCCCGGCGCGCCCCAATTCCCGCATCCCATCGTCATTGACCGCTACCGCTTCGAGCAGGACAACGTCGGCTATATCACCACCCGCTATACCCACCTCTACGTGTTTGACCTTGCCACCCGCAAGCTCACCCAGCTCACCAAGGGCGCGCGCAACGAAAGCAATCCCGCCTGGTCGCCCGATGGCGCCCACATCGCCTTCTTCAGCAACCACGACTCAGACCCCGACCGCGATACCAACGGCCAGGTTTACGTCGTGGATGTGCGTCCGGGCGCCGTCGCCCGGCAGCTCACGCCGGAGAAGTTCTACGCCGCCGGTCGCCCGGCCTGGAGCCGTGACGGCAAAAACATCGCCTTTCTGCAGGGCACCGAATCGCGCCTCGCCTCTTACGACATGCACCGGCTGGCGATCGTCTCAGCCGACGGCAGCACGCCGCCCCGGCGCGTCAGCACCACGCTTGACCGCGGCGTCTCCGATCCAAAGTTCAGCCCGGATGGCCGCTCGGTTACGGTGATCGTCGAGGACGACCGCTCCACCTATCCCGCCCGCATCGCCCTGGCCACCGGCGCGGTCACCAAGCTGGCGCAGCCGCCCATCACCGTTTCCAGCTACACCACCGCCGCCGGCTGCACCGCCGCCATCGTCGGCGGCGACCAGCACGCCAACGAGGTCTACGCCCTCGGCGGCAGCGCCCCGCGCGCGCTCAGCCACCACAACGACGCGTTATTCAAGCAACTGGAGCTGGGCAAGGTCAGCGACGTCAGCTTCACCGCCAGCGACGGCAACGTTGCCCACGGCCTCCTCACGCTCCCGGTTGGCGACCGGAGCGCCCGCCGGGTGCCGTTCCTGCTGCGCATCCACGGCGGCCCCAACGCGCAAAACAACCACAGCTTCAACTTCGAAAACCAGATCCTCGCCGCCAACGGTTACGCCGTGCTCAACGTCAACTACCGCGGCAGCGCCGGCCGCGGCTTCGCCTACAGCAGCGCTATTGCCGCCGATTGGGGCGACCTCGAGGTGAAGGACCTCGAAGCTGGCGTGAACTGGGCCCTCCAGCAGGGCATTGCCGACCCCGCCCGCCTCGGCGTCGGCGGCTGGAGTTACGGCTGCATCCTCACCGATTACATGATCGCCAGCGACCCGCGCTTAAAGGCGGCCACCTGCGGTGCCGGCACCGGCTTCACCGTCGCCCTCTATGGCGTGGACGAGTACGTCACCCAGTACGACAACGAGATCGGCCCCCCCTGGAACCCCGCCGCCTGGGCCATCTATCAAAAGATCTCCTACCCTTTCCTCCACGCCGACCGCATCAAGACCCCCACGCTCTACCTCGACGGCACCCAGGACATGAACGTCCCCATGGTCGGCAACAAGCAAATGTACGAGGCCCTCAAGAGCCTGGGCGTACCCACCGAGCTGGTGCTCTATCCGGGCGAGTGGCACGACATTGGCCGCCCCAGCTTTCAGCGCGACCGCTACCGCCGATATCTAGGCTGGTACGCGAAGTACTTGAAGTAGCGGCCGGTAAACCGGTTCGGGGACGGCGCTGCGAACACAGGTGCTGGGACTGCCGCGCCGTCCACCTGATCGCGGGAGTCGCGCCCTTTGCACGGCGGGCAAAGTCGGCGCGAGCCCAAGCGGGATGCCCGGCGCTGCGAGCGTCTCAGCGAGCAGGGGCATGGGCCCGCGCCCTGCAATATGAAAATGAAGATGTTTCCTCCAGCCGCAGGGGGCCCGGGGCGCGTGCGAGCAAAAGCGGGGCGCGCTGCAAAGCCGCGCTGGGGCCCGCGACAAAAAGTGCGGTATGCTGGCGGGCGGGTGTTGTTCACAGGAGGCCCTATGGTGCGCGGTGCAATGCGGATGATGACGGTGGCGGCGGCGGTGGCGATGCTGGCAATGGCGGGGCTGGCGCAGGCGGGCGCCTATCCGGCCAATATGTTCCAGGGTTTGCGCTGGGTGAACCTCGGCCCGCAACGAGCCGGCCGCTCGATTGCCAGCGCGGGCTCGGCGGCGCGGCCGCTCGAGTACTACACCGGCGCCACTGGCGGCGGCTTGTGGAAGACCACCGACGGCGGCCTCACCTGGCGCCCCGTCACCGACGGCCAGCTCCAAAGCTCCTCGGTGGGCGCGGTCGCGGTGGCACCCTCCAACCCTGACGTCGTCTACATCGGCATGGGCGAGAAGGAGTTGCGCGGCAACATCATGCAGGGCGATGGCGTCTACAAAACCACCGACGGCGGCAAGACCTGGAAGCACATGGGCCTCGCCGACACCCAGATCATCAGCCGCATCCGCATTGACCCCAGCAACCCCGACGTCGTCTACGTCGCCGCCCTCGGCCATCCCTCCGCGCCCAACCCCGAGCGCGGCGTCTTCAAGTCCACTGACGGCGGCCAGACCTGGAACAAGATCCTGTTCAAGAGCGACAAAACCGGCGCTGTGGATCTCGCCCTGGACCCCCACAATCCCGACGTGCTCTATGCCGCCATGTGGCAGGCCTGGCGCGTCTCCTGGGGCATGTCGAGCGGCGGGCCCGAAAGCGGCCTCTACAAGACCACTGACGGCGGCAAGACCTGGAGTGACATCACCCGCAACCCCGGCCTGCCCCAGGGGATCATCGGGAAAATCGGCATCACTGTCTCTGGCGCCGACTCCAACCGGCTCTATGCCATCGTCGAGGCGCGCGACGGCGGCGTCTACCGCTCTGACGACGCCGGCGCCACCTGGACCCGCGTCAACAGCGAAAACACACTGCGCCAGCGCGCGTTTTATTTCAGCGACCTCATCGCCGATCCGCAGAAAAAAGACACCGTCTACGGTGGCAACGTCGGCTTCTATCGCTCGACCGATGCCGGGAAAACCTGGCAGCGCGTCCGCGGCGGCGACACCCACGACGTCTGGATTGACCCCACCAACGATCAGCGCATGGTGGTTAGCAACGACAGCGGCGCCACCGTCTCGACCAACGACGGCGCCACCTGGAGCCCGGAAACCTATTCCACCGCCCAGATCTACCATGTCGCACTCACCCATGACGATCCCTACCAGGTCTGCGGCGCCCAGCAGGACTCCGGCACCGCCTGTGTCCAGAGCTCAGGCGGCGGCCGCGGCTTTGGCCGCGGCATGTGGGCCGGCCTCTACGACGTCGGCGGCGGCGAAAGCGGCTACATCGCCCCCAGCCCCACCGATCCCAACCTCTTCTATGCCGGCAGCCAGGGCGCGCTGTTGTCTCGCTACGACCGCCGCACCGGCGAGAGCCGCGACATCGAGCCCTACCCCCGCTTCTTCAGCGGCGAACCCTCCTCGGCGCTGCCCGAGCGTTGGCAGTGGACATTCCCCATCGTTTTCGACAGCTTCGATCCCCACACGCTCTACACTTCCTCTCAGCATCTCTGGAAGACCACCAACGACGGCCAGAGTTGGACCCGCATCAGCCCCGACCTCACCCTCCACGACCCCAAGACGCTGGGCGATTCCGGCGGCCCCATCACGCACGACATGAATGGCCCCGAGGTCTACGCCACCATCTTCTCCATCGCGCCCTCCCACAAAGTCCCGGGCGTGATCTGGACCGGCTCCGACGATGGCCTCGTCTACGTCACCCGTGACGGCGGCGCCCACTGGGCCAACGTCACCCCGCCCGCCATGCCGCACTTGGCTCGCGTCAGCCTGATTGACGCCTCGCCCACCGCCGCCGGCACCGCCTACGTCGCCGCCGAGCGCTACCTGCAGGACGACCGCGCCCCCTACATCTTCCGCACCTCCGACTACGGCCGCACCTGGTCCAAGATCGTCAACGGCATCGCACCCGGCGATTATGTCCACTCCGTGCGCGCCGACCTCGACCGCGCCGGCCTGCTCTATGCCGGCACCGAGCACGGCATCTACATCTCCTTCGACAATGGCGACCACTGGCAATCGCTGCGGCTGAACATGCCCGACGAACAGGTGTCCGACATAACCCTCGCCCCCCACGACGTCGTGATCTCAACCATGGGTCGCGGCTTCTGGTCGCTGCAGAACATGGACGTGCTGCGCCAGCTTAAGCCTGAGGTGGCCTCCGCCGCCGCCCTCAAGGTCTTCCAGCCGCAAGATGCCGCCCGCGGCAGCCGCGGCCTGACGCTGTCCTACTACTTGCCGGCGCGCGCCCGCCAGGTCACCGTCGAGATTCTCGATTCCCAAGGCCATCGCGTGGGTCGCTACGTCAGCGCCGCCCCCGGTGGACGGCGTGGCGGGCGTGGCGCCGCTCCGGCGGCGGGCGGCCGGGGCCGCGGCGCCGCCGCCGCCCCCACCACCCGCGTGGGCATCAACCAGTTCACCTGGAACCTCCGCTACCCCGGCGCCACCACCTTCCCCGGCATGGTGCTGTGGGGCGCCAATGTCACCAGCGGCCCCACCGCCGTACCGGGCGCCTACACCGCGCGCATAGCCGCCGATGGCGCCACCCAGAGTGTGCAGTTTCGCGTTTTACCTAACTCCCACTCGCCCGCCACCCAGGCCGACCTGCAGGCCGAATTCGACCTCGATCAGCAAGTGGTCGCCGCCGAAACCAAAGCCAATCAGGCCGTCATTGACGTGCGCGCGCTGCGCGACCAGGTCCATGACCGACTTGCCCATACCCAGGATGCCGCGCTGCGCCAGTCCGGCACCGCCCTGATCGGCAATCTGACTACGATCGAGACCACCATCTACCAGCCGCTGAGCCACGCCAGCGAAGACCCACTGAACTTCCCCATCAAGCTCAACAACCGCATCGGCCACCTGATGGGCGTGATCGAGGGTGGCTACGACGCCCGGCCCACCGACCAGACCTACGCTGTTTTCAAGGCCCTCTCGGCCGAGCTCGACCAGGTGCTGGCGCAGTATGCCGGCGTCAAAACCGGCGCGCTCGCCAGCTTCAATCGGCAATTGGCCGCCGCCGGCCTGCAGCCGGTGGCGCTCAAGACCACCGCCGCTACCAGATGACCTCGACCCCGTAACGGCTCAATTGGCCGTCGGCACTGATCAACGCGATCCCCTCGGCCAGCGCTTGAGAAACCAGCAAGCGGTCAAACGGGTCACGATGGAGTAGCGGCAAGCGTTCGAGCTGCTCCAGGTGACCGAGCCTGATGGGCAGGAGTTGCACGCGGTTCAGAGCCGCTTGCTCGACCAGGAACGGCATAACCGGCCGCGGCAGATTGAGTTTCCCTCGACCTGCCTTGATCACCACCTCCCACAGGCTGGTGTGGCTCAGCAGGAACGTGCCCGGAGCTTCCAGAACGGCTTTAGCTCGAACGCTGAGCGAGCCTTTCGTCCGGATCGCCCACAGGAAAACGTGCGTGTCCAGCAGGGCGGTCAAAAGTCGGGCCCGGCGTCGCCATAGAACTCAGCCTCGAAATCCGGCATCGGCGCGTCAAAATCCTCCGCAATCCAAATCAGGCCCTTGGCTGTGTCCCAGCGGCGCGGCGCCGGGACCGGCCCCAACACCGCCACCGGCTTGTTGTGGCGGGCAATGGTGATGCGCTCGCCTTTTTCCACCCGCGCCAGCAGCCGCGAGAGCTGCGTCTTGGCCTGATGCACGTTGAAGGTGGTGGGCGCTGGCGCGCGCTTGCGTCTGGGAGCCGTGGCCATAACGCCAGAATAAACTAACAAACGGACTAGATTCAACCCGCGCCCGCCCTGCCCTGTTGACAAACAACATGGCGGGCGCTACGCTCATGTTGGCTGTCGAAAGGAGCCGGCGTGGGGGAGAACAAACAGGAGCTGCTGCGCGGCACGCTGGATCTGATGGTGCTGCAAACGCTGGCCACGCTGGGCGCGCTGCACGGCTACGGCATCGCGCGGCGGTTGGAGCAGGTGTCGCGCGATCTGCTGGCGGTGAACCAGGGGTCGCTCTATCCGGCGCTGCTGCGGCTGGAGCAGCGCGGCTGGGTCCGCTCCGCCTGGGGCGCGAGCGAGAACAACCGGCGGGCCCGGTATTACTCGATCACCGCCCGCGGCCGCCGCCAGCTCGCCGCCGCCGCCCAGGAGTGGGAACAGATGGCGGCCCTGATGGCCCGCCTGCTGGCTGGAGATGGCCATGCCTAGCCTGCGGGAGTGGTTGTATCGGCTGGCGGCGAGCCTGCGCGGTGACCGCTCGGCGAGGCGGCTGCGCGAGGAGCTTGACACGCACGCGGCGCTGCTCGCGGCCGAGGGGGCGGGCCGCCGCTGCGCTGCGCTGCGCCTGGGCGGCCCGGACCAGATCGAAGCTGCCTGGCGCGACCAGCGCGGCCTCCGCTGGCTCGACGATCTGCGCCGCGACGCCAAACTCGCCCTGCGCTCGCTGCGGCGCTCGCCCGGCTTCACCGCCGTCGTTGTGATCTCGCTGGCGCTCGGCATCGGCACCAACGCCGCCATCTTCAGCGTGCTCAACGCGGCTGCGTGGCGTTCACTGCCGGTGCCGGACCCGGGTCGGCTAACGCTGCTCTACTGGCACGCCGCGAAGCGGCCGGGCGCACTGAACCAAAGCGGCGGGCAGGGGCCGCCGGTGGCGGGCGCCGCGAGCTATTCGCTCGCCTATCCCACCTACGAGCAACTGCGCGATCATAGTCAGGGCGTGCTCTCGAGCATTTTCGGTTTTGCGCCGCTGGGATTCGGCCCCACCGCGCTGGAGGTCGGCGGCGAGACTGCAACGCTGCGCGCCACGCTGGTGACGGGCGAGTTTTTCAGCGGCCTGGGCGTGAAAGTGGCGCGCGGCCGCCTGATCGGCCGCGGCGATGAGCGTGACGGCGCCCCCACCGCCATCGTGCTTAGCTACGGCTACTGGACGCGGCAGTTTGCGCGCGCTCCGGGCATTGTCGGCCGGGCCGCGCTGATCGCGGGCACGCCGGCCACCATCGTCGGCGTCGCCACGCCCTCCTTCCACGGCGTCCAGACCGGAAGTGAGGTTGATGCCTGGGTCAGCATGTCGCCCTCCTCGCCGGCAACGCTTACTGCGTGGGGGCTGGCGCCCCCCAACGTGTCCCTCTATCGCTCCACCGATTACTGGTGGTTGCAGATGATGGCGCGCCTGCCGCCCGGCGTCAGCCGCCAGCAGGCGGTGGCGGCGCTCGGCCCGCTGTTTCGCAGCCTCACGCTCACCGGACTGAGCCCGGCGCCCAAGGCCGACGCCACCCCTCAGCTCGGGCTGCAGCGCGGCGAACAGGGCTTCAGTCCGTATCAGGGCTCCGGCAGTCAGACGCTCTGGATCCTCATGGCGCTCGTGGGCTTGCTGCTGCTGCTCGCTTGCGTGAACATTGCGGCGCTGCTGCTGGCGCGCGCCAGCGCCCGGCGCCAGGAGATTAGCGTCCGGCTGGCGCTGGGCGCCAGCCGTGCCCGCCTCGTCCGGCAGTTGCTCACCGAAAGTCTCCTGCTCGCGCTCGGCGGGGGTGCCCTCGGCGCGGCGCTGGCGCCGCTCGGTGTGCGCCTGCTGCTCGCGCTGATGGGCGGCGACGGCACGCCCCTGCCGCTCACCGTCGGCGTGGACGGCCCGATTGTGGTCTTCACTGCCGCGGTTGCGGTGCTGGTCGGCATCGGCTTCGGCCTGGCGCCGGCGATGCGTTCCACCCGGGTCGGCGTCGCCAGCGCGCTCGCCGGTGGGCGCGGCGGTACCGGCCGCGTCCGGCTCGGAGCCGACAAGGCACTGGTCATCGCTCAGGTGGCGCTCTCGCTGGTGCTGCTCATCGGGGCGGGTCTTTTCCTGCGCACACTTACGGCACTGCAACGGCGGCCGCTCGGCTTCAATCCGCGCAATCTGTTGCTGGTCAGCCTCGATGGCACCCAGGCCGGCTATCGCGGCCCGGCGCTCCTGACGCTCTACCGCCGCGTGCAGGTACGGCTGCAGGCGCTTCCCAGCGTTGCCGCCGCAACTTCGTCCCGGCTGCCGTTGCTCACCGGCTGGTCGAGCAATGGCGGCGTCACCGTACCTGGCCTGAAGCTGAGCGATCGCGCCGCCGGCGTCTACATGAACACCGTCGGCCCCGATTTCTTCAAGACCCTGGGCATCCCGCTGCTGTATGGCCGCGGCATCACGGCCGATGACACGGCCGCCAACGCCCGCGTGGCCGTGGTGAACCAGGCGCTGGTCGAAAAGATCTTCGGCGGTGCCACCCCCATCGGCCGCAGTATCGGCGAGAGCCTGTTCAGCAACCAAACGGTTTACTACCGCATCGTCGGGGTGTGCGCCAACGCGCGGTTCGGCGGCGTGCGCGGCGCCATGCCGCCGACGCTCTACGAACCCTGGATGCAGGCGCCACTCGTGACCGGTCTGGTGACGTTCGAGGTGCGCTTTAGCGGCAGCGAGAGCGCCGCCGCAGTCGGCATCCGGCTGGCGCTGCACGACATTGACCCGGCGCTCGCCCCCACCCGCCTCGAGCTCCAGACCGCCGCCAGCGGCCTGGCGCACGATCAGCAGCGCATGTTCGCCGATCTGGGCGGATTCTTTGGCCTGCTGGGCCTGCTGCTGGCGGCCATCGGCATTGAGGGCACGATGGCCTATGCGGTGGCGCGACGGCGGAGCGAGTTGGGCATCCGCATGGCGCTCGGAGCGCGCGGCACTCAACTGCAATGGAGCGTGCTGCGCGAGACGCTGGGGATGACCCTGGCCGGCGTGGCTGCGGGCGTCATCGGGGGCTATTTCGCCGCCCAGATCATCGCCGCACAGTTGTTTGGCGTCGCGCCCACCGACCCGGCCAGCTTCGCCGCCGCCGCCGGCCTCATGCTGGCCGTGGCACTCGCCGCGGCCTGGCTGCCCGCCCGCCGCGCCGCCCGCCTCGATCCCGCCCAAGTGCTGCGCGCCCAGTAGCGTCGCTCAAGCGGCCCGCACCACTTCGACCGTCGCGCGCATTTCCGGCGCATGGGTCAGGCGTCTGTCGCAGGTGAGCAGGCGAGCACCCGGCCTTTTGGCCAGCGCAACGTAAGCAGCATCGTAGGCGCTTACGGCGTGGCGCAACGACCAGATGCGAGGCATCATCGGCGCGTGGGGATGCCGGACGAGGTCCAAAGCCCGCAGCTCGCGCATGGCCGCCGCCGCGTCGCCCGCGAGGCTCGCGCCGGCTTGGGCTCGCCGGGCCCCGGGCCGGCGCGAGCCCAAGCGGGATGCCCGGCGTAGCCGGGCATGAGGGGCCCGCGCCCGTCAATAGTGACCTGATGATGACGCTCCAGCCGGCGCAGTGTCTGCGCAACCACCAGGTCAATGAGATGGGGCGCGTGGAGGCCCTCGGCCGGGTCGGTCAGCCGAACCTCCACTGCCGCCCCCAACGGTGTGGCCAACAGAAGCTCCACCACCGCGGATGCGTCCAAGACGATCAACGGCGTTCCCGCTCCCGCCGGATGATGGCTGCCGCCGAGGGTTGAATCGGACCGCGGCGCCGCCGACTCAACCGCGCTAAAACCTGCTGCCGGGGCGGATGATCGAGCGCCTTGCTGAGTTCGCGGCGTACGAAATCGGACATGGAAAGCCCCTCGTCCGTCGCGCGCAGCTTCAACTGCCGGTACAGCGGTTCCGGCAAGTTCCGCACCTGGGTCATTTTCACCGTGGCCCCAGCATATTTCATGAAATCGTCATGATCAACTGTCGGCCGGCGCTCGCCCCCGGACCCAGCGGCGATGCGCGGCCTGCGCATGCGGGATGGCATGGGCGGGTGACGATTCGCGGGAGTCGCGCCGTTTGCACGGCGGGCAAAGTCGGCGCGAAGGGCTGCGAGGCTCGCGCCGGCTTGGGCTCACCGGGCCCCGGGCCGGCGCTCCACAGCCCTTCGAGTGCGGGCACGGCGCTGCGAGCGTCTCAGCGAGCAGGGGCAGGGGCCCGCGCCCGTCAATTGTTGGCCTTGGCGTGTTTGTATGCGCCCGAGACCGCGGCCCGCGGCGTGGTGGCGCCTTGGCTGTTCGACGTGGTCGGCATAGGCAGCCGCGGCGACATCTTCGCCGGCTATCTTGCGGCCGCCGTGCTGATGGCAGTCGCCACCCTGGTTGCCACCCGCTGAGGCGTGGACCCGGAGCGCCGCTCGCGGGAACCAGCCGCCACGCCGCCTTCCGCCCGCCCGCGAACTGGCCAGCATGGAGACGGGCCGCGTAAAATGGAGTTGTCATGCCCTGCGCGCTCTCCATTGCCCGTGGCCCAAGGACCGGCCGCGCCGCCCGGCTGCTGTTTGTGAGCGGCACGCCGGCCAACGTCCGGCAGGGAAGCGGAACCTATGTTGGCGTGGCGACTCTGGCGCAGGGCCTCGAACGGTTGGGGCACCAGGTCGAGTTGCGCGCCCCGGCGCGCACGGCGGGCCTGTGGCGGCGGCTTTGGTTCAACTGGCGCCTCGATCCGGCCGAGGGTTACGACGCCGTGGTGGGTGTGGATCTGGATGGTCTTTGGCTGCCGCGCGGCCGCGCCCCGATTGCCGCCATCAAGGGGGTGCTGGCGGAGGAGGCGCGTTTTGAGCGCGGTTGGACGCGGTTCAGTCTGGAGTTGCAGGCCCGGCTGGAAGCCCGGCGGGCCCGCCGCGCCGCGTACGTGCTGGTGCCCAGCGCGTATGCCGCCGGTGCGGTGAGGGGCCGCTATGGGGTGCGGCCCGAGCACATCCACGTGATCCCGGAGTGCATTGATCTCGCTGGTTGGCAGGCGCTGCTGGCGACGGCCCCAACCCGGCCGGCCTCGCGGCCCGTGGTGCTGTGCGTCGCGCACCTGTACCCGCGCAAGGACGTTGCCACGCTGCTGCGCGCCATCGCGACCGTGGACGCCGATTGCGAGCTGCGCGTCGTCGGCATTGGCCCCGAACTTGATCGGTTGCGCCGCCTCGCCGCCCGGCTCGGCCTCGGCAGCCGCGTGCGCTTTTGTGGCCACGTGGCGCGCGCCGCCCTGGCCGCCGAGTACCGCGCCGCCGACATCTTTTGCCTGCCCAGCCGCCAGGAGGCCTTCGGCATTGTGCTGCTCGAGGCCATGGCCGCCGGCCTGCCCATTGTCGCCGCCCGCGCCGCCGCCATCCCTGAGCTCGTCCACGACCAGCACAACGGCCGGCTCTATCCGCCCGGCGACGAGCGCGCCCTGGCCGCCTTGCTCAACTCCTTGCTGGCCTCTCCCCAAGTGCGTTTGCGGCTCGCCGAAAACGGCCGCCGGGCGGTCGAGCGCTATGATGCGCCGCGGATTGCGGCACAATTCCTTCGCGCTCTCGGCCTGGATCCTGTTAGTGCTTCGTCGCCGGGCGCCAGTTGACGACCACGTTTAGCGCCTGCGGTCCGATCGGGCTGGCGGTCGTAATCACCAGGAAGCGCTGGCCATCGGCCGCTGCGGCAAACGGTGGCTGACCGGCGATGACCCCGGCGGCGGGGCTGAACAACGCCTGCGCGGCGCCAACCCGCGGAGGCGTGGCGCTGCTATCCACCGTGGCGGCCATGAGCTGGTTGTCCGGTGAGACATAGTACAGTTCCTTGCCGTCGGCACGCCAGCGCGGATATTCTCCGCCGGCGGTTGAGACCAACCAGCGCGGGCCGGGGCCCGGAAACGGCGTCAAGTAAACTTCGTCACGGCCGGTTTCCTCGGATTGGTACGCCACCCAGTGACCGTCGGGCGAAAACGTGCCCTCGCGGCCGTGGGCGGCCTGAAAGGGCTTCCGCGCACCGGTCAATGGCAATGCCCAGACCACGTCCGACTCGCCGCGCAGTTCCGATTCGTAGAGCAGATATTTGCCGTCGGGCGACCAGCTGGTGGGAACCTTGAAGTCATTATCGGAGTAGAGCAGCTCCGGCGCGCCCACATCGTCGGCGGGTTCGCGGTAAAGGTCGCCTTTGATGGACTGGCGCGCGCCGGAAAAGGCGATCTGGCGGCCGTCGGGCGACCAGACGCCATCCATGGTCATCGAAAAATCGAGCAGGAAGGGCACGCGCACGTTGCGGCTGAGGTCGTAGCGCCACAGGTCCATGGCTTGGCGGCCGCCATCAATCTCGGTGACGATCGCGCTTTTCCCGTTGGGCGACAGCGTCAGCCCGAGGTGTTGACCGGGGGCGCCGGCGGCGCCCAGGCGATGGCCGCCGCGGTCGTACCACGCCACCGATAACTGGCTGAGGTCGGCGGACTGGTACGCCAATATGCCGCTGGATGAGGCGGTGAAATAGCCCAAAGGGCCTGAGTGGCTGACGGTGGCCACGGAGACCATTTGGCCGGTGAGAGCCTGATGCGCCAGGTCGAATGGCTGCGCCATAAGGGTGCTGCCGCCGCTGATGAACAACAAGTTGCCGGAGGCGTAGAGCGGGTTCGAGGTGGACCGGATCAGCCGGCGCGCCGGCGTCCGGTCCAGCGAGCCTATGCAGATCGTTCCCACCAGCGCCGCGGGATGTGTCAGATAGAGGAAGTGCCGGCCATCGGGCAGGAACGCCGGCCAATCGTCGCTGATTTCGGCGTGGCTACGGTCCAGCACGGTTACCGGGACCGCGGCCCCGCCGTCGGCTGGAATTTTGTACAGGGGGCCGCTCCCGGTGGGAGCAAAGACAATCACCCCGCCGGAGCCCCAGCTGGCCCCCTGCATGTGGGCAGCGGCGGCGAGCGGCACCGGCGGACCGCCGGCCAGATCCATTTTCTCCAGGTTGCCGTCTTTCCAGAAACCGAGAGAGTGGCTGTCGGGCGACCAGAAAGGCTGCGATGCCCCACCGGTGCCACTGAGCGGCTCGGCTGCCGCTCCATCCAGGCGGCGCAGGTAGATGCGTGGTACGTGGTCGGCGCCCACGGCGGCGAAGGCGATTGTGCTGCCGTCAGGCGAGATTGCAGGTGCGCTGAAACTGGCGACGCGGGTGTTGTCGGGCGGAGTAATTGCGAAGCGGATCAGGGGGGCTGGCGGCGGCGCCGGGCGAAAATAGGCCGCTGCCCCGGCCGCCGCCAGCAATACCACTGCGGCGCCGGCGGCGAGCAACTGGGGCCGGCGCCGCCCCGGCGCCGCCCTCGGCGGGGGCGCGGCCGCCGCACCTTGCCAGGTTGGCAGCGTGCCGGCGAGGGCGAGGCGCACGTCCCCAATCGCCTGCCAGCGTTCGCGCGCGTGCTTGCGCAAGCAACCCTCGATGACGGCGCGTGCAACCAAGGGCAGACCCTCGAAGTCGGGCTCAGCGCGCAGCACGGCGGCCAGCGTGTCCGAAAGTGTGGGTCCGGCAAAGGGCCGCTCGCCGATGAGCATCTCGTAGAGCACCACGCCGAAGGCCCAGATGTCGGCGCGCCGGTCCGCCGGCTGCCCGCGCGCCTGTTCCGGCGCCATATAGGCGGCGGTCCCCAACATGGTCCCGGCCAGTGTTGGCGGCGTGGTCTGCGTCGGTGCCTCGGCCGCGAGGCTGGCGCTGGATTCGGTCGAGAGCGCCCGCGCCAGGCCGAAGTCGAGGATCTTGATGCGGCCTTCGGGCGTGATCTTGATGTTGGCGGGCTTGAGGTCGCGGTGGACGATGCCGTGCTCGTGGGCGAACTCGAGGCCTTCGGCGATCTGCAGCGCCAGCGGCAGCGCTTCCTCGAGCGGCAGCCGGCCGCCGGCGATGCGCCCGGCCAGCGTAGGGCCCTCGACCAGCTCCATTACCAGGAAGCTGGGGCCGACGTCGTAAAGTGAGCAGATGTTGGGGTGGTTGAGGGCGCCAATGGCGCGCGCCTCGCGCTCGAATCGGCCGCTGAACTGCGCCAGGACGACCTTGACGGCGACTTCGCGCTGCAGGCGGGTGTCGGTGGCGCGCCACACCGCGCCCATCCCGCCTTCACCGAGCTTGGCGGTGATGCGGTAGGG